>NZ_JAJNIK010000002.1:0-415991 GCF_022386495.1 Mammaliicoccus sp. H-M34
ACACAAGTGGAGAGAAGTGTAACTAAGGACATCTATATTCACATAACTAAAAAGAAGTGTAAGCAAGGGTGCCCATATTCACACAAGTGGAAAGAAGTGTAAGCAAGAACATCCATATTCACACAAGTGGAGAGAAGTGTAAGCAAGAGCCCCCAATATTCCCTCATAAAAACAAAATTAAAAAAACCACTCTATTCAGAGTGGCTTTTAATATATAGGTATTACATATGGGCACTATGTCCGCCAACCATAACCCAATAAGTACCGATTACTACTAATAAAGTAATAATTACTGCGAATAGTACTTTGAAGGCTGTTGCACGTCCATCTGGTCCTTCTGTTAAATGCATGAACATTAATAATTGAACTAATGCTTGTATAAATGCAAATCCTATAATAATTGAAGTTCTTACTTGTAGTGACATGCCAGTGTATAACATAACATAAACAGCTAACAACGTAAGTAAAATTGAAAATATTAAACCGACTGTATGCGTAACGACTGTTTTATTCATGATCCACTCACCATCCCTACAAGATAAACTAGTGTAAAGATAAAGATCCATACAACATCAAGGAAATGCCAATATAAGCTTCCGATAAATACTTTTGGTGCATTATGTTCGTTTAATCCACGTGTAGCAATTTGAATTAATACGCCTGTTATCCAGAATACACCTAAAGTAACATGAAGACCATGTGTTCCTAAAAGTATAAAGAATCCAGACCAGAATGATGCTAATTGTGGTGTAACACCTTCATGAACATAATGTGTGAATTCGTATACTTCAAATCCAACGAATCCTGCACCTAGTAATAATGTGATGATCATCCATACCATCATCATTTTGACATTTTCTTTACGCATGTAATGTACACCGATACCACAAGTGTAACTACTTACTAATAAAAGGAATGTCATTATCATTACTAATGGTAATTCAAATAGTTCTGGTGTAGTAAAACCACCGTAAGAACCACTTTTTTGTAATACTAAGAATGTTGCAAATAAAGTACCGAATAACGCAACTTCTGCAGTAAGAAAGACCCAAAATCCGAGTTTGTTTAATTGGCCTGTTTCATTAACAGTATCAATTGTTTTATGTTGTTCATTACTCATCTTTATTGTCCTCCTTTTCCTGTAATTCTTGTTTGCGCAATTCACGTAATTTTGCTTCATTTTCTTCTAATTCTTCAGCATGAATATGGTAACCGTAGTCTTTTTCGAAACTTCTAAATACCATACATGCTAATACGCCTATACCAAAGATAATTGCTGGAATATACGTTTCAAATACTAAGAAGAAACCTCCGAATAGGAAACAAACTGCCATCCAGAAACCAACGTGTGTATTATTTGGCATATGAATATCTTTATAGTCATGATCATCAAGGTAGTGTTTACCATTTTGTTTCATTTCTACAAATGTTTCAGTATCATACCATTTTGGTGTGATTGCAAAGTTGTAATGTGGTGGCATTGCTGAAGCAGTAGCCCATTCTAATGTTCTACCTAAACCGTTCCAGTTGTCACCATTTGCTTCACGTTTAGCTTTACCGTAACTATATACTACGTTCCAAACTAACGCTAAGAATCCTATACCCATCAAGAATGCACCGATTGTTGAGATGAAGTTTAATGAGAACCATCCATCTGATTGAGTGTATTTGTATAAACGACGTGGCATACCATCTAAGCCAAGTAAGAATTGTGGTAAGAAACATAAGTTAAATCCTAGAGTAAATGTCCAGAATAACCATTGATTGATTTTTTCATTTAATTTGTAACCAAACATTTTTGGATACCAGAAAATTAAACCTGCGAAACATGCGAATACAACACCAGCAATAATTACGTAGTGGAAATGTGCCACTAAGAAATACGTATTGTGGTATTGATAGTCTGCAGCTGCCATAGCAAGCATGACACCTGTAACACCACCTAATGTAAAGTTAGGAATGAATGCTAATGAGAATAGCATTGGTGATTCAAAGGAAATTCGTCCTTTATACAAGGTGAATAGCCAGTTGAATATTTTAACACCGGTTGGTACTGCGATTAACATTGTAGTTATTGAGAAGAATGAGTTTACTAATGCACCATTACCCATTGTGAAGAAATGGTGAACCCAAACTAAGAAACTTAAGAATGCAATACCACTTGTTGCCCAGACCATACTTTGATGTCCGAATAAACGTTTTCTAGCAAATGTTGGGATAATTTCTGAATAAATACCGAATGCTGGTAATACAAGTATATATACTTCAGGGTGACCCCAAACCCAGAAGAAGTTAGCCCATAGCATTGGCATACCACCATTAGCTACTTCAAAGAAGTTTGTTCCCATTAAACGGTCGAAAGTCATTAATGCAAGAGCGACAGTTAAAATAGGGAAGGCTAAGATGATTAATAATGATGTAATTAATGTTGTCATTGAGAACATCGGAATTTGCATAAATTTCATAGATTTAGTACGTAATTTTAAGATAGTAACAAAGAAGTTAATACCAGTCATTAACGTACCAATACCTGCAATTTGTATTGCAATTAAATAATAATTGATACCAGTACCTGGACTGAAATCAGTTGCAAGTGGAGCATAGTTTGTCCAACCAGCAGCTGGAGCACCACCAAGTACGAATGAAATATTGAATAATCCCATTCCGGCAGCAAATAACCAGAAACTTAAGTTATTTAACATTGGGAATGCAACATCTCGAGCACCTAATTGTAATGGTACAACAACGTTCATTAAACCAATTAAGAACGGCATAGCCATGAAGATAATCATGATAACACCATGTGTTGTAAAGATTTCATTATAGTGCTGAGATTCTAGTAATGTATTATCTGGTGTCATTAATTGTAGGCGGATAAGAAGAGCATCTACACCACCACGGAAGAACATAATGATTGCAGAAAGAATATACATTACACCGATTTTTTTATGGTCGACTGAAGTTAACCATTCAGTATATAACCATTTCCATTTTTTATAATAAGTTAATCCACCAACGACGCAGATACCTGTTAATACAAGCATGACTTGCGCCATTGTAATCATCCAGTCGCTTTGTACGATAAATTCATTCCATGGAAAATTCATTACTTGTCACCTCCATGGTTTTTATTTGAAGATTGCTCATCTTTCTTTTCATCTTCAGATTTAGCATCTTCTTGGATTTTTTCCATTTCGTCCATATGATGTTTTTCGTCTTTCTTGAAGTCACTATCATATTTTTCATTATTTGGAAGAATCATAGGTTTCATTCCATGACGTTCATAGTTAGGGTTAGTAACAGTTACTTTACGAGCAGGTAATACCGGCTTATCAGTTACGCCTTCACTTTCGTCATAGAAGTTTGGATCTTTTGGTTCATAACGGAAACGTTTAAATGCATGGAAGATATATTCCGGATCTGAAGCCGGATCAACATATGCTAAATGTGTACCGCTATAAGTAAGTTCCTGATTCTGAGTTGTAGGTAAAAGTTGGTGATCGAATGTATCTTGATCAATTGTTTTACGTTTTTGAGATTTTGAAACCCATTTATCGTAGTCTTCTGAACTTACTGAATTTACGTTAAATGTTTGTCTTGAGAAACCTTCACCATTAAAGTTTGAGTTTCTTCCTTTAAAGGAACCAGTTTCATTAGCTTGCAATGTCCAATCCATTGTCATGCTTGTCATGGCATATTTCTGTCCACCTAATTGTGGAATCCAGAAACTTGTCATCATATCCATAGATTGCAGTTTAAATAAAACTGGGCGACCTTCTGGAATAGTTACATGATTGACTGTTTCAACCTTTTCATCTGGATAACTAAAGAACCATTTATAACCAGCACTTGTAGCATAAATAACTACTGGATCTTCATCAGATTTAGGTGGTTCTTCATAAGAATAAAGAGATTTAATTGTTGGTACAGCCAGTATCACAAGTATGATAACAGGAATTATAAACCATACTGCTTCTAAGATGAAGTTGTGGTGCATTGTACCAGTTGATTCGTTTTTTGTTTTTCTATATTTTATAATAAATATTAAAAACAAAACTGAGACCAAAATGACTATGAAGACCATCATTATAATTGAAAAGATAATTAAGAAACGAGAATCTTCTGCCATCGGGCCTTTGGGGTTTAATACTTCTAAATTTGAACAACCACTAAGTAAAATACCTAATGTTGACATGAGAAGTATTGACTTTAACTTTGCCACGTTTTTTACCTCCCAAATTTTCTATATACCTATATATATGGCTAGACCTCAATTTTAAAGGATTTGCACATATTTACAAGGCTATCAAACGGAGTGTAAGCGTTATAATTCCGAAAAGTATAAAAAAACCTTTGATATGACGGGATTTTACCTAAATGTTAAATTTTTGTGTACATTTTAAAATGGTTTTTAAATCTATAAAAACAATCAAAAATTAGCAAAAACATTGATTTTTCAGGATATTATGAAAAATTAAAATGTAATAAAAATTCAATTATGTATGATAAATTTCCTAATAAAAATAAAACGCTCAATCCGTTAATTTTCGGATTGAGCGTTTTATTTTATTTCACTGTAATTGTTCTTCCTTGAGCAGTGATATGACCATCAGAATCTGACACTGCATATCCAACTTTATATTCACCAGGTTTATGAGTATTTACTTCGCCACTCGTTACTATGTCTGAAGTTAAATCTTTTCCTGACTTGTCTTTAGCTTTTACATCTTTTAAAAGGTCGAAATCTTCACCTTTTTTAACTGTAGTATCTTTGACACCTGTCATTTCTGGATTAGGTGCTAATTCAGCATCGTTTACGTAAACTCCGCGTTTATATGTGTAGTAATAACCATCAGAATCTTTAACATGATAAGTTATATATTGTAAGCCAGTTTTTGAAGTGTCAATATCACCTTTAACTGAAACTTTATCAGTTATGTCGCCATCTTTTTTATCTACACCTTTAACACCTTTCATTGGGTCAAAGTGATCGCCTTGGTATACTAAGTCTTTAGTAGGTACCGTAATAAGAGGCATATTGTCATCTAAGTTTTTAGTTGAAGTCTTTTTATTAGAAGCTACTTCAGCTTTAGATTTGTCTTTATCATCAGTCGCTTTATCTTTTGTTCCATTTAAAGAACCTTCTTTTACTACATAAACATAGTGCCATTTAGTTCGATATCCACCATCAGAATCCGTAACTTTATACTGTACTTTGTATTTTCCTAATTTAGAAGTATCTACATCACCAGTAACTTTAATCTTGTTAGTTAAGTCACCGTCTTCTTTATCATATGCTTTAATTCCCTTTAATGAATCATAATCGCTACCTTTTTCAACAACGTCTCCTTCAACACCTTTAATTTGTGGCAGACTATTGCTAGTAGCACTTGCAGTTAAAGAAGGTGTAACTAATGATGCTGATACACCAAGAACTGTTAATGATTGTAATATTTTATTCATCATAATTATGTACTCCTTTGTTGTAAACTATAAGAAAAGAATAACACGACTCGTGCATCAATTCCTTATTATTTAAAATATTATCGCAATGTTGTCACATTTACATCGACCTTTAGACCGATTTCAATTATCAAGGAGTATAAAGTGTTTCTTTTAGAGTATTTTTGGGGATAATATCACTTAAATAATATTTATCTAAAGTAAGAAGATATTCATTTAAAGCATGATTAAGTGCACCTTGTAATCCACAATTTAATGCGATAGGGCAAGTATTAGTTTCCATATTAAAGCATTCTACTAATTCAAAGTGATCTTCTGTTAAACGCACAAGTTTCCCGATATTTATATCTTGAGGTGACTTGTTGAGAATAATTCCGCCATTTCTTCCTCTTATAGATTTTAAATAGCCTAATTTTACGAGTTGATGAACTACTTTAGTTAGATGGTTTTTAGAAATCCCATAAAAATTCGCAATCTCTTCTATTTGAGATTGTTTATTCTGTTGAGCAAGATACATAAGCACGCGCAACGAATAGTCCGTATATTGGGTGAGCTTCATAAAGTTCAGCCTCCTTTTAATATATTAATTATACTTAATATTGTATGTAAAAAACAATGATTCAATTTATGTTTTATTGATAAGTGACAATTTTGTAAACTATTGCAAAATTTGTTGATAAACATTGTGAAATTATTTACAATTAAAGATGTATTTAAAATATATCTTTTAGAGGGGGATTCTGATGTTATCAGAACAAACTAAAGAAATCGTCAAACAAACAGTACCTGTGTTAGAAGAACACGGAAATGAAATTACAAAAGTATTTTATGAAAGAATGTTTGAAGCACACCCAGAATTATTAAACATATTTAATAAATCAAATCAAAAACAAGGTAAACAACAAACAGCATTAGCACAAACAGTATTAGCAGCAGCTAAACATATTGATCATTTAGAAGCAATCGTACCTAATGTGAATCAAATCGCACATAAACATCGTGCATTACAAGTAAAAGAAGAACATTATCCTATAGTTGGAGAATTTCTATTAAAAGCAATTAAAGAAGTACTAGGTGATGCAGCAACAGATGATATTATGAATGCTTGGGAAGAAGCATATGGTGAAATAGCTGGTGTATTCATTCAAATGGAAAAAGCAATGTATGAACAAGCAGCTTGGGAAGATTTTAAATCATTTAAAATTACTAATATTGAATACCAAGGTACTTCAATGAAATCATTTGAAGTAGAACCAGTAGAGAATATTAAAGTACCAGATTTAGTAGCTGGTCAATATATTACTGTTCGTATTAAACCTACAAATGACGACAATTTAGCATTAAGACATTATTCAATTTATTCTGTTAAAAATGATGGCAAAATTAGATTTGCAGTTAAAAAAGAAGGATTCGGTGAGAAAAAAGGACTAGTATCACACGACTTACACAATAGCTACTCAGTTGGAGATACAATAGAAATTTCAGCTCCAGCAGGTGATTTCAAAGTAGAATCAGCAGATGACAAAAAAATATTACTATTATCTTCAGGAGCAGGCGTTACACCAATGTTAGCTATGTTAGAAGATGAAGGATATAAAGGCAAAGAAGTTCATTTCGTACACGTTAACGAATCAGAAAAAGATGTGCCTTTCAAAGACGAAATAGCTGCATTAAATGCAATGAATAATAATGTTAAAGTAACTTATCACTTAAAAGAAAGAGATGGTTACTTAACAAGTGACGAACTAAAAGCATGGATCGATAAAGACGTAGATATTTATCTATGTGGTGGTATAACATTTATGGATACAATTTTTGATGAATTAAGTAAATTAAACATCAATCAATCAGATGTACATTTCGAACCATTCGGTCCAAAAATGAGTATTACAAACGTATAAATTTTATGTACTATATCGTGTGATTCAGGAAGGATCTGAAATGAACACGAAGACTGATAAAAATAACTGACAATAAAATTAAAATAGGCTGGGACAATTAATTGTCTCAGCCTATTTTAATATATTTTTTTATTCTATTCCGTTTTTCCATTTTTCAGCTAGTAATGTATTATTTAACACCATAGTAATTGTAAGGGGACCAACGCCACCAGGTACAGGAGTAATTGCGCCAGCTACTTCTTTAACGGCTTCGAAATCTACATCACCTTTAAGTTTACCGTCATCATCTGGTGTGTTACCTACATCAATAATGACTGCTCCTGGTTTAACTAAATCTTTAGTTACGAGATGTACATTTCCTACTGCACTAACGATTACATCTGATTGTTTTAATACTTCTTCAGTATTTGTTGATTTAGAATGTAACAACGTAACTGTTGCATCTTGATCAGTTAATAATTTACTAACAGGTTGACCTACGATATGACTTCTACCAATTACAGCTACGTTTTTACCTTTTAAATCTATTTCTGCATGTTTTAAAATTTCCATAATTCCTAATGGAGTACATGGAACAAATGTACGTTCACCAGTGTATAACCTACCAATATTAATTGGGTTAAAACCATCTACATCTTTTTCAGGGTTAATTGCTTCTAATACTTTAGATTCTGAAACTTGTTTAGGTAGTGGTACTTGCACTAAAATTCCACTCACAGAATCATCATTATTTAATTTGTCTAGCTCGTTAAGCACTTCTTCTTCTGTTGATGATTCATCCATGTGTATGATTTCAGATATCATACCAATCTTTTCGGCTGCTTTCTTTTTCGAATTAACATAGCTTTTACTAGCACCGTCATTACCTACTAATATTACAGATAATTTTGGTACGATGTTATGCTTTTTTAATTTTTCTACTTCACTTTGAAGATCTGCTCTATATGCCTTCGCTATTTCTCTACCGTCTAATATCTTAGCTACCATGAAAATTGCCTCCTAAATAATAAATCGAACTTTAATGATGTTTACAATACAAATTATCCCTTTAATACGAACATAAATCAATAATTTTTATAAAAAATATAGAAAATGTTCGTTTTTCCATTGAAAATAGCATTATCAATTGTTATGCTATATCTGTAATATACACAATAAAAGTTAAATATTTCAACTATTTGAAAGGGTGACCTACATGAAAGTGGCAGTAATAATGGGTAGTTCTTCAGATTGGCCAATTATGAAAGAAGCATGTGACATGCTGGATTACTTTAGCATTCAATATGAAAAAAAGGTTGTATCTGCGCATAGAACACCATTAGAAATGGTTGATTTTGCTAAAAATGCTACTAGTCAAAATATCGATATTATTATCGCTGGAGCAGGAGGAGCTGCACATTTACCAGGAATGGTAGCGTCGTTAACGACAGTTCCAGTTATAGGTGTACCAATTGAATCGAAAAGTTTAAAAGGCATGGACTCATTATTATCTATAGTACAAATGCCAGGTGGAATACCTGTTGCAACTACAGCTATTGGTAAAGCAGGTTCTAAAAATGCTGGAATATTAGCAGCAAGAATGATTGGTATGACGGATGAAGATGTAAGAAAACAATTAGTGAATTATGAAAAAAGTTTAGTCGATAAAGTGGAGGAAATGCAAAATGACTTATTATAACCTCGAAACTGGTGACATGATAGGTATTGTGGGTGGCGGACAATTAGGTAAAATGATGGCACAATCTGCACAAAAAATAGGATTTAAAGTAGCAATACTTGATCCTGATGAGAATTGTCCTGCACAATTTGTCGCTCATGAATTTATAAATGCGGATTATTCAAATGAAGACGCACTTAATCAATTAGGTGAAATATCTAAAGTAGTAACTTATGAATTTGAAAATATAGATGCACAACAATTAAAAACACTTTCCAATAATTATAATATTCCTCAAGGAAGTGAAACTGTTGCTTTATTACAAGATAGATTAACTGAAAAACAAACATTAGAAAGCGCTAATGTAAACATTGTACCGTTTTTAGAGGTTAATCACGCTCAAGACTTGAATAAAGCGATTGAAACAATAGGCTTCCCTTTTATTATCAAGACGCGCTTTGGTGGATATGATGGAAAAGGTCAACTTGTCATTCATTCTAATAATGATTTAGATGAAGCGAGAAACCTAATCGCCAATACACCATGCGTAGTTGAAAAATATCTCCCTCTTTATAAAGAAGTATCCATAACAGCAACTCGTGATATTTATGATCAAACTGTTTATTTTCCACTACAAGAAAACGAACATAGAGATCAAATACTATATAAGACAATTGTTCCAGCTCGTGTAGACCTTGAAGAACAAGCGATAGATGAAGTGAAGAAGATAATGACTAAAGTTCACTTTATCGGTACTTTCACTGTGGAATTCTTTGTAACAAATGATTTGAAATTATATGTTAATGAAATTGCACCAAGACCACATAACTCAGGGCATTACTCTATTGAAGCTTGTGACTATTCTCAATTTGATACACATGTACTTGCAGTTGCAGGTTGGCATTTACCGAAAAAAATTAATTTATTGCAACCAGCCATTATGATGAATTTATTAGGACAAGATGTCTCAAATTTACAAAATGAATTTTATAAACATCCAGATTGGCATGTTCACATTTACGGTAAGAAAATTAATAAAGTTAATCGAAAAATGGGGCACATTACCAAGCTATCACTTGATCTAAATAAGGATGAATTAACATTTAATCAAACTTTTGAAGGGCGGAACAAGTAACATGTCATTACTTTATGAAGGTAAAGCTAAAAGAGTATTTAATACAGAACAAGAAGGTATTTTGAGAATTGAATATAAAGATGAAGTCACAGCAGGTAATGGTGCTAAAAAGGATGAAATGATTGGTAAAGGTAGATTAAACAATTTAATTACTTCTAAAATTTTTGGAATATTGAAACAAAAAGGCGTATCAAGTCATTTTATTGAGCAAATATCAGAAACTGAACAACTTGTTAAATCTGTAGAAATCTTTCCATTAGAAGTAGTAGTTCGTAACGTAGCTGCTGGATCCATTTGTAAAAGATTAGGATTTGAAAAAGGTCATACATTTAAACAACCATTATTAGAATTATTTTATAAGAAGGATGAATTAAATGATCCTCTTATTACAGATGATCATGTTGCTTTGCTTAATATCGCATCGACAGAACAACTTTCTACTATTAAAGATGAAGCTTTAAAAGTTAATGAAGTGTTAAGTAAAGTAATGAATGAGATGAATTTAATACTGGTCGATTATAAAATCGAATTTGGTATTACAAAAGATGGTCAAATTTTATTAGCTGATGAAATATCCCCAGACACTTGTAGAATTTGGGATAAAGAAACAAAAGAAAACTTTGATAAAGATGTATATAGAGAAGATACGGGATCATTAATCGATACTTATGAAACTTTTTATAAAAAATTGGAGGAACTATAAATGAAGAAGATTGAATTGCATATCACATTACAAGGACAAGTATTAGACACACAAGGACAAGCATTAAATAGAGCTGTGCATGATTTAGGATATGAGCAAGTGAATGATATTAGAGTAGGTAAAGTTATTTATATGACTGTTGATGAAACAGATGAAAATGCAATCAAAAATGTTGTAAATACATTAAGTGAAAAACTATTTGCCAATACTGTAATCGAAGAATATAGCTTTAAAATTCTAGAAGATAAGGAGAACGCGTAATGAAATTAGCTGTATTAGTATTTCCAGGATCTAATTGCGATCGTGATATGTTTAATGCTGCTAAACGTTCCGGTGTTGAGGCAGCATATGTAGATTATAGAGAAACAACTCTTGAAGGATTTGATGGGGTCTTAATACCTGGTGGATTTTCATTTGGTGATTATTTGAGATCTGGTGCGATGGCTCGTGTTGCTCCAATTATTAATGAAGTAAAAAGACTTGCTAGCGAAGGTAAACCTGTACTAGGTGTTTGTAATGGATTTCAAATCTTAACTGAAGTTGGGCTATTACCTGGTGCCTTACTACATAACGATAGTCATTTATTTGTTAGTAGAAATGAACATTTAACAATTGTAAATAATGAAACTAAATTTACGAACCTATATAAAAAAGATGAAACAGTTGTTTATCCTGTTGCTCATGGTGAAGGTCATTATTATTGTACTGATGATGTTTATAATGAACTTGTAGAAAATAACCAAATTATTTTAACTTATAATGACAATCCAAACGGCTCATATAAAGATATTGCGGGCATAATAAATAAGGAAGGTAATGTTTGTGGTATGATGCCACACCCAGAACGTGCAATGGAAACATTACTTGGATCAGATAGCGGTGTCAAATTATTTCAATCTATGATCGAAAGTTGGAGGGAACAACATGTCTAAGTTTTTAGAACCTAGTATAGAAGAAATTGAAAAAGAATATTTATATAAAGATATGGGCCTAACAGATGAAGAATATCAAAAAGTAATAAGTATATTAGGTAGAAAACCTAATTTCACAGAGATTGGGATCTTTTCTGTTATGTGGAGCGAACATTGTTCTTATAAACATTCTAAACCATTCTTAAAACAATTCCCGACTTCTGGAGAACATGTATTGATGGGACCTGGTGAAGGTGCTGGTGTTGTTGATATTGGTGACAATCAAGCGGTAGTGTTCAAAGTAGAATCACACAATCATCCTTCAGCAATTGAACCTTATCAAGGTGCGGCAACAGGTGTCGGAGGTATAATTCGTGACATCGTATCTATCGGTGCGAGACCAATTTCATTATTAAATAGTTTGAGATTTGGTGAATTATCAAGCAAGACGAATCGTAGACTGTTTAGTGGTGTAGTAAAAGGTGTGGGTGGATACGGAAACTGTATAGGTATTCCAACAGTAGCTGGTGAAATTGAATTTGATGGTCGTTACGATGGTAATCCACTTGTAAACGCGATGTGTGTCGGTATTATCGAACACGATAAAATCCAAAAAGGTACTGCTAAAGGAATAGGTAATCCTGTTATATATGTTGGATTAAAAACTGGCAGAGATGGTATACATGGAGCAACATTTGCATCAGAAGAATTAAGTGAAGCATCTGAAAGCAAAAGACCATCAGTCCAAATAGGTGATCCTTTCGTAGGTAAAAAATTAATGGAAGCTACTTTAGAAGCGATAACATATCCAGAATTAGTTGGAATTCAAGATATGGGAGCTGCAGGTTTAACTTCATCATCTTCAGAAATGGCAGCTAAAGGTGAAAGTGGTATTCATTTACATTTAGAAAAAGTACCAACACGAGAAGAAGGCATATCTCCTTACGAAATGATGCTATCTGAAACACAAGAACGTATGCTCTTAGTAGTTGAAAAAGGAACTGAACAAAAATTCTTAGATTTGTTTGAACATCATGAATTAGATTCAGCTGTAATTGGAGAAGTAACGGATACTAATAGATTTGTATTATCTTATGAGGACGAAATTTATGCTGATATTCCAGTTGAACCTTTAGCTGATGAAGCACCAGTATATATTTTAGAAGGAGAAGCTAAAGAACACCATAAAGATGCAAATCAATATGATCATATTGATGTTGAAGAAGTGTTTACTAAACTTATTAACCATCCAACGATTGCATCTAAGCATTATGCTTATGACCAATATGATCAGCAAGTTGGAGCAAATACTATCATTAAACCAGGTATTAGCGCTGGTGTTGTTAGAGTAGAAGGTACAAATAAAGCAATTGCGTCAACAATTGATGGAGAAGCAAGATATGTTTATAACAATCCATATGAAGGGGGAAAAATGGTTGTAGCAGAAGCATACAGAAATCTTATTTCTGTAGGTGCAAAACCTTTAGCGATGACAGATTGTTTAAATTATGGTTCTCCAGAGAAGAAAGAAATCTATCAACAATTAACAGATTCTACACGAGGTATGGCTGAAGCATGTGAAGCTTTAAATACACCAGTCGTTTCAGGAAACGTCTCTTTATATAATGAAACGAAAGGAACTTCAATTTTCCCAACACCAGTAGTTGGAATGGTTGGATTAATTGAAGATGTTAATTATTTAAATGATTTTGAGCCAAAAGTTGATGAACGCATATATATAGTTGGAGAAACTAATAACGATTTCGGTGGAAGTCAAATCGAAAAATTATTATATACAGAAGTAAACCATGAACCAAGCTCAATTGATTTAAATGCAGAAGTTAAACGTGGCGAACAAATTAAAGAAGCAATTAATGCAGGCACGGTTTCTCATGTCCAAGCAATTGGAAAAGGTGGTATAGCTATTAGTTTAGCAAAAATATCAACACACTTTAATTTAGGATTAGATGTAAATGTACCAGTTTCAAATGCACAGTTATTTAGTGAAACACAAGGTCGATACATTTTAATCGCTAAAGAAGAACAAATAGTAGAAATTGATGGTGCGGTTGAAATAGGTAAAGTAACTAACGATGCTCAATTTACATTAACTAATGATTCATCTCAAATTAAATATGATGTATCTACTTTGGATGAACAGTTGAAGGGAGCTATAACGCAATGCATGAAATCAAGAGTTTAAATGAAGAATGTGGTGTGTTTGGCATATGGAATCATCCAGAATCTGCACAATTAACATATATGGGACTTCACAGTTTACAACATAGAGGTCAAGAAGGCGCAGGAATTGTTTCTTCAAATGGACTGGAGCTTAAAGGTGAAAGAGGTTTAGGATTGCTAACAGATGCGATTTCTGATGTTCAATTAGAAACTTTTAAAGGTAATCAACATGCTATTGGTCATGTAAGATATGCGACATCAGGAAATAAAGGTATTGAAAATATTCAACCTTTTTTATATCACTTTTATGATATGAGTGTAGGCGTTTGTCATAATGGGAATTTGGTCAATGCCCAAAGTTTACGTATTGAGTTAGAAAAGGAAGGCGCAATTTTTCATTCTTCATCTGATACAGAAGTCATTATGCATCTTATTAGAAGAAGTAAAGCACCTACTTTTGAAGAAGCACTAAAAGAAAGCTTAAACATTATAAAAGGTGGATTTACGTTCGCATTATTAACTAAAGATGCACTTTATGGAGCAGTAGATCCAAATGCTATAAGACCTTTAGCAGTAGGTAGAATGAAAACAGGTGCTTATATTATTGCAAGTGAAACATGTGCAATCGATGTTCTTGGCGCAGAGTTTATTAGAGATATTCATGCTGGGGAATTTATTGTCATTAATGATGATGGTATAAGAGTTGAGTCTTATACAAAAGACACAACAACTGCAATATCAGCTATGGAATATATTTATTTTGCTAGACCAGATTCTACAATAGCAGGTAAAAACGTACATGCT
Organism: Mammaliicoccus sp. H-M34; assembly: GCF_022386495.1. Taxonomy (NCBI): domain Bacteria; kingdom Bacillati; phylum Bacillota; class Bacilli; order Caryophanales; family Staphylococcaceae; genus Mammaliicoccus; species Mammaliicoccus sp. H-M34. The sequence goes on from NZ_JAJNIK010000002.1 coordinate 14,756, forward strand.
GTTCGTAAAGAGTCAGGTAAAAAACTAGCCCAAGAAAGTCCTGTTGCTAATGCAGATATGGTTATCGGTGTTCCTAACTCATCTCTTTCAGCAGCATCTGGATTTGCAGAAGAAAGCCACTTACCTTATGAAATGGGTCTAGTTAAAAATCAATATGTAGCTAGAACATTTATCCAACCAACTCAAGAATTACGTGAACAAGGTGTCCGTGTTAAATTATCAGCTGTAAAAGATATCGTACATGGAAAAAACATTGTGCTTGTTGATGATTCAATTGTTAGAGGTACTACAAGTAAGAGAATTGTGAAGATGTTAAAGGATGCTGGGGCAAATGAAATACATGTTCGCATTGCTTCACCTGAATTTATGTTTCCTAGTTTTTATGGGATTGACGTTTCGACGTCTTCAGAATTAATATCTGCTAATAAATCACCTGAGGAAATTAGAGATTATATTGGTGCAGATTCATTATCATATTTATCTGTTGATGGGTTAATTCATTCAATAGGTTTAGATAAAGATGTTCCATATCATGGTCTTTGTGTTGAAAGTTTTACAGGAGACTATCCTGCAGGGCTATATGATTATGAAGAGAGATATTATGAAAATTTAAGTCCACGTCAAAAGGCTTATCTAGAAAATAACAAACAATACTTTGATAAAGAGGGTAATCTTAATGTCGAAAGCATATAAAGCGTCTGGTGTAGATATAGAAGCGGGCTATGAAGCGGTAAATAGAATGAAGTCTCATGTACAAAGTACGATGAGAAAAGAAGTACTAGGTGGATTAGGTGGATTTGGTGCAGCATTTGATTTGTCTCAATTAAATATGAAGAAACCCGTTTTAGTATCGGGTACTGATGGTGTAGGCACTAAACTGAAATTGGCTATTGATTATAATAAACACGACACGATAGGTATTGATGCAGTGGCGATGTGTGTTAATGATATTTTGACGACTGGTGCTGAACCTTTATATTTTCTTGATTATATTGCAACAAATAAAGTAGAACCAGAAACAATTGAAGCAATCGTATCTGGAGTGTCAGTAGGTTGTAAAGAAACCAATTGTGCGTTAATTGGTGGAGAGACTGCAGAAATGGGTGAAATGTATCATCAAGGTGAATATGATATTGCTGGTTTTTGTGTTGGAGCGGTTGAAAAAGATGATTACATCGATGGAAGTAATGTTGATGATGGTGACATTATAATCGGAATAACATCTAGTGGTATACATTCTAATGGATATAGTCTTGTAAGAAATTTAATTAAAGAAAGTAAAATCAATTTAAATGATCAATTTGATGAAAATAGAACATACTTAGAAGCGTTTCTTGAACCAACTAAACTATACGTTAAACCAGTACTTTCAGTATTAGATAAAGTGAAAGTGAAAGGTATGTCGCATATTACTGGTGGAGGTTTCATAGAGAATATTCCTAGAGCTATTCCAAATGATAAAGATGCTGAAATAGATGTTAGTACATATAAAGTACCACAAATATTTGAGTGGCTAAAAAATCAAGGTAATATTGAAGCTTCAGAAATGTATAATGTATTTAATATGGGTATTGGATTTGTTCTAATTGTTAATAAAGAAGACCAAGAAGAAACTTTGAATATTTTAAAACAGCATAATGAAGAAGCTTTCGTTATTGGTAGAATTACAAATGGAACTGGAAAGGTCAATATATCGGGGGTTCAATCATGATTAAAATTGCAGTATTTGCTTCAGGAAATGGTTCAAACTTCGAAAAAATTATGGAAAACATTGAAGCAGGATATTTAAATCATATTGAGGTTACTGCTTTATATACAGATAATCCGAATGCTTTTTGTATTGAAAGAGCAAGACGGTTTAATTTACCAGTATATATTATTGATCCAAAAACTTATGACGATAAAAAAGAATATGAAGAAGCACTGTTAACGAAATTATCACAAGATAGAGTGAGCTGGGTTATTTTAGCAGGTTATATGAGAATTGTAGGTCCAACACTATTGAAACAATATGAAGGTAAAATGTTGAATATTCATCCTTCTATTTTACCGAGTTTTCCTGGTAAAGATGCTGTTGGACAAGCACTTGATTATGGTGTGCGTGTCACAGGTGCAACTGTACATTATGTTGATAGTGGTATGGATACTGGTAAAATAATTGATCAATTAAGTTGTTCTGTATATCCAGACGATACAAGAGAAACATTGCAATTAAGAATACAAAACTTGGAATACGAATTATACCCACGTGTCATAAAAGAAATCATTCAATAAAGGAGTCTTTACAAAATGAAGAATGCAATATTAAGTGTTTCAGATAAAACAAATATAGAGGAATTTGCAAGTAAACTTATAGAAAATGGTTATAAAATATATTCAACAGGTGGCACTAAAAAAGCACTAGAAGATGCGAAAGTTGAAGTTTATTCTGTTTCTGATTTAACACATTTTCCTGAAATAATGGATGGAAGAGTGAAAACTTTACATCCAGGTGTACATGGTGGGATTCTTGCAAATCGTTCTATACCTGAACATTTATCAGCATTGAAAGAACAAGATATCGATTTAATTGATCTAGTTGTTGTAAACTTATATCCATTTAAAGAAACAATCAAAAAAGACAATGTCACCGAAGATGAAGCGATTGAGAACATAGATATTGGCGGACCAACAATGTTAAGAGCTGCTGCAAAGAACTTTAAATTTGTAACTACAGTAGTTGACCCGAAAGATTATAACGAAGTCATTGATCGTATTGAAAATAATAAACTTGATGAAACATATCGCAAATCTTTAATGGTTAAAGTATTTAAACATACAAATGATTATGACAAAACAATTGTTGAGTTTTTCGCAAATGAATCTGAACAATTAAGATATGGTGAGAATCCTCAACAAAGTGCGACATTTGTAAAAACGTCAAACGAAACAAACACATTAGCTGGTGCTAAACAATTACACGGTAAAGCATTAAGCTTTAACAATATTAAAGATGCTGATGCAACTTTATCACTTATTAAAAAATTCGAACAACCAGCTGCAGTAGCTGTTAAACATATGAACCCATGTGGAGTAGGTGTAGGAGAAACAATCGAAGAAGCTTATGACTATGCATATGAAGCGGATTCTCAATCTATATTCGGTGGGATTGTTGCATTAAACAGACCAGTTACTAAAAAACTAGCGGAATCATTACATTCAATTTTCTTAGAAGTTGTAATTGCACCAAGCTTTGAAAAAGAAGCTTTGGAAGTATTGACTAAAAAGAAAAATATTAGATTGTTAGAAATTAATATGACAGAAACAAAAGATGAACAAGAATTTGTTTCTGTATCTGGCGGTTACTTAGTACAAGATAAAGACAATGCTGTTATATCTAGAGATGAGATGAAAGTTGTAACTGATGTTGAACCTACAGAAGCGCAATGGAAAGCTTTAGAATTATCATGGAAAGTTGTACGTTCAGTAAAAAGTAATGCAATTGTACTTGCAAACGACCACCAAACTGTCGGTGTTGGAGCGGGTCAAATGAATAGAGTAGGTTCTGCAAAAATAGCAATTGATAGAGCAATCGAAATGAATGACAATGTTGCTTTAGCGTCTGATGGATTTTTCCCAATGGGAGATTCAGTTGAAACAGCTGCAAAAGCTGGAATTAAGACAATCATTCAACCTGGTGGCTCAATTAAAGACCAAGATTCAATTGATATGGCTAATAAATATGGAATCAGTATGGTATTTACTGGTATGAGACACTTTAAACATTAGGAGGTCAATATGAAAGTACTTGTTATAGGATCGGGTGGAAGAGAGCATGTATTAGCTAAAAAATGTAGTACTTCAGAGTTAGTTGATAAAGTATTTGTTATTCCAGGAAACGATGCGATGACTGAAGTAGCTACAATAGTTTCAGATATAGATGAAACAGATCATAAATTAATTAGAGATTTTGTTGTAAAGCATGAAATTGAATGGGTAATTATTGGACCAGAGCAACCATTAATTGATGGGTTAACAGATGAATTAGAACAGACCAATGCTAAAGTGTTTGGACCTAATAAACAAGCTGCTCAATTAGAAGGTTCAAAAGAATTTGCAAAAAAAATCATGGAAAAATATAATATTCCAACTGCTGAATATCAAACTATTACGGATAAAGATAAAGCAAAAAAATATGTTGAACAATGTAAAATTCCAATAGTGCTTAAAAAAGATGGATTAGCTGCTGGAAAAGGAGTAATTGTTGCATTAACACGTGATGAGGCTAGAGAAGGTGTTGAGACTTTATATCAAACTCAAAATGAAAAAGTTGTTTTTGAAGAATTTCTTGATGGTGAAGAATATTCAGTTATGACATTTGTGAATAATGAGTTTGCAGTTCCATTCGATTGTATCGCTCAAGATCATAAACGTGCATATGATGGTGACAAAGGTCCAAATACAGGTGGTATGGGAGCATATTGCCCAGTTCCTCATATATCTGATGACATCTTAAAAGAAACTAACGAAAAAATAGCACAACCTATTGCAGACGCTTTAGTAAGCGAAGGAATCAACTATTTCGGATTAATTTATATAGGTGCTATATTGACTGAAGATGGTCCAAAAGTAATAGAATTTAATGCAAGATTTGGTGATCCAGAAGCACAAGTACTCCTAACTAGATTGGACTCTGATTTTATAGAAATTTTAGAAAAAGTTTATAAAAAAGAACCTATCACGCTTGAGTGGAAAGATGAAAGTGTAGTGGGTGTAGTACTTGCCTCTAAAGGTTATCCAGGATCCTATGACAAAGGTCATTTAGTTGAAGGACTTGAACACTTAAATCAATATTTTGTTAGTGCTTTGAAAAAGAATGACAAAGGGCAATATGAGAACAATGGTGGTCGAGTGATGATAGCTATCGGTATGGGTGATGATATAGAATCAGCTCAACAAGATGCTTATAACCAAGTTAGTAAAATTAAAAGTGATCAGTTGTTTTATAGAAAAGACATCGCACATAAAGCTATAAAAGCTAATAAATAAGTAAATAACTTGGACATAAATGTCCTAGAAATCTTATAAGAGCAGAAATTCAATATTAAAATTGAATTTCTGCTCTTATTTTTTATGAAAATCATTGTTGCAACTATAGACTTTGTTGGCATTTTTTTATGCGCATGCTTTCCGCGGGCATGTTCTCAGCCTGTAGTCTTCGAATCATGCTTTTCCCGCAGGAGTCAGCGCTAAAAAATGCCAAATATTAATTAAATATTTATAATATAGGTGGATTTTATTCTATGTTCAATATATATATTTATTAAATTGATCAATATGAAATGAATTACGATTTGGCAATGTAAAAGAACAGAATGCTATGAGATGACTTTATATAGAGAAATTAAAAAATATCCAAGGAAACTAAGTTTATTTGTGCTACTATTTTTCTATATAAATGTGGATTATTATAACGATTTTGTGAAGTGCTGACGCCTGAGGGAGTAGTATGTGTGAGAGACTACAGGCTCGAGCCATACCCCTAGGCAAGCATGCACATACAAAATCGTAAGATATAAAAAATAGATAATTTGAAATGATTTTGTAAAGTGCGGACGCCTGAGGGAATAGTATGCTTGAAAGACTACAGACTTGAGCCATACCTCTAGGCAAACATGCACGAATAAAATCGTAAGATAGTTATAAAAATAGTTGTAGGTAATGATTTTGTGAAGTGCTGACACCTGAGGGAATAGTATGCGTGAGAGACTACAGGCTCGAACCATACCCCTAGGCAAGCATGCACTTTACAAAATCGAAAGATTTAATAAAAAATAAACATATCACTATAACTTTAAAAAATCAGTTAAGTGATATGCTTATTTATTTTGAGTTAGGATTTATGTCCTAAGCATTTTTACATTGCGTTATACTTCATTCTTTTGGGAAAGGTATGGTCAAATATAACGCAATGTTATCTAATATCAGAAATGCTTGTTATAGGTATATAAATACTTAATAAGTACGCAACAACTACAAGCAAAATCGTCATTAGAACAAAATATAAATCTTTCATTGTAATAGGTACTTTATAATAGTAAGTTCTTTTTTGATTCGTAAATCCCTTTGCTTCCATTGCCACAGCTAATCTATGAGACTTTCTAATGCTTTGACTTAAAGTAGGTATAAGTAAATGATTTACCCATTTCAATCCTTTACGATTACTTTTGTCTATAACTGAATACCTCATTTTTAAAGCTTGTCTTAATTGCATAAATGAACTAAACATAATTGGTATCAATCTAATTGAAGCCATAAAAGCATAAGCAATTTTAGGTTTTAACTTTAAATGTTGCATGAAACTGTAAAACACGAAAATAATTTGAGAAGTAAAAGGAATGACCATGCCATAAAATGAAATGACGAGTGTACGCATTGTTACATGTAAACCTCTTAGTAAACTCTCATTTGTTATATGAATGATCCCTAACTGAAATATAGTATTATCTCCTTCACCATAAAAAATCATAAACAAAGAAGAAGTAAATCCAAAGAATAATGTAATCATAATTACAATAAGAAGAGGTAACCATTTAACACCACTCATTATAATTAAATAAATAAACATTATAAGGGTTAAATAAATCATGAAATCAAAATCATGAATAAATATTGCAAAGAAAAATAATACTATGCCTAATAAAAGTTTGGTTAAAATATTTACATCATCTATAAAAGTAGAATATTTTTTCCAATTAGTTAACATGTGATTCACCACCGTTAACGTCTAATTGATGATTGTTAATGACTAATGTTCTTGTAGCATATCTTTCTATTATTTCATTTTCATGCGTGATCATTAATATAGTTTGTCCTTTGCGAACTCTTTCATGAAATAACTTGATAAGTTCAAAAGTATTATGACTATCCAAACCAAATGTTGGTTCGTCTAATAAAATAATTTCTGAATTAGTACTTAATGCTGTTGCTACACTTAAACGTTTCTTTTGGCCAATAGATAGTTCAAAAGGATGTTGGTCTTTAACATGATACAAGTTTAAAAGATTTAACATTTCATTAGTTTTTACAATTGCGGTTTCTTTGTCTTGGTAAGAAAAATTTATCAATATTTCATTAAAGACAGATATTTCTATAAACTGTAATTCTGGGTTTTGATAGACAAAGTACATATGTTTAGATGCATCTTTAACTTTTTTTAATTGTTTATTCTTATATTTAACTTGTCCATTATATTTTATAAGTTGCATTATACTTTCTAAAAATGTAGTCTTACCAGAACCGTTTTGTCCTGTAAGTGCAATCCATTCACCACTATTAATAGTTAAGTTATCTATTGTAAAAAGTTTTCTGTTACTTCTTAAAATATCTAAATCTTTAATTGTTAATAAAGATTCTTGTGCGGAAGATTTATTTTTTAATTGAGGTGCATAGTTCCAAGAAAGAGGGTGCCATACACCATACTGATTTAAAATATCTATATGATTTTCCAATATATCAGATGGAGTACTATCGTGTGTGATTTGTCCTTGTTCATTCATAACAATCACTCTATCGACAAAATTCCAAATATAATCAACTTTATGTTCTACAATTACAACAGTTTGATCTTTCCAATGTTGCATTATTAAGTCCCAAAGTTGCGTTGTAGATTGATGATCGAGCATAGCTGTCGGTTCATCTAAAAATAATGTTCGAGAATCTTGTAATAATATAGAAGCAATAGCTAATTTTTGTTTCATACCACCACTTAAACGGTTGATTTTTAACGAGGCATCAGCATTTAAATTCACTTTATTCATTGCTTCATTAATCAATCCATCCATCTCTTTGGGATCTACATTCATATTTTCAAGTACGAAAGCTAATTCTTCTTTAATCTCAGGCATACAAAATTGTGTATCAGGATCTTGAAAAACAACTCCTGGAAGTGTGTCGATAGTTTTAGAATCTAGTTTCATTGGAATATCCAATGACCTAGGTATAATGCCGTTTAATACATTTAGTAATGTACTTTTTCCTGAACCACTTGGACCTAATAATAGTACTTTCTCTTTATCATTAATTTGAATATCTAAATTTTTAAATATAATGCGTTCATCGTCTGGGTATTTAAGTCTTAAATTTTTTAGTGATAACAATTGGTTAACTCCTATAGTAAGTCATAGTCTTTTTTAGATGCAGGTCTAAATAGTTTAGTGACGCCAGTCTGATCAAGCGCTCTTACAATTGCATATCCTAAAGCGCCGCCTACAATAGCACCACTTAAAATTCTAATTGTGAACATCAAAATTACATTCCATAATGCAACATCACTTAAATAATTATAAAACCAATCAATCGGTAACGTAATAATACCTGCCAACATTCCGGCAACAATAGCAACTGATAATTTTCTATATTTATAACGAACTACTAAAAATACAATTTCACAAGCTAAACCTTGAAGTAATGCATAAACAAAAGTAGGTATATCAAATTGTCCCATTACAATTGTTTCGCCAGCACCAGCAGCAAATTCTGCAAGTAAAGCTACACCTGGTTTTTGAATAATTAAATACGTTATAATTGCTGCTATAAACCAAAAACCATATACGGATTGTTCTAAATGTAATCCTAAAGGTTTTAATATTTCATATGGAATCCATAAAAATTTATAAATGATTGCAAATAAAGCACCAATTAAAACTGTGACCAAAATATCAGATAAAGTTAATCTCTTTGACATGCTAATTATCTCCTTTTTTATAAAAAAATGTGCACTCCTATATCTAAATAGAAGCGCACAAAAATATTGTTATCATTTATAAATGAATATTATTATATGATTTACGAACACTTTCCTACGCTAGTATCATCTAGATCAGGTACAAAGGGTTCAGACCTTCTCATGTCTGTCTCAGTTTAAAACACCCCTAGTGCATTTATTAAATTGTTATCACTACGATAAGTCTTATCATGCCTTTTGTCAATAGGTTATAATGAACAAAAAAATACCCTATGAAAAGATAGAATGTTTTCCATAGGGTATTTTTTAGAACTACGAAAGTTGTTTATTCAAATGTATCTTGAATATTATCTTTTGTTTCGTCTTGTCCATTTTTATCGTCTTTATTATTTTCTTGTTCTTGTTTCTTAGCTTTTTCTGCTTCGTCTTTATGTTTATCGTTATGTGTCATAAATAACACTCCTTTAAAATGTATGATATTATTATATACCCAACTACATATGAGTTTTAAACTTAATGTACTACTTGGGACTGATTTTCAATTTAATTAAAGACATTTGAAAATGAAACAATTATAATGTTCAATGAGGTGAAGAACATGTCTATAAAGAAAAAAAGCTGGGAAGTTCATTTTAGTCGTATTATAGGAATATTCATTTTAATTACCGGATTACTTATATTATTTAATGCACCACGTATTAAAGATTATAATATCAAGGAATCAAATGATATCCATATAAGAAATATTTGGGACTTTTTTGTAGCTTTTTTTGATGAGTTGGTTAGAATATTGCACCATTATATTGGTGGTTTTCCTGTAATAGCAGCAATAATAATATTACTATTTGGTATATTTATTTTACTGATTGGACGTACTTTAAGAAGAACAACGAATTATGATTATGACATTTCTATATTTTATATCGGCTTGACGATAATATTAATGATTGTCATGATGATGACGATGTTCCAAGTTTATAGTTTTGCGTCATTCTTATTTATTATCCCATTCAGTATTCACATTGGATATGTTGTTTATAAAAATGAGCTTAATCCGATGAAACGGAAACAGCATTATTTATGGATTATCATTTCTTATGGTATATGTTATTTCATTTCTCAATTTGCAATGAACCATAACATTGATGCAGAAAATGTAAAGCCTATCGATGTAATGAGTGTTAATTTATTCTTTGTATTATTATGGTGCTTTAGTCAAATGTCCGTATGGATTAGTTTATATTTAAGAAGATCTTTACCAGTAAGTGATAAAGATATTGAAATGGTTAATGATGAAAAACACTCAAGAGCAAATAATAATTTATTAACAAGTAAAATATTTAGCATATCTGAAAGTTTTTATGAAAAATCACAAAGCCTGAAGCAAACAACTTTAGAAAAGTTTAACTCTGAAGAAGCAATTGCTAAAAGAAAAAAACGTAGTGAAAAATGGAAAGAAATTATAAAAATTGAAGATGATGATATTCCGAAATGGATGAGAAGACCAAAATGGTTAAAGAAAAGCTATATAGAATGGATTTGTACAGCAATTTTATTCTTATTTACTTTTATTGAGTTTAACAATCGTAATGGCTTATTCTTATCAGGAGAATGGAAATTATCACAAATTCAATATGTGTTTGAATGGTTAACATTATTTATAATGTTGTTGCTTATCATTTTATATGCATACTTTAATTACACGACAAACTATAAAAATAAAAATAATTTTGGGAAACTATTCGTTATATCAGCACTGTTCTTTGAAATTGCAACGACCTTCTTTGTCTCAGCAATTCAAACATCACAGTTCTCAGTATTCATAACACCAATTTCATTTTTACTATTATTGTTTGTAACACCAGCATTTATAATTCATCTAAAAAAATCTTTCTAGAGCAATATAGTCAAAACCTGCCAACAAAGTCGAACTTTGTTGGCAGGTTTTTTATGTTTTAGAGTATCAGTATACTTTTTGTAGGACTTTTTTATTCACACAACAAGTAAGTAGAGTAAATATGGATAGCTATAGTGACAAAACTGGAGAGAAGCGTAAACAAGGGCAACTATATTCACACAACTTAAGAGTTATATAACATTTTATATATATAGATTAAAATAAATATTTAGCTTGATAGTGAAATTAAAAATGTAAAAAGTAAATATTTTTAATGAATTTCTTTGGAAAATGTATTGCACGGAATAATCTTATCCTTTATACTAATTTTAGTAAGCGTTTACATAAAAGGGGATCAAACTTTCTGGGGGAAATTTTGATTAATAAATTCGGTTAACAGAGTATTCTAAAGGGGGATACTCTGTTTTTTTGGCGTTTTGCGTAATATACGTTATAATATGTGAGACATTTCGAAAGGATGGCCAAAAAATAATGAAACAGTTAATGCTCAAAAGAGGTAAAGAAGATAAATATTTAAGAGGTTTCCCTCTTGTTGAAAAAGATGATGTATTTGATATGCCAAGTACAGATGAAGGTGAATTAGTAGCGCTTGTAGATTCTGGTAAAAGATTTATTGCTACAGCTTATTATGGTGAACAAAATAAAGGTATCGGTTGGGTATTATCTTTAGATTCAACTGAAAAGATAGATCATAACTTTTTTGTAAATCTATTTAAGACAGCTAAAAGTGAAAGAGAATATTATGATCATGTTGATGGTATAAATGCATATAGAATATTCAATGCTGAAGGTGACGGTATTGGTGGATTGACAATTGATTATTACGACGGACATTTACTGATTCAATGGTACTCTGTAGGTATTTATCGTTTGAAAGATAGATTGTTACCTGCTATTAAAGAAGTATTTGAATATAAATCTATTTTTGAAAAAAGAAGATTTAAAGGAATGGAAACTGCATCTGATTTTGTTGACGGAACAGCACCTGGTTTCCCATACGTAGTGGAAGAAAATCATTTATATTATAATATCGACTTAGACGATGGACCGATGACAGGTATTTTCTTAGATCAAAAAGATGTACGAAAAAAATTAAGAGATCATTATAGCGAAGATAAAGATGTGCTGAATTTGTTCAGTTATACTGGTGCTTTTTCTGTTGCAGCAAGTGAGAATGCTAATTCCACGACTAGTGTAGATTTAGCAAACAGAGCAAGACCACTTACTGAAGCTAATTTTGGATTAAATGCTATTGATTTGAATAATAATCATATTTTCATCATGGATGTATTCGATTATTTCAAATACGCTCTTCGTCACGGTTTGAGTTATGATGTAGTTGTTATTGATCCTCCAAGTTTTGCTCGTCATAAGAAAAAAACATTTAGCGTTCAGAAAAATTACCCAGAATTAATTGAAGGGTCTTTAGAACTATTAAATGAACAAGGTACTTTAGTATTAAGTACAAATTCAAGTGCTTTTCCTCAAAAAGCATTTAAGAAGATGATTAACCAAACATTGGATGCGCTAGATGTAGATTATACAATTACAGATGTAATGGGCTTACCTAAAGACTTTAAGAGCCATCCACATTACAAACCGAGCAAGTATTTAAAAGTAGTGTTTGTCCAAATAAATGGTTAAAATTTCCTAAAACGGGTATAAGTTAATATTCTAGTATTGAATACTAATGAAACTGTGAGGAGATTGAACACAATGGGTATTTTTAATAAAATTAGTACAAAAGCAGGAAATAAAGCATTAGGCATAGAAGAAATTAAAAAACGTTCTGAGTTACCAGTAACACAAGATGAATTATTAGAGCGTAGAAAAAGAGCTAAAGAATTAGTTTATAAAAAATCATTAATGTCATCTGCAGCGAATGTAGTTCCTATCCCAGGATTAGGTGTGGGTATGGATATTAAACTTATGGGTGATATTATTGAAGATATCAATAAAATTTATGGACTAAGTCATAAACAAGTGAACAAAATGCAAGATGATTTAAAACAAAAAGTGCTTACATCAGCTGCCATGAAAGGTAGTCAATTCATAGGACAAAAAGTTACTAATGCTATGGTGAAAGTATTCTTTAAATCAGTAGTTAAACGTGAAGCAGCTAAACAATCAAGATGGATACCACTTGTAGGTCAAGCTGTTGCTGGCTCAATTAGTTATTATTTAATGAAAAAAATGGGTGACGACCACATTAAGAAATGTGAAACAGTTATTCAAGAATTTATAGGTGAATAGTGTTATGAAGAGAGGATGGGACAATTAATTTGTCCCATCCTCTTTTCTTATTTTTCTTGGGAGTAGGATGACGAAGTCTATTTTTATAAAATTAGACCTCTGTACTACTTCTTTTATTTTAAATTTGCATTTTAAATGAAAACGCTTTATAATGAATTTGTAAACATAAGTTCTAAAAATAAACATTTGTTTGTGGGGTGAGTTATTTGAATGAAAATGAAAAGTTAATACTTAATTTAATTAAAGAGAACCCTTTTATTTCACAACAAGAATTATCAGATAAAGTTGGTTTATCAAGACCAGCTGTTGCAAATATAATATCAGGATTAGTAAAGAAAGAATATGTGCAAGGAAAAGCTTATGTATTAAATGAACAAAATCCTATTGTTTGTATAGGTGGTGCGAACATTGATAGGAAGTTTCATGTAACAGACAAATTAGTACAAGGTACTTCGAATCCCGTTACATCTGAATCATCTATTGGTGGAGTTGCAAGAAACGTCGCAGAAAACTTAGGACGTATAGGTGAAGATGTACTTCTATTAACAACTTCAGGAAATGATGCAGAGTGGCAACATATTGCTGATTTATCGTCACCATTTATGAATGTAGATTATGTTGAGAAAATTTCTAGTGAAGCTACAGGTAGTTATACAGCATTGTTAGATCAAGATGGAAATATGACGATGGGGCTCGCGGATATGTCAGTATATGACAAAATTACGCCAGAGTTTATGATTAAAAATACTTATTTATTAAATAAGTCGAAATGTATCATTGCTGACTTAAACTGTCCTAAAGAAACACTTGAGTTCTTATGCTCATATGCGGAGAAAAAACAAATTAAACTTGTACTGATCGCTGTTTCAGGACCAAAAATGAATAGACTTCCAAACAATTTACACGCAGTAGATTGGTTGATTTTAAATAAAGATGAGGTTGAATCATATGTTGGTAAAGAAGCACATTCAGAATTAGAATTACAAAGTTATATGAGTGAGATTAAGTCATTAGGTGTTAGCAATTTAATTGTTACATCTGGTAAAGAAAAGATATTTTATGTAGGTACAGAGGGACAACATGAGTTTCAGGTTAAAGCAGTAGACCGTGTTGTAGATGTAACAGGAGCTGGAGATGCTTTTACATCAGCATTAATTTACGGATGGCTGAAATCATATGATATAGAACAAATTGTTAATTTAGCTAGAGCAAATGCTTCAAAGACTATTAAAACATCTTACACAGTTAGACAAGATTTAGATAGAAAACAACTAATAAAAGACATGGAGGAAATAAAATGAAAAACTATATTCAATTTTCAAAAGAGGTAGAAAAAGCTAAACAGGAAGATAAAGCAATCGTTGCATTAGAATCTACAATTATTTCACACGGTATGCCGTACCCACAAAACGTAGAAATGGCTAAAAAAGTGGAGCAAATTGTAAGAGACAATGGTGGAGTTCCAGCAACTATAGCAATTATTAATGGAGAAATAAAAATCGGTTTAAATGATGAAGAGCTAGAATTATTAGCAAGTGCAGAAGATGTTGCCAAAGTTTCAAGAAGAGACATTGCAGAAATATTAGCTACTAAAAAAATCGGTGCAACTACTGTAGCATCAACTATGATTTGTGCTCAATTAGCTGATATTAAATTCTTCGTAACAGGTGGAATCGGTGGTGTTCATAAAGGCGCAGAACATACAATGGATATCTCAGCTGATTTAGATGAACTTTCAAAAACTAAAGTAGCAGTAATTTGTGCTGGTGCAAAATCAATCCTTGATTTAGACAAAACTTTAGAATATTTAGAAACTAAAGGTGTACCAGTGGTTGGCTATCAAACAGATGAACTTCCTGCATTCTTTACAAGAGAAAGTGGTTTGAAATTAAATACGAGAATCGATGATGTAAAAACAATTGCACAATTAGCAGAAGTACAATGGGATTTAGGATTAGATTCAGGTATCGTAATTGCGAACCCAGTTCCTGAAGAAGATCAATTAGACTCAAGTTTTATTAATGGAATTATAGATAAAGCAGTTGCAAAAGCTGAAAAAGAAGGCGTTCATGGTAAAGATTCAACACCATTCCTATTAGGTGAAATTGTTAAACAATCTGATGGAAAATCATTAGAAACAAATATTAAACTTGTTGAACATAATGCTAAAATTGGAACACAAATAGCTGTTGAATATTCGAACCTATCAAAATAAAGTAGAATTGTATCAAATAACTGCATAGTTATGTAATTTGATTGAATTGTAAGTGTTTTTTTGATATTCTTTAATCGTATAGATAAAATTTGATTTTATACAAATTAAATATAGGAATTAGAAGGAGACAATAAAATGGAACAAAATTCTTACGTAATAATTGACGAAACGGGTATTCATGCAAGACCAGCAACTATGTTAGTACAAACTGCATCTAAATTTGATTCAGATGTACAATTAGAATATAACGCTAAAAAAGTAAACTTAAAATCTATTATGGGTGTAATGAGCCTAGGTGTTGGTAAAGATGCTGAAATCACTATCTACGCTGAGGGTAGTGACGAGAAAGAAGCGATCGAAGCAATTACTGAAGTATTATCAAAAGAAGGATTAACTAAATAATGTCTGAAATTTTAAAAGGGATAGCTGCATCTGATGGTGTGGCTATTAGCAAAGCATATTTATTAGTTGAACCTGACTTATCATTTTCTAGCGAAAATATCAGCGATGTAGATGGCGAAGTTGAAAAGTTCAAAGCAGCTGTTAACCAATCTAAAGTTGAATTAACTCAGATTCGAAATAATGCTGAGAAACAACTTGGAGCTGATAAAGCTGCGATTTTTGATGCACATTTATTAGTGTTAGAAGATCCAGAATTACTCAATCCAATTGAAGAAAATATTCGCAATAATAAAGTTAATGCGCCAACAGCATTAGAAGAAGTATCTTCAAATTTCATTACGATTTTTGAAAATATGGATAATGAATACATGAAAGAACGTGCGGCAGATATCCGTGACGTTTCGAAACGTATTTTGGCTCATATATTGGGAGTAGAGTTGCCAAATCCTAGTATGATTAATGAAAGCGTTATTATTGTTGGTGAAGATTTAACACCATCTGATACAGCACAACTTAACAAAGAATTTGTTAAAGGTTTTGCTACAAACATCGGTGGAAGAACTTCACACTCAGCAATAATGAGTCGTTCATTAGAAATTCCTGCTGTAGTAGGTACAAAAGATATTACTAGCCGAGTGAAACATGGAGATAGTCTTATCATTGATGGTCTATCTGGTGATGTAATTATTGACCCTACAGAGGATGAAGTTCAAGCTTACGAACAAAAGCATACTAACTTCTTAGCTGAAAAAGAAGAACTAGCGAAACTTGTTAATGATGAATCTGTTTCTAAAGACGGAGTTCATGTAGAACTTGCAGCTAATATTGGCACACCTAAAGATTTAACGGGTGTTAAAAATAATGGTGCAGAAGGTATCGGTTTATACCGTACTGAGTTTTTATACATGGGTAGAGACAATATGCCTTCAGAAGAGGAACAATTCGAAGCTTATAGTAAAGTGTTAAAAGAAATGGACGGTAAACGTGTAGTTGTTCGTACTTTAGATATTGGTGGAGATAAAGAATTATCTTACTTAAACTTACCTAAAGAAATGAATCCATTCTTAGGATATAGAGCTATTCGCTTATGTCTAGACCAAACTGACATCTTTAGAACACAATTAAGAGCATTATTACGTGCATCTGAGTTCGGTAAATTAAATATCATGTTTCCAATGATAGCTACAATTAAAGAATTCAGAGACGCTAAAGCAATCTTGCTAGAAGAAAAAGAGAAATTAGTTTCTGAAGGTGTTAAAGTTGATGATGATATCGAAATCGGTATTATGGTAGAGATTCCGTCAACTGCAGCACTTGCTGACATCTTTGCTAAAGAAGTTGATTT
The DNA here is from genome assembly GCF_022386495.1 of Mammaliicoccus sp. H-M34. Classification (NCBI taxonomy): domain Bacteria; kingdom Bacillati; phylum Bacillota; class Bacilli; order Caryophanales; family Staphylococcaceae; genus Mammaliicoccus; species Mammaliicoccus sp. H-M34. The sequence continues at coordinate 31,614 of NZ_JAJNIK010000002.1, forward strand.
CTTCAGTATCGGTACAAACGATTTAATCCAATACACAATGGCAGCTGATCGTATGTCTGAGCGTGTTTCATATTTATACCAACCATATAACCCAGCAATTCTTCGCTTAGTTAAGCAAGTAATTGAAGCTTCACATAAAGAAGGTAAATGGACAGGTATGTGTGGAGAAATGGCTGGAGATAACACGGCAATTCCATTATTACTTGGATTAGGCTTAGATGAATTTTCTATGAGTGCGACAAGTATTCTTAAAGCAAGAAAACAAATCAAACAATTAGATCAAAAAGAAATGCAAGAATTAGCAAGTCGTGCTATTAACTGTGCAACTGAAGAAGAAGTTGTAGAACTTGTTAATGAATTATCATAAATGGTAAATAAAAAGTAGGGCGTGATTTACTCACGTCCTACTTTTTTTAGCTTTAATATTAAATATGGCAATTTCAGGTGAACAAAATATTCTAATAGGTAATCTCGTCATGCCTATACCTTTGTTAACAAATAGATGCTGCTGTCTTCTAATATGATATAAACCTTGAATATATTTTTTGCCAAAAGTAGGTGTATATAATGCACCAATTTTAGGCACGCGTACTTGGCCTCCATGCGTATGGCCAGATAATACTAAGTCGATGTTAGGGTCCAACAATTTAACTTTATCAGGTTCATGCATCAAACCTATTCTATATGCAATAGGACCATCTGCTAATTGGAAAGAACTATTAAAATTTGGTTGACCGAAACATATATCGTCTATTCCATGTATTAAAATATTACCAGCTGGAGTCACAATTTTATAATAATCATTTAGTAGTAATTGAAAACCTGACTTTTTTATGATGTTTAATACGATTTGTATACCGTTTGACCCGTAATCATGATTGCCAGGAACGAAAAACTTACCATATTTTGATTGAATCGTTCTAAATAAAGGTATAACAAGATAAGGATCAAATGAAGCATATTTGATATTGTCAAAACAATCACCAGTAAAACAAACTATATCCGCCTCTTGTTTGTTTATTAAAAGAACAAGTTGATGTAAGTCTTCTAAAGTAGAATAATAGCCTAAGTGTAAATCTGAAATATGGACTATCTTTAAATTAGTAGATAAATTACTTTGCAGTGAATGCGTTACTAACTTTTTTTTAGAATTTGGAAAATGAAATTTCATCAGTTTATACCTAAAGCTTCATTGAAAGAATTTATATCAACTTGGTAAAAAACTTTTTCATTAATAAGAACAGTAGGCGTTGAAAAGCTATCTAAATCTATTAATTCGTTTTTGAACTGTTTATTTTTAATATTTTTTTCAGTATATTCAATTTCCTTTTCCTTGAAATATTGTTTAACAAATTGGCAAGGGGGACACTGATCTTGTGTGTAAATCGTAACTTTATTCATTGTTTTCACCTCGACTTTATATAGTCATATTATAACGATTTTTTATTGTGTTCAACGATTATGTTTAATAATGCCACTAATTTGTCATTACTTTGTAAATGTTAAACATTTTATTAATGTTTAAAATGTTGTATAATGAGTTTAAATTGTGATATAAATCACAAACGTTGAATGGAGGAATATTATGGATGCAGTAGTTATTAGTCGATTACTGACTGCTATGACCTTGGGATTCCATATCATATTTGCAACAATTGGTGTAGGTATCCCATTAATGTTTGCTATTGCCGAATTCATAGGTATTAAGAAAGACAATCCTATGTATATTGCTATGGCAAAGCGTTGGTCTAAAGGTTACACAATTACTGTAGCAGTTGGTGTTGTTACAGGGACGATTATTGGATTACAATTATCATTATTGTGGCCGTCATTTATGCAATTAGGTGGTCAAGTTATTGCGCTACCATTATTTATGGAAACATTTGCCTTTTTCTTTGAGGCGATTTTCTTAAGTATTTATCTATATACTTGGGATAGATTTAAAGGAAAATGGACACACTTTTTAATTAATTTACCAGTTATAATTGGTGGAACATTCTCAGCGTTTTTCATTACATCTGTGAATTCTTTCATGAATACGCCTAGTGGTTTTGATTTTATTAACGGGAAATTAATGAATATTGATCCATTAGCAGCAATGTTTAATGCATCATTTGGGGTAAGATCATTCCATGTAATTGCGACTGCTTTTATGACAGCTGCTTTTATTTTGGCAAGTATTGCAGCATATCGTTTAATCAAGAATAAATTCATTGACGATAAAGAATATCATAAAAAAGCACTTAAACTTACTATGACAGTAGGTCTTATTGCGAGTTTATTCGCTATGCTTGCAGGTGATTTATCTGCAAAATTTTTACATGAAGAACAACCAGAAAAGCTAGCAGCTATGGAGTGGCATTTTGAAAGTGAATCAAAAGCTGACCTTGTATTATTTGGACTAGTAGATGAAGATAAACAAGAAGTTAAAGGTGCTATTAAAATTCCTGGAGCGCTAAGCTTCTTATCAGATAATAATTTCAATACTGAAGTAAAAGGGCTAAATGAATTCAAAAGTGATGAAACACCACCGCTTATTATTCATTATTTCTTTGATTTAATGGTGTTCTTCGGTGTATATTGTTTTGCAGTTTCAGCATTGTTCATCGTATTAAAATGGTTCAAGAAATGGTCTCAATATAGTAAACCTATATTGTATTTAGCTGTTTTGACAGGTCCATTAGCAATGCTAGCTATAGAATTTGGTTGGTTCTTAGCTGAAATGGGTAGACAACCTTGGATATTACGAGGCTATTTAAAAGTTGCAGATGCAGCTACACATGCTGATGGTTTAAGTCTAGTATTTATAGCTTTTGCAATTCTTTATTTAATACTAGGTATTTCATCAAGTTATGTTCTTATTAGAATGTTCAGTCATAGTAAAGCTACGGATGATGTGAATAAAATAATAGACAGAAAGGGTGAAGTATAATGGATTATCAACATATAGGAATCACTGTACTTTGGCTCTTTTTGTATGGTTATATCATTATCGGTGCAATAGATTTTGGTGCTGGGTTCTTTGCTTTTCATGCAAAATTAACAAAACAAGATCATATTATTAATAATTTAATATCTAGATATTTAAACCCAGTTTGGGAAGTGACTAATGTATTCTTCGTATTCTTCTTTGTTGGAATAGTTGGATTCTTTCCAGACTCAGCATATTACTTTGGGTCAACATTATTGATACCAGGTAGTATAGCATTAATACTATTAACAATACGTGGTAGTTTCTATGCATTTGAAAACTATGGACAAGATAGCAAGTTGTCTTGGTTATTCTTATATGGTGCTACAGGTTTACTTATTCCTGCATCATTTTCAACAATATTGACGATAGCTGAAGGTGGATATATTAAAGAAACAGATAAAGGAGTCAGCTTGCAATGGGTTGAATTATTGCTAAGTCCTTATGCTTGGGCGGTTGTCTTTTTAGCGATTATCTCTGTATTGTACATTTCTTCAGGATTCTTAACATTTTATGCAAATAAAGCAAAAGATTCTGAAGCATATCACTTATTGAGACAGTGGTTCCTTATTTGGGCAGTCCCAATGATTGTTATTTGTCAATTTGTATTCTTATCATTAAGACAACATAATGAAGACCACTTTAATAACGCTTTAGGTAGTTTCTGGTGGTTATTTGGTTTAAGTATCGTATTCTTCATTATAGCAGTTGTACTTATTTACTTTAAAAAAGCGCATGGTGTTGCATTTATCATGATTTTATTACAATTTGGAACTGCATTTTTCGGATACGGTATTAGTAAATTACCGTATATTCTATATCCGTTTATAAATATTAATAAAGCAGTTGTAAATGATCAAATGGCATTAATGCTTATTATCGTATTTATTTTAGGTTTACTTTTACTTGTTCCATCGCTAATATTATTATTAAGATTATTTATCTTTGATGCAGATTACGTTAAAGGTAAAAAATAATAACAATCAAAAGTATGGAGGCATATCATGAGTAAGGAATATGTAGTTATAGGCTTAGGTCGATTTGGTGGAAGTATTGTTAGAGAACTAAATGCCTTAGATATGGATGTTATGGCCATTGATGCTGATGAAGCGAGAGTAAATGAATATAGCGATATCGCCACACATGCGGTTATTGCGGACACTACAGATGAAGCAGTGATGAAGAGTTTAGGTATAAGAAACTTTGATCATGTCATTGTAGCAATTGGTGAAAATATTCAAGCAAGTACACTGACTACTTTAATTCTTAAAGAATTAGGTGTTAAGAAAGTTACTGCTAAAGCTCAAAATGATTACCATGCTAAAATTTTAAATAAAATTGGTGCAGATACAGTTGTTCATCCAGAAAGAGACATGGGTCGACGCATTGCACATAATGTAGCAAGTGCATCTGTTTTAGACTACTTAGAACTATCAGATGAATATTCTATTGTTGAAATAAAAGCAGGGGAAAGACTTGCTGGAAATTCGATATTAGAATTAGATGTTCGTGCGAACTTTGGCATCAATATTATTGCTGTAAAAAGAGGGAAAGATATTATCGTTGCGCCAGATCCAAATGAAAATATAGAATATCATGATATATTAATTGTGATAGGCCACGATAATGATTTAAATAGATTTGAGAAAAAACTTGTAAATGAATAACATGTAGTAAAAAAGCACCGATAATGTCAATTGACATTATCGGTGCTTTTAAATATTATTATTTTATTTTCATGATTATTGGTAAAATCATTGGTTTACGAGCTGTTTTTTCATATAAATATGGTTGTAATGCTTCAGTAATCGTAGCTTTTACATGATGCCATTCTACTTTTTCGTTATTATTTAACTTTTCAATTACTGATTTTTTGATTAATCGTTGTGCGTCGTAAATTAAATGTCCTGATTCTCTCATATAAACAAAGCCTCTTGAGATGATATCTGGACCTGAAAGTAATTGTTTTGTTTTGAAGTCAATACTTACTACAACAATGACAAGACCTTCTTCTGATAGAACTTTACGGTCTTTAATAACGACATTGCCGATATCTCCGATACCGTTACCATCAACAAATACATTGCCTGAAGGTATACGTCCAGCATATCTTGCTGAATCTTTAGTAAGTGCTAGTACATCTCCAATTTCATAAACAAAGATATTGTCAGGATCTACACCACAGTTAATACCTGTTTCGCTATGTTTTTTAAGCATTCTATATTCACCATGTATTGGCATGAAATATTTTGGCTTAATTAAACGTAGCATTAATTTTTGTTCATCTTGTGAACCATGCCCTGATGTATGAATGTTAGATAATTTACCATGAATAACATCAGCACCAGCTTTATACAATGAATTGATAGTTCTATTAACACTCTTAGTGTTACCTGGAATAGGTGAAGAACTAAATACAACAGTGTCATCTGGAATAATACTTATTTGTCTATGTGTACCGTTGGCAATTCTAGAAAGTGCTGCCATAGGTTCACCTTGTGATCCAGTACATAAAATAAGAATTTCATGTTTAGGAACTGAATTGATTTTATTAGGTTCAATAAATGTTTCTGGTGGTACTTTAATGTAGCCTAATTCAGTACCAATCTTAATGTTGTTTTCCATTGAACGACCGAAGACAACAATTTTACGATTGTACTTCACAGCTGCTTCAACGGCTTGTTGCACTCTGTAAATATTAGATGCAAATGTTGCGAAGATAATTCTACCTGAGCATTTACGGAATATTTCATCTACATTTTGTCCAACTTCTTTTTCACTTAAAGTAAAGTTAGGCACCTCTGAGTTAGTAGAGTCTGATAATAAACAAAGAACGCCTTCTTCTCCAAGTTGAGCCATTTTGGCAATATTTGCAGGCTTACCTACAGGCGTGAAATCAAATTTGAAATCTCCTGTATGGACGATTTTTCCTTCTGGTGTATCTGCAATAATACCGTAAGCTTCAGGGATACTATGCGTTGTTAAATAGAATGAAATTTTGAAGTGCTTAAATTCATAAACAGAATCTTCGTCAATTTCATTTAATTGAGCTGTTTTAAGTAGGTGATGCTCTTCCAGTTTATTTCTAATAAGTCCTAATGCTAATGGACCACTATAAATCGGAACATTCATTTGTTTTAATAAGAATGGAACACCACCAATATGATCTTCGTGTCCATGAGTGATAAATAAAGCTTTCACTTTATGTTTATTTTGAATTAAGTACGTATAATCTGGTATCACGTAATCGATACCAAGAAGATCATCGTCTGGGAATTTTATACCCGCGTCTATAACGATAATTTCATCTTGATATTCGAGGGCGTACGTGTTTTTACCAATTTCACCGAGACCACCCAGTGCGTATACGCCTACTTCATTTTTTTGTAGAGGTTTCATTTAGATAGTCTCCACATTAAAATGATCTGATTGTTTTTCATAATCTAAATGAGCGCCCTCTAATTTTTGGACAAATTCGATATTGTAATTACGGTCTGTTAAATATCTTCTAACTTGTTCTTCAGTTTGTCCTTCAAAATACTTTGTTTGTGTACTTTCACGTACAATTACTTCACTTTTATCTTCTTGAAAAAATACTTTAAATACTGCCATATATAAATCCTCCTAGGTTAATTAACATAAATAAAGCCCTAGTTTTAAGTCTAGGGTTAGTCAATTTTGAAATTTGATTCCCGTTCAATTTGAAAAGTAGCTATATAAATAAATATAGATACCCTTTTAATAAGTTCATTTTACATGATAATTAGAGATAAATAAAGATATTTAACTAAATCTTTCATATATATTGATTATGGACTAAAATAGATATAAGGAGGCGATCAAAGTTGAATAAGAAATTAATATTTTTCGACATAGATGGAACAATCTATGATGAAGATAAAAATATACCGAAATCTACAATCACTGCCATAAAACAATTAAAAGAAAAAGGGCATATAGTTGCAATTGCAACTGGAAGAGCGCCTTACATGTTTAAAGAAGTCATTAAAGAAACAGGAATAGAAACTTTTGTTTCACTAAATGGACAAATTGTTGTTTATAATGGAGAAATTATTGGGAAACACCCGTTAGATAAAGAGGAATTAACTAATATAGTAGAAAAAGCACATACAAATAATCATCCACTAGTATTTTTTGGTGAAACAGCAGTATATGCAAATGTTGAAAGTGATAATCACATATCAGAAAGCTTAGGATCATTAAAAATGGATTATCCTGAATATCACAATACATATTATCTCGAACATCCAGTTTACCAAGCACTTATTTTCCATACTGAGGATGAAGATGATAAATATGATGATAAATTTAAATCATTGAAATTTTATAGATGGCATACATTAAGTAGAGATGTTGTACCGAATAATCGATCGAAAGCAGAAGGAATAAAAGAACTAAGTGAAAAATTAGGTTTTCCACTCAGTGAAGTAGTTGCTTTTGGAGATGGTCCAAATGATATTGAAATGATTTCAGAAGTAGGTCAAGGCGTCGCAATGGGAAATGCAGTTGACGCATTAAAAACAGTTTGTGATTATGAAACTAAATCAGTTGGTGAAGATGGAATATACTATGCATGTAAAGAATTAGGTTTGATAGACGAATAGGATGTGAGATGAATGGATAAAGTCGAACGTATTATCAAAACAGTCGAAAATGAAAAGGGCAGAACTGACAAACAATTCAAAGGTATTGAATTTAATATACGTAGAAATGAAGTTGTTATGATTTATAATTATGATGAAGTGGTTAATAACGTACAACAAGACCCTCACTATATTCGACATAATAAAGACCCAGAATGGTTAAGTTTAGACGAGCTAGCTGTAATTCAAAAAGCTTTAAAAGAAAAAGATATTCATTTTATAGAACGCAGAGACGAATTTATGTAGATAGTGTTTTAATTAAATGAAGATACAACAACTAAATTAATAGCTAAAACGCACGATATCTCGAAAGTCTTCGTGCGATTTGACTAAATTAAACTGCAAAAAGATGCTGAGACAATTAATTTGTCTCAGCATCTTTAATTTTGTAACTATTTAGTTGATTTCAACTGCATCTTCTAAAGGCATGAATGGATCTTCTTGATTTATGTGATCGTAGAACATCACACCATTTAAATGGTCAATTTCATGCTGCAATACGATTGCTGGATATCCTTTAAATCTTTTTTTAAATGGATTTCCTTCTATATCAAATGCTTGAATTGTTATTTTAAAGTTGCGGTGTACTAGACCAGGTTTAGATTCATCTACACTTAAACAACCTTCTCCACCATTTAAATATGCTTTTTGTACACTATGGCTCACAATTTTAGGGTTGATAAGTTGTAGTTCAATTGAATTACCTTTGCCATCATCTTGGATATACACGGCTAACATTTTTTTTGAAACGTTTATTTGTGGCGCTGCTAAGCCAACTCCTGAACGTAATCCATATTTTTTAGCTAAGTCTTCATTTTGTGAATTTTTTAGGAACTCTAACATTTCATTTAAAGTTTCTTTATCTTCACTTGAAATAGGCAATTCTACTTCATCGGCTTTTTTTCTAAGTGTTTCGTGGCCGTCACGAATAATATTTTCCATCGTAATCATTTACATACACCTTCCTCATATAAAATATATCAAAATCTACTCAGTTTTACATCTATTATTGATTGTATAAATAAAAAAAACAGAGTAACATGTTTATAGATATGTAAGGAGGCAATATAATGATTGGCAAGAAATTTTTAACATTAACACTGGCTAGTACAGTGATTTTAACAGCATGTGGTCAATCTAAAGAATCACTTGAATCTTTTTATAATAAGGTAGAAAAAGCAAACCAAGAAGAAAAAGTTATTGTGGATTTGAATGAAAAAATGACTAAAGCTGAAAAAGAAAAAGTGAAGAAAATTGAAGAACTAAATAATGCAAAAGATGAAAAGTTTAAATCTAAAGCAAAAGAATTAACTGAAGGTATAAAAAATAGAGAAGAAATTATAGACAATGAAAAATCAGCTATGGATAAGTCGAAAAAGATTTACGAGACTTCTAAAGATGACTACAAAAATATAGAAGATGAGGAGCAATTGAAAGCAGCTAATGATTTGAAGAAAGCTTTGGACGACAAATATAAAGCACATGATAAAGTAATCAAAGGCTATAAAGAAGTGTTGAATACTGAGCATCAATTATTTAGCTATTTATCAGAAGATAATGCTACTCAAGTAGGAACTAATAAACGTTCAAAAAAATTAGAAGAAGTTAATAAAAAGACTGAAAAAATAGTAACTGAATATCAAAATGATTTAAAAAAAGTACAACAAGAAAAGAAAGATGTTTCAAATATTTTAAATGAATAATTTGTATTAGTACAGACTTAATTATGTTGTAATACAGTTTATAAAAAGCCTTTTGTACAAGGCTTTTTATAATGTTAGTATTTTTTATTTAACAGTAAAACAGATTTATGTTAAACTGAATTAGAAATGAATATCTAATATAGGGAAAGGTATGGTGAATTGAATGGCTACGAGAAAAAAAGCCCAATTCGATGCAGTATCGACTTTAAATGAAATAGAGTCTAATTTTGAAATGATTCAAGTGTTAGATGAAGAAGGAAATGTCGTAAATAATGATTTATTACCAGACTTGTCTGACGAAGAACTTGTTGAATTAATGGAAAGAATGGTTTGGACACGTGTTCTAGATCAACGTTCTATTTCATTAAATAGACAAGGTCGTTTAGGTTTCTATGCACCAACAGCTGGTCAAGAAGCTTCACAATTAGCTTCACATTATGCGTTAGAAAAAGAAGATTATGTACTTCCAGGTTATCGTGATGTTCCACAATTAATTTGGCATGGTTTACCATTAACTAAAGCGTTCTTATTCTCACGTGGACACTTTATTGGTAACCAATTCCCAGAAGGTGTAAATGCATTAAGTCCACAAATTATTATTGGTGCACAGTTTATCCAAACTGCTGGTGTAGCACTTGGTATTAAAAAACGTGGTAAGAAAAATGTTGCAATCACTTACACTGGTGACGGTGGTTCTTCACAAGGTGATTTCTATGAAGGTATTAACTTTGCATCTGCTTATAAAGCACCTGCAATCTTCGTAATTCAAAATAACAACTATGCGATTTCAACACCTCGTGACAAACAAACTGCAGCTAAAACATTAGCTCAAAAATCAGTAGCAGTTGGTATTCCAGGTGTATTAGTTGACGGTATGGATGCATTAGCTGTATATGCTGTAACTAAACAAGCTCGTGATCGTGCTGTTAATGGTGATGGCCCATCTCTAATTGAAACATTAACTTACCGTTATGGTCCTCATACAATGGCTGGTGACGATCCAACTCGTTATAGAACTTCAGATGAAGATTCAGATTGGGAAAAGAAAGACCCATTAGTTCGTTTCAGAAAATATCTTGAAGCTAAAAACTTATGGTCTGAAGAAAAAGAAAACGAAGTTATGGAAAAAGCAAAAGAAGAAATTAAAACAGCAATTAAAGAGGCAGACAATACTCCTAAACAAAAAGTTACAGACTTAATGGAAAATATGTATGAAGAAATGCCTCATAACTTGGCTGAACAATATGAAATTTACAAAGAGAAGGAGTCGAAATAAGTCATGGCACAAATGACAATGATTCAAGCGATTAACAATGCGCTTCAAAACGAATTAAAAAGAGACGAAGATGTTTTATTATTCGGTGAAGACGTTGGTGTAAACGGCGGTGTATTCCGTGCAACAGAAGGTTTACAAAAAGAATTCGGTGAAGATCGTGTATTTGATACACCTCTAGCTGAATCAGGTATTGGTGGTCTAGCTTTAGGTTTAACGCTTGAAGGTTACCGTCCTGTCATGGAAATCCAATTCTTTGGTTTCGTATTTGAAGTTATGGACTCAATTGCAGGTCAAATAGCTCGTCATCGTTTCCGTTCAGGTAACTCAAAAACAGCACCAGTAACAATCCGTGCTCCATTTGGTGGTGGTGTACATACACCTGAATTACATGCTGATAACTTAGAAGGTTTAATGGCACAATCTCCAGGTTTGAAAGTTGTTATTCCTTCAAACCCATATGATGCTAAAGGACTTTTAATTTCTGCAATCCGCAGTAATGATCCAGTTGTATATTTAGAACACATGAAATTATACCGTTCATTCCGTGAAGAAGTACCTGAAGAAGAGTACGAAGTAGAAATCGGTAAAGCTAAAGTTAAACGTGAAGGTACTGACTTAACTATCATTACTTATGGTGCAATGGTTCAAGAATCATTAAAAGCAGCAGAAGACTTAGAAAAAGACGGATACTCAGTTGAAGTAATTGACTTAATCACTGTTCAACCTTTAGATGTTGAAACAATTGTTAAATCAGTTGAAAAAACAAACCGTGTTATTGTTGTACAAGAAGCTCAAAAACAAGCTGGCGTTGGTGCAAGTGTTGTAGCAGAAATATCTGAAAGAGCAGTTCTTTCATTAGAAGCTCCTATTGCACGTGTAGCTGCTGCTGACACTATTTATCCATTCACACAAGCTGAAAGTGTTTGGTTACCAAACAAAAAAGATATCGTAGCGCAAGCTAAAGAAACATTAGAATTTTAATGCGCAGTAAAATACGGATTTAATATTTAGGAGGAAAAAATCGTGTCATTCGAATTTAAATTACCAGATATCGGTGAAGGTATCCACGAAGGTGAAATTGTAAAATGGTTTGTTAAAGCAGGAGACGAAATTCAAGAAGACGATGTATTATGTGAAGTACAAAATGATAAATCAGTCGTTGAAATTCCATCACCTGTTGCAGGTAAAGTAGAAGAAGTTATGGTTGAAGAAGGTACTGTATCTGTTGTTGGTGATACAATTGTTAAAATTGATGCTCCAGACGCAGAAGGTTTACAATTTAAAGGTCATGATGACGATGAAGAAGAAACAAAAGAAGAAGCTCCAGCAGAAGAAGCGAAAGAAGAAGCAACTACTGAAACACAATCAGAAGACGTTGATAATTCTAAACGCGTAATTGCTATGCCTTCAGTTCGTAAATTCGCTCGTGATAACGATGTAAACATTAAAGCTGTTTCAGGTTCAGGTAAAAACGGTCGTATTTTAAAAGAAGATGTTGAAGCATACTTAAATGGTGGTTCTAAATCAGAACAACCAGCTGCAGAGGCAACTCAAGCATCTAGCGAAGATACACAAGCTGTACAAACTCCACAAGTTCCAGAAGGAGAATATCCTGAAACTCGTGAGAAAATCCCTGCTATGCGTAAAGCGATTGCTAAAGCAATGGTTAATTCTAAACACACTGCGCCTCACGTAACATTAATGGATGAAATTGATGTTCAAGAACTATGGGATCACCGTAAAAAATTCAAAGAAGTTGCTGCTGAGCAAGGTACTAAATTAACATTCTTACCATACGTTGTTAAAGCATTAGTATCAGCACTTAAGAAATATCCAGCATTAAATACTGAATTTGATGAAGAAAATGGTGAAATTGTTCATAAACATTACTATAATGTAGGTATAGCTGCAGATACTGATCGTGGTTTATTAGTACCAGTAGTTAAAAATGCTGATCATAAATCAATGTTCGAGATTTCTGATGAAATCAACGAATTAGCTGTTAAAGCACGTGATGGTAAATTACAAGCTAACGAAATGAAAGGCGCAACTTGTACGATTAGTAATATTGGTTCAGCAGGTGGACAATGGTTCACTCCAGTAATCAACCATCCTGAAGTTGCAATTTTAGGAATTGGTCGTATTGCTCAAAAACCTATCGTTAAAGATGGAGAAATTATAGCAGCACCTGTATTATCATTATCATTAAGTTTCGACCATAGACAAATTGATGGTGCTACTGGACAAAATGCAATGAATCATATTAAGAGATTATTAAATAATCCAGAATTATTATTAATGGAGGGGTAAAAATGGTAGTTGGAGATTTTCCTATTGAAACAGATACTATAGTAATTGGAGCAGGTCCTGGTGGTTATGTTGCAGCAATTCGTGCAGCACAATTAGGACAAAAAGTAACAATCGTCGAAAAAGGCGAATTAGGTGGCGTTTGTTTAAACGTTGGTTGTATTCCATCTAAAGCTTTATTATCAGCATCACACCGTTTCCACAATGCACAACATTCAGAAGATATGGGTGTTGTTGCTGAGAAAGTTGCATTAAATTTTGAAAAAGTTCAAGAATTCAAAAATGGCGTAGTTAAAAAATTAACAGGCGGCGTTGCTGGATTAATGAAAGGTAACAAAATTGAAGTAGCTAAAGGTGAAGCATATTTTGTAGATGAAAATAACTTAAAAGTTATGACTGAAAAAGCATCACAAACTTATACATTTAAACATGCAATTATTGCTACAGGTTCACGTCCAATTGAAATTCCTAATTTCAAATTTGGTAAACGTGTAATTGATTCAACTGGTGCATTAGCACTTCAAGAAGTACCAAAAAAATTAGTAGTAGTTGGTGGCGGATATATTGGTTCTGAACTAGGTACTGCTTATGCTAACTTTGGTTCTGAAGTAACAATCCTTGAAGGTGCAAAAGATATCTTAGGTGGATTTGAGAAACAAATGACTCAAATCGTTAAAAAAGGTCTTAAAGCAAAAGGCGTTGAAATCGTAACTGAAGCAATGGCTAAATCTGCTGAAGAAACTGATAATGGCGTAAAAGTTACTTATGAAGCTGGCGGAGAAACAAAAGAAATCGAAGCTGACTATGTATTAGTTACTGTAGGACGTCGTCCAAATACTGATGAATTAGGTCTAGAAGAATTAGGATTGAAATTATCAGAGCGTGGATTAGTTGAAGTTGATGAACAAAGCCGTTCTTCAATTGAAAATATCTATGCAATTGGTGATATCGTTGCTGGACCTCCACTTGCACATAAAGCAAGTTATGAAGCTAAAGTAGCTGCTGAAGCTATCTCTGGTGAAAAATCTGCTGTTGATTACTTAGCAATCCCTGCAGTTTGTTTCACAGAACCAGAATTAGCAACAGTTGGTCATACAGAAGCTAGCGCTAAAGAAGAAGGTTTAGAAGTGAAAGCTGCTAAATTCCCATTTGCTGCAAATGGTCGTGCTTTAGCTTTAAATGAAACTGCTGGTTTCGTTAAACTTGTAACATTAAAAGAAAATGGATTATTAGTTGGTGCACAAGTAGCTGGTACTGGTGCTTCAGATATAATTGCTGAATTAGGTTTAGCAATTGAGTCAGGAATGACTGCTGAAGACGTATCATTAACTATTCATGCTCACCCAACATTAGGTGAAATTTCTATGGAAGCTGCTGAAGTTGCTCTAGGAACACCTATCCATACAATGTAATCATTGACAATACTAAAGAATCACTGTTCATTCAGTGATTCTTTTTTTGTAAAGGAGAAAAGTAAATGGAATATAGTTATCCAATAGACGTTGATTGGACACAAGAAGAAATGATTCAAGTGATTGAGTTCTACAATCATATTGAAGATGCGTATGAAAGCAGTACAAACAAAGAACAATTTAACCAAGCATATAAAAACTTTAAAAAAATTGTGCCTGGTAAATCAGATGAAAATAATTTTTATAAAGAATTTAAAGAAGTAAGTGGTTATGATGGATATAAAGCAGTAAAAGCATTAAAAGAAAATAATGAACAATCTACGATTTCAGTTAAATAAAAATATTAGAATCCCCCAAAAAAGTGTTGAATAATAAAATAATTTCTGTTATTTTATTAAAGGTACTAAACTTAATGTTTAGTAAAAGTAAACAACACACTTTTTTGGGGGATTTATGAATATTGGAGAAAAACTTAAAAATTTAAGATATCAGAAAAATTTAACTCAAGAAGAATTAGGAGAACGTACAGACTTATCAAAAGGATATATTTCACAGTTGGAAAGGAATTTATCTTCTCCTTCTATGGAAACATTTTTAAATATATTAGATGTATTAGGTGTTGAGCCGAGCGAATTTTTTAACGAAAAATTATATCAAGCACGCATCCATTATCCTAAACAAGAACAAACTGTTTATGATGAGTATGATCTAGGGTACAAAATTAAATGGCTAGTACCAGACTCAAATGAATTTGAAATGGAACCAGTCATTATAACTTTAAAAAGTGGTTCAAAATATAAAACATTTAGTCCATCATCTTCAGAGACATTTGCATATGTAAAAAAAGGATATATAACATTAAAAATTGGTAAGCAAAATTACACTGCAAAAACCGGAGAATGTTTTTATTTTAAAGCTCATGAAGAACATCAGTTTTTAAATGAATCATCAAAAGATGCAGAAGTATTAATCGTTGCTACAGAATCGTATTTATAGGAGGCAATTTATGAAACAACCAATCATAAAGTTTGAAAGTATTTCAAAAAACTTTAATAACACTCAAGTATTAAATGATGTCAGTTTTGAAATTGAAGAAGGGAAATTTTATACATTACTAGGTCCCTCAGGATGTGGTAAAACGACTATTTTGAAATTAATAGCTGGCTTTGAAACAGCATCAAATGGAAATATATTATTTAATAACAAAATTATTAACAAAGTACCAGCAAATAATAGAAAAGTGAATACAGTATTTCAAGATTATGCTTTGTTTCCGCATTTGAACGTATACGATAATGTAGCATTTGGATTGAAAATAAAGAAATTAAATAAAAAAGACATTCAAATCAAAGTAAAAGAAGCGTTGAAATTAGTAAAGCTTGAAGGATATGAACAACGTAAAATTACGGAAATGAGTGGTGGTCAAAAACAAAGAGTAGCTATAGCGAGAGCATTAGCTAATGAACCAGAAATTATTCTCTTAGATGAACCACTCTCAGCATTAGATTTAAAACTGAGAACTGAAATGCAATATGAATTACGAGAATTACAACAAAGATTAGGTATTACATTTATATTTGTTACACACGATCAAGAAGAAGCTTTAGCAATGAGCGATTATATATTTGTAATGAAAGACGGAAAAATTCAACAAAGTGGTACGCCGGTTGATATATATGATGAGCCTGTAAATAAATTTGTTGCTGATTTTATTGGAGAATCAAATATTGTGAGTGGCGTAATGAAACGTGACTATGAAGTTGAGATGTATGGCATTTCTTATGAATGTGTTGATGCTGGATTTAATAATAATGCAAAAGTTGATGTAGTAATACGTCCTGAAGACATTTCGATAAAATCAGAAAGTGAAGGCAGAATTTCGGCAGTTGTAGACTCTCAATTATTTAGAGGTGTCCATTATGAAATATGCTGTTATGATGCGCAAGGAAATGAATGGATCATACAAACGACTAAGAAAGCTACTATTGGTGAAACTGTAGGATTGGATTTTGATTCTGAAGCAATTCATATAATGTTACCAGGGGAAACGGAAGAAGAATTTGATCGTCGAATTGAAAGTTATGAGGATGATGATAATGCATAAGATTAAATCATTATTACTTGTACCTTACATGATTTGGATCGCTTTATTCATTATTGTACCAATAGCTATGATTTTTTATTCATCACTACTTGATATTAATGGACATTTTTCTTTTGAGAATTATAAAAACTTTTTTACAAGTGCATATTTAGAAATGACTTTAAGTTCAGCTTGGTATGCATTTATTATTACGTTTTTTTGCTTATTAATTAGTTATCCTCTAGCACTTGTATTACGAAATGCCAAAGCTAAAGAGATATTACTTTTACTTATTATATTACCTACTTGGATTAATCTATTGTTAAAAACATATGCCTTTATTGGTATTTTAAGTCATGATGGGCTATTAAATAAAATATTAAATGTCTTTAATGTACCTTCAACTGAATTATTATTTACTAGTACGGCTTTTATTATCGTTTCAGTTTATATATATATTCCATTTATGCTTTTACCAATTTTTAATTCTATGGAAGAAATACCTGAGAATTTATTACAAGCATCTAGAGACTTAGGTGCAAGTCATTTCACAACTTTCAGAAGAGTAGTCGTTCCTTTAACTTTAGAAGGTGTCAAAACAGGTATTCAAATTACATTTATACCTGCCTTATCTTTGTTTATGATTACAAGATTAATAGCAGGTAATAAAGTCGTGAACTTAGGTACAGCAATTCAAGAACAGTTTTTAGTTACTCAAAACTATGGAATGGGTTCAACGATTGCAGTATTTCTAATATTAGCAATGGCATTTATATTGATTGTAACTAAATCTAAATCAGAAAATAAGGAGGTATAGTATGAAAATAACTGGAAAAATATATTTATCAATTATACTCGTGTTTTTATACTTACCGATTTTCTTTTTAATTTATTATTCATTTAATGCTGCTGGTAATATGACTAGTTTTAAAGGTTTTACATTTGATCATTATTTATCTGTTTTTCAAAATAAACGGTTAATTGTCATTATAGTAAATACAATAGCAATTGCTTTATTAGCTGCAAGTATATCAACATTAATTGGTATATGTGGAGCTATTGGAATTTACTATTTAAGAAATAAAAAATTAAAAGTCGGTTTATTAACATTAAATAATATACTTATGGTTAGTTCTGATGTCGTAATCGGTTCTTCATTCTTATTATTATTTACATTTATAGGTCATTTTACAGGAATGGGATTAGGATTTTGGTCAGTTTTAATTTCACATATTGCTTTTTGTGTGCCAATAGTAGTGTTATTAGTGTTACCAAAACTATATGATATGAATACGTCTATGATAGATGCAGCGAGAGATTTAGGTGCAACTTCATGGCAAACATTAATTAAAGTAATCATACCTCATATATTGCCAGGTGCAATTGGTGGTTTCTTTATGGCGCTTACATATTCTTTAGATGACTTTACAGTAAGTTTCTTTGTTACTGGTAGTGGATTTAGTGTCTTATCAGTAGAAGTTTATTCTATGGCTAGAAAAGGAATTACGATGGAAATCAATGCAATTTCTACTTTACTATTTGGATTAGTGATGATACTTATTTTAGGTTACTATTTCATAAAAAGAGGTCAACAAAGAAGAATTGAAAAAAGAGGGGGCATATTAAGATGAAACAATTAATGCAATTAGTAGGTATTTCATTAATCGTTGGAGCTTTATTAATGTTATCAACTAAATTAATTGATCCGCCACCTTCTAAAGGTAAAAAAGATGTTATATATGTTTACAATTGGGGTGAATATATAGACCCTGAACTTACTAAAAAGTTTGAAAAAGAAACTGGTATAAAGGTCGTATATGAAACGTTTGACTCAAATGAAGCAATGATGGCCAAAATTAAAAACGGTGGTACGTCATATGACATTGCAGTTCCAAGTGAATATACAGTAGAAAAAATGAAAAAAGAAAAGTTATTAATTCCAATTGATCAAAAGAAATTACCAAATATGAAAAATTTAGATAAAGAATTTATGAATATGCCTTTTGATCGAGGAAATCAATATTCAATTCCATACTTTTGGGGAACAGTTGGTATATTGTATAATCCTGAAAAAACAAAAGGAATTAATTTCAATTCATGGAATAGTCTTTGGGATAAGCGACTGAAAGATGATGTATTAATTGTTGATGGATCTCGTGAAGGAATTGGATTTTCTTTAAATAGTATGCATGAAAGCTTAAATGAAACAAATGAACAAAAACTTAAAAAAGCTCAAGATAAATTAATTAAATTATCACCAAATGTAAGAGGGGTAGTTGGTGATGAAATTAATACAATGATGGTTCAGAATGAATCAGACGTTGCTGTTGTATGGAGTGGTATGGCTGCAGATATAATGTCAGAAAATGATCAATTAGACTTCGTAGTACCAAAAGAAGGTTCAAATTTATGGTTTGATAATCTAGTAATACCAAAAACAGCACAAAATGTTGAAGGTGCACATAAATTTATTAATTTCTTATTAGAAGAAGAAAATGGTAAACAAAATGCAGAGTGGGTAGGATATGCTACACCAAATAAAGCTTCATATAATCTATTAGATAAAAATGTTAGAGAAGATGAACGATTTTATCCAGATTCAACAGTTAGAAGTAAACTTGAAGTATATGAAGATTTAGGTAAAGAAAACATTTCAAATTATAATGAAGCATTTTTAAAATTTAAGATGTCATTAAATTAATATTTAAAAGGGTCTTTGTGAGAAACGAAGCCCTTTTTTTGGTATAATTGAAACCAATTCATTATTAGGAGGTAAATATGATGAATTCATATGTAGAACATGTGAGGCAGCCAGTTAGCAGAGGCGTAGAAAAATTTTTAGGCTGGCTTTCTTGGATAATTTTATTAGGTGTTACAGCATTGTCTTTATTTGCAGCACTTGTAGTATTAAATAATCCTAACAATTTAAATAGACTGGAATCGTTAATTAATCGTTTAAATATTAATATCACTGCTAATGGACAGTTATTGTCTGCTAGTGACGTTGCACTAAATATTCAAAATGGAATATGGCTATTTATTATTTATTTGATAATTGTTTTAATCTTTTCATTTATAGGATTAGTGATGATGAGATGGAGAGTATTTGCAGCTATTGTATTTTTACTTTTAGCAATAATTACAATTCCATTATTTATTGTTTTAGTGCCACTCTTTTTCTTTATAGTGAGTATTTTATTATTTGTAAGAAAAGATAAAATATTGCCTATACAAGGTATGGAACAACAATCATTTCAAGATAATCAAGGTAGGGTAAATAATCAGCCTAGACAATCAGAGTCTAGACAATCTCAACCAATGGAATCAAATTATCAACAAAAAAATGAGCAAAACAACGAAAAAGCATTTATTGCAAATCAACCAAATACAAAAGAAGAAGAGCATGTAGAATCACAACAACACGAAGTTCATAGTGAAACTACAAATAATGAAGAAGTTTTATCTCGAAGTAAAAAACATCAAAAGTATCAAAAACAAAATGAACAAATGAATGAATTTAATAATGAGCAAGGTGAATTTGACCAAAATGAAGTGAATAATCAAGAAGATTTAGGTCAAAGAAACCAAGATCCTTATAATTATGAAACGACTCAATCAGATGAGTATCAAGTTCAACCTGGTAGACAAAAGAAAGAAAAGAAAGTTAAAAAAGAAAAACCAAATGCAACATTTGAAAGAAGAAATAATTACGAAAAAAGAATGCAACAACAGAAAAATTATTTTGATGAAAAAAATAATTCTGAGCAAGATGTTGAGAAAAAAGATAAATAAGGTTGAAAAATAAACTATAGATTGAGATAATTAGAATTGACAAAAATTAGGAGGATTTAAATGAAAAGAACGATTGAATATACATTATTAATTATTGGTGCAGTGTTTTCATTAATTGGAATTGTATTTGCATTTGTAATTAAATTTGTTTCAAAAACACCAGAATTTAAATCGGAATTTAAAACTTCTTTTAATGAAGAGATACAAGGAACGCAGGATATACCTAGTTCTCTATCTGCAGATCAAGTGTTGAATTCATTTGCTGGATTTACAAATTATGCACTAGTAATACTTGTAATCAGCATCTTATTAACAATAGTTGCTATTATATTTGTTAAAAAGCAAAGAATTTTATCAGGGGTATTAGCAATAGTAGCAGGTTTAGTATCAATATTGGTTATGAACTTTATATCATTCTTACTATTAATTGTTGCGGGAATCATGTTATTGGTTAGAAAGAACAAAACTAACAATCAATTCGAAGATGTTAACTTTCAAAACGATTTAAACAATAATCAAAATAACTTTGAATCAAACGACAATAATCGAAATAACTTTGAATCAAACGACAATAACCAAAATAACTTTGAATCAAACGAAAAACAAGTAAACAATTTAGATGAGACTGATAAAAAGAAAAAAGATGACGATCCATATATTTATTAATTTAAATAGAGTATGAAATATCATTTATACTCACAATAAAACTCTCTCAATCCGATTTATTTATGGATTGAGAGAGTTTTATATTTTTAAAATATCAGAAATAAAAGTTGCCTAGTAAAATTTGTTTAATTATATTCGAATTAGGCAATGACTAACTATAGAATTTGATCAATTCATCAAATGTTTCATCTAAATATTCAGTAAAGGATTTATCTGTTTTTAACACTTCTGATTTTGGATCTAAAGTTCTAGCTATGAAAAACTCAGCCTTTTTAATATCTTTAAGCCTTTTAATATGATGTTTTAAGTCAGCTTTCGATAATGAGTCAATTGGCGACTTATCAATATTATAATGATCAAAGCATAATGAATAGTCACTTGGAAGTTCTTCTAATAGGTGTATATTTTTATTTAAGAAATCAGCCATGTTTCCTTTATTTTTATTTTCATGCATAACGCCAAACATAATAAATAATTGAGATTCAAATAATCCTATTTGAAAATGGGGTAACATTTTATAACCGCGTTGATTAGTAGCGAATGCTACCCATGTATCTTTCGGTGGGTTTACTGTTCTACGAGCATGTTTTGCTACATGATAATAAAAAGTATCTCCAGTATTGTTTGTTAAATAATTTGTGTATTTTTCACCTAAAGCGTTCAATTGTGGTCTTACATGTTCGTCTAGTGCTTGCATTCTATTTTCTAAACCGTCAACACTAAAGACTTTAAAATCTTTCTGTTTAAAAGTATACTTAGTCATAGTTGTCCTCCTTAAATCTATGGTACATATGTATATTTTATCATAATTTTTTTTGAATATATAAAGAACAATGCTAATATAAAAATAACATAGGAGGTTTTGTCATGGAAATATACAAGTTCGCATATCAAATTATTAATGACGCAGGCAAAGTTATTAGAGAATCAATAGATGAAGAAATTCAAATTGAAACTAAATCCAATCCTAATGATTTAGTAACAAATATAGATAAAGAAACAGAAGATAGATTATTTAATAATATTATGTCTGCATACCCAAATCATAGAATTTTAGGTGAAGAGGGACATGGCAAAGATATTAAAGATACTGATGGCGTATTATGGATAGTTGATCCAATAGATGGGACATTGAATTTTGTTCACCAACAAGAGAATTTTGCAATATCTATTGGTATATATATCGATGGAGAGAAATATGCGGGATTTGTATATGATGTAATGAATGATAAGATGTATCATGCTTTAGCTGGTAAAGGGGCATGGCTAAATGATGAACAACTAAAACCACTAGAAGATACTGAATTGAAAACAAGTTTGATATCAACAAATCCGCTTTGGTTAACAAAAGAAAAACTTTCTGATATTTATGTGCCTATAGTAGACGATGCTAGAAGTACTAGAGCATATGGATCAGCTGCATTAGATTTTGCGAATGTAGCTAAAGGTATTACGAGTGCATATTTGACAATGAGATTACAACCATGGGACTTTGCAGGTGGATTAATAATCGCTGAAGAAGTAGGCGCTGTTGTCACGAATCAATTAGGAGAAAAGTTAAACATATTAGAAGCAAATTCTATATTAGTAGGTAATAAGTCTATACATCAGGAATTATTCAATGAATACTTTTCACCACATAAAGCACTATTAGAACAAATTCATAATGATAGATTTAGAGGTAAATCATAGAGTTTAAAAAATAATTTATCTAAATCACAAATTGAAATAAAGCTTGGACATAAACGTCCAAGAAATTTAATAAGAGCAGAAATTCATTACTAAGCTTGAATTTCTGCTCTTATTTTTTGTATAAAATATTTTGGGGATTTCGTAGATTAACTAGTGACTTAATCTACAACTTATCTCATTTTTCTATAAAAATAGCTATTGGCAACGATTTTGTGAAGTGCTGACGCCTGAGGGAATAGTATGAGAGAGAGACTACAGGCTCGAACCATACCCCTAGGCAAGCATGCACGAACAAAATCGTAAGATTATATAAAAAATAGATATTTCCAACGATTTTGTAGTGCTGACGCCTGAGGGAATAGTATGTGTGAGAGACTACAGGCTCGAGCCATACCCTAGGCAAGCATGCACGAACAAAATCGTATGATTGTATAAAAAATAGATATTTCAACGATTTTGTAGTGCTGACGCCTGAGGGAATAGTATGTGTGAGAGACTACAGGCTCGAACTATACCACTAGGCAAGCATGCACGAACAAAATCTCAAGATTGTATAAAAAATAAGCATATCACTATAAACTTTAAAAATTCAGTTAAGTGATATGCTTATTTATTTTGAGTTAGGATTTATGTCCCAAGCACATATTATGTCGTTTATGATTATAGCCAGCCGTTTTCACGGTATTTCTTTTTAAGTGTAAAACCAAATCCCATTGTTGCGACGATTAGCAAAACTGCTAATAGCATAAACAAAATAGAACCTTCAGCTAATGCAAAGCTAAACACTAAAAGGAAAAATGTTACAATTAAAGCAAGTAGTACAAAGATTGCTTTAGATTTTTTCATTTATATCCATCCTTTAACCGTTTTCATTACTTTATTATGCGTCACATGTTTATAAAAATCAACCGGTTGTTATCAAACTACTTAATTAAAAAAATGGAAATTTGAGTAAATATGTTCAATAATAGTTATTTTTCTAGCGTTTTATGTTATAATTATCAAGTTATAAATATAAGTCGAATAAAAAGTCGATTAATTTTAAATCGGAGAGGAAAATTTTTTGCATGACTAATTTAAGAGAGAATGTACGTAACATTGCAATTATTGCCCACGTTGACCACGGAAAAACAACACTAGTTGATGAATTATTAAAACAATCAGGTATTTTTCGTGAAAATGAACATATAGCAGAACGTGCGATGGATTCAAATGATATAGAAAAAGAACGAGGAATTACAATTTTAGCAAAGAATACGGCGATAGATTATAAAGAACACCGTATTAACATATTAGATACACCTGGACATGCTGACTTCGGAGGAGAAGTTGAGCGTATTATGAAAATGGTTGATGGTGTCGTTTTAGTTGTAGATGCATACGAAGGAACAATGCCACAAACACGTTTTGTACTTAAAAAAGCACTAGAACAAAATTTAAAACCAGTAGTAGTAGTGAACAAAATAGACAAACCTTCTGCTAGAGCAGAACAAGTTGTAGATGAAGTATTAGATTTATTTATCGAATTAGATGCTAATGACGAACAACTTGAATTCCCAGTTGTATATGCTTCTGCATTAAGTGGTACAGCAAGTTTAGATGCTGACAAACAAGATGAAAACATGCAATGTCTATATGAAACAATTTTAGATTACGTTCCTGCACCTATTGATAATAGAGATGAGCCGTTACAATTCCAAGTTGCATTATTAGATTATAATGACTATGTTGGACGTATCGGAGTTGGACGTGTATTTAGAGGTACAATAAAAGTTGGACAACAAGTTTCACTAGTTAAAATTGATGGTACTGTTAAAAACTTCAGAGTATCTAAAATATTTGGTTTCTTTGGTTTAAACCGTGTTGAAATTGATGAAGCGTACGCTGGCGACTTAATCGCAGTAAGTGGTATGGAAGATATCAACGTTGGTGAAACAGTTACACCTCATGATAATGTTGAAGCATTACCTGTTCTACGTATTGATGAACCAACATTAGAAATGACTTTCTCAGTAAATAATTCACCATTTGCTGGTAAAGAGGGTACTTTTGTTACTGCTCGTAAAATCGAAGAAAGATTAGAAACTCAATTAGAAACAGACGTATCTTTACGTGTAACACCAACTGAATCACCTGATTCATGGGTAGTTGCTGGACGTGGGGAATTACATTTATCTATTTTAATTGAAAATATGAGACGTGAAGGTTTTGAATTACAAGTTTCTAAACCTCAAGTTATTGTAAAAGACGTTGATGGTGTTAAATCAGAGCCATACGAACGTGTTCAAATTGACGTACCAGATGAATACACTGGTGCTATTATTGAATCATTAGGTTCTCGTAAAGGTGAAATGTTAGATATGCAATCTAACGAAAATGGTCAAACTAAATTAATCTTTATGGTACCAGCTCGTGGATTAATTGGTTACTCAACTGAATTCATGTCAATGACTCGTGGTTATGGAATTATTAACCATACATTCGATTCATATCGTCCAAGAATTAAAGGACGTATTGGCGGAAGAAGAAATGGTGTTCTTGTTTCTATCGATAAAGGTGTAGCAAGTACTTATGCTATCATGAACTTAGAAGATAGAGGCGTAAACTTCATGGAACCTGGAACAGAAGTATATGAAGGAATGATCGTTGGGGAAAACACTCGTGAAAATGACCTAACTGTAAACATTACAAAAGTTAAAGCAGCTAACAATATTCGTTCAGCTACAAAAGAACAAACAACTACTATGAAAAAACCAAGAATTTTAACACTTGAAGAAGCATTAGAATACTTGAATGATGATGAATTAGTAGAAGTAACACCAGAATCTATTCGTTTAAGAAAAAAAATCTTAGATAAATCAGAAAGAGAAAGAGCTCAGAAGAGACAAAAAATGGCTGAACAAGAAGAGGAGTGATATAGATGCTCTTAGTTGCTAAAAATGTAAGTGTTAATCCAACAGACAGGCTTTCATTTTTTGGTAAGTTATTTAGAGTAGATGAGAACCCAGAGCTTGGTATGTGGCTTTTATTATTAACAATATTCGTATTAAGTGCGATAGTTTATAATTTAGGGTTTGCAAGAAAACTTAAGTTTTGGCAAAACATTATTATCTATATATTACTATTTTTAGGTTGTTTATTATTAACATTTCTTGCAGTATTTTTACCTGTGGGAGAAAGTTTAATAATAGCAGCAATTGTTTTAGGTCTTTATCGCTACAGACTTCATAAAGAAAGACGTAGCCAAAAACAACAATAAAAAAAAGGTAGCTCATTGTGAGCTGCCTTTTTTTATTTCTAAGATTTTGGTTTATCTAATTTACTTTTACAGTCATCACACATAAATGTACGAATTGGGTGATTTCTTAGTCGTTTTGCTTCTTTAGATTTAGAATCTAAATTAACGATAGAATCACAGATTATACATTTAGCTTTCATAATCATGGTTAAACAACCTCAATTTCAGCTACATAGCTGAATTTATTTTGATATCCATTTTCTTGATCATAAGTGAAAGCATCAATCTTTCCATCTTTATAAATCATTTTTCCTTCTTTAGAAAAGTGGAAGAATAAGTATGGCCAGTTTTCAATCGGTATTTCTATTGAATCAGTATCATTTTTTAAAACAACTTTAGTCGCATTATCATTCGGTTCTGAATTCTTTATGAAAGGCATTGCATTAATTACGAAGCTTTCTTGTAGAAATGAACGTTTTTTGTAAGTTGTTTCGCTATTTAAAGTAGGTGGCATTGTAGCACCTTCTAAAATAGCACGGTTCCATGCTACGTTGTTCTCAAATTCAATTGGTCTTTCTCCATTAAAGATTCCTTGTTCTAAATCTTCAATTTTTACTTTGCGATCATCAAATATCCAAGTTGTTGCGTCTAGTGTAATAGTAAATTTTGAATTCCCTTTAATTTGTATCAATTTTTTCACTCCTATCAAATTCACAATTTAATTTTAACATACTTGTAATTAATAACCTTCTGTTTTCGCTTGCAATTTTCACATTTCTAGTCTAAAATTTTATAAGTATAGAAACATAAAAAATTAAGGGGGAATATGTCATGCATAATGATTCAGAAATTTGTCAAAAGGCATATGACCAATTATATAACGATTCTGAAAAAATCCTTCAGTTAATAAAGGTACAAATGGACAACTTAACAATGCCTCAATGTCCTTTATACGAGGAAGTTTTAGATACGCAAATGTTTGGTCTTCAAAAGGAAGTAGATTTTGCAGTACAAATTGGACTTGTTGATAGAGAAAAGGGTCAGACACTTATGGCAAGTTTAGAAAAGGAACTATCTAAATTGCATGATGCTTTCACAAATGCTTAAATGATACAAAGTCTAGAGAGGAGAAATCTTTCTTTAGACTTATTTTTTTAGAATTGGAATGAGTAGATGGACTATATTAAAAGTTTTTTTCAGTACATTAAGAATTACTCAAAATACATAGATTTCACATTGTTAATTACGTATATTATTTTATCTTTGATAGGTTTAGTCATGGTATATAGTGCAAGTATGGTAGCTGCTACAAAAGGTACTTTAACTGGTGGTATACCTGTTGCAGGCACATACTTTTTCATTAGACAATTATTATATTGTATAGTAGGATTTTCCATTGTCTTTTTCATGTCATACTTTATGCATATTAATATTTTGAAAAATAAGCGTGTTCAACAAATCGTGATATTCACTATTTTTGGATTACTTATACTAACATTATTAATTGGTACTGAAATAAATGGTGCGAAAAGTTGGATTAACCTCGGATTTATGAATTTACAAGCTTCAGAAATATTAAAAGTAGCTATGATTTTATATTTATCTTTTATTATTGATAAAAGACGAAATCGACTCAAACAGTTTAAACTTGCACTAATGATGCCATTGTTCCTGATTGGTACTTGTATAGGGTTAGTTTTATTACAAAATGATACTGGACAAGCACTTATACTTTGTATGATTGTATTATGTATATTTGCTTATTCTGGAATAGGTATTAAGGCAATTTTAAAATGGTCTGGTCCTATTTTTGCAGGTGTAGTGTTATTAGTTATTTTTAGTATTGTATTTAAAGGTGGCATATTATCTCAGCACCAAGCTGACCGTTTCCATGTGCTTGAAAATCCATTCAACTATGAGAGTGGTATCGGTTATCACTTAGCTAACTCGTTATTAGCAATTGGTAATGGAGGTATTTTTGGTAAAGGATTAGGTAATGGTATTATGAAATTAGGTTATTTGCCTGAACCACATACCGATTTTATCTTTGCAGTTATTGCTGAAGAATTAGGCTTAGTAGGAGTGCTAATCATTCTTGGTTTACTACTATTTATTGTATATAAAGGATTTTTATATGCAGCATTAACAGATTCTTATTTCTTTAAACTTGTATGTGTAGGAATCTCAAGTTATATAGGTGTACAAACGTTTGTTAACTTAGCTGGTATTTCCGGAACTATACCATTGACGGGTGTTCCTTTACCATTTATGACATTTGGTGGTTCGTCTATGTTAAGTTTAAGTATAGCTACAGGAATCTTACTTTTAACTGCTAAACAAATTAGAATTGATCAATATCACAGAAAATAATATGTGCATATTTAATCAGTGAATTTAATAAATTATATGAAAAAAGCGGATTATAGTAGAATATAATCCGTTTTTTTTATATAATAGACTAATATATTGTTTTTAGAATATTCAAATACATTGAGGGGAGCCTCCAATTATGAGCAAAATAAACAAATTATTAGTAGCCAATCGAGGCGAAATTGCAATTAGAATTTTTAGGGCGGCAACAGAATTAGATATTGAAACAGTAGCAATTTATTCTAATGAGGATCTAGGAGCTTTACATAGATATAAAGCTGATGAATCTTATTTAGTTGATGAAAACCTTGGACCAACAGAAAGTTATTTAGATATAGAAGCGATTATTAAAGTAGCTAAAAAAGCAGATGTCGATGCGATACATCCGGGGTATGGCTTTTTAAGTGAAAATGAAACTTTTGCAAAACGATGTGCTGAAGAAGGCATTAAATTTATTGGTCCAGAACTTAGACATTTAGATATGTTTGGCGATAAAGTTAAAGCGAGAGCAACAGCAATTGAAGCTGGAGTACCAGTTATCCCTGGGACAGAAGGTTCTGTACAATCTTTTGAAGAAGTTGAAGAATTTACAAAACAAAGCGGATTTCCAGTAATTATTAAAGCTATCTCAGGTGGCGGCGGTAAAGGTATGCGTATCGTAAATGATGCAAGTGAATTAGAAGATGCCTATCAACGTGCTAAATCTGAAGCTGGCAAATCATTTGGAAATAGTGAAGTTTATGTCGAAAAATACATAGATCAACCTAAACATATCGAAGTACAAGTAATAGGGGACGAACACGGCAATCTCGTTCACTTATACGAAAGAGACTGCTCAGTTCAACGAAGACATCAAAAAGTCGTAGAGGTAGCACCATCTGTATCATTAGGTGATGAGCTTAGACATCGTATTTGTGATGTAGCCCTAGACTTAATGAAGAAAATCGGCTACGTGAACGCAGGTACTGTAGAATTTTTAGTTTCAGGCGATGAGTTTTACTTTATTGAAGTAAATCCACGTGTACAAGTAGAACATACAATTACAGAAATGGTAACTGGTGTGGATATTGTTAAGACTCAAATATTAGTTGCTGAAGGTGAAAATTTATTTGGCGATAAAATTGAAATGCCTAAACAAGAAGATATTAAAACTTTAGGTTTTGCAATTCAAAGTCGTATTACAACTGAAGATCCTTTAAATGACTTTATGCCTGATACAGGTAAAATTATTGCTTATCGTTCAAGTGGTGGCTTTGGAGTTAGACTAGATGCTGGTGATGGGTTTGAAGGTGCAGAAATTTCGCCTTATTATGATTCTTTATTAGTGAAAGTATCAACTCACGCAATGTCATTAAGACAAGCAACTGAAAAGATGCTACGTTCCCTTAAAGAAATGAGAATTAGAGGTATTAAAACTAACATTCCATTCCTTTATAATGTAGTAAACCATGAGAAATTTGCGAAAGGTACTTACACAACTAAATTCTTAGAAAACAATCCAGAATTATTTGAAATAACACCATCACGAGATAGAGGTACTAAGACACTACAATATATTGGTAATATATCTGTAAATGGTTTTCCAAGTGTTGAAAAAAGAGAAAAGCCTCATTTTGAAAAATTTAAAATAGAAGAAGTAACAAAAGAAGAACTATCAGCTTTATCAGGTACTAAACAAATTCTAGAACAACAAGGTCCAGAAGGCGTTAGTAAATGGTTAAAAGAACAAGAAGAAGTTCTTTTAACAGATACTACATTTAGAGATGCACATCAATCACTATTAGCAACTCGTATGAGAACTTATGATATGTTGCAAATTGCACCTGAAACTGCGAAATATTTAAATGATGCCTTCTCATTAGAAATGTGGGGCGGTGCAACATTTGATGTAGCTTATAATTTCTTAAAAGAAAATCCATGGGAACGTTTAACTAGATTACGTGAAAAAATACCTAATGTATTATTCCAAATGTTATTAAGAGCATCAAACGCAGTAGGTTATAAAAACTACCCTGATAATGTTATAGAAAAATTTGTTCAAGAAAGTGCAGATGCTGGTATAGACGTATTTAGAATATTTGATTCACTAAACTGGTTAGATCAAATGAAAGTTGCCAATGAAGCGGTACAAAAATCAGGAAAAATTTCTGAAGGTGCTATTTGTTATACGGGTGACATTCTAAATCCAGAAAGATCAAATGTATATACTTTAGATTATTACGTCAATTTAGCAAAAGAATTACAAAGTGAAGGTGTTCATATTCTTGGTATAAAAGATATGGCAGGTTTATTGAAACCTAAAGCTGCATATGAACTAATTAGTGAATTGAAAACACAAATTGACATACCTATTCACTTGCATACACACGATACAAGCGGAAATGGTTTATTAATATATCAAAGTGCTATTAGAGCAGGTGTAGATGTAATAGATACAGCAGTTGCAAGTATGAGTGGAACAACATCTCAACCTTCTGCAAACTCTTTATATTATGCTTTAAGTGGTAACGATAGAGATGTAAGAACAAATATAGATGGCCTAGAAAGATTATCTCAATATTGGGATACAGTAAGAAATTATTATTCTGACTTTGAAAGTGATATTCGTTCACCGCATACTGAAATTTACCAACATGAAATGCCAGGTGGACAATATTCTAACTTGAGTCAACAAGCTAAAAGTTTAGGTTTAGGTGAAAGATTTAATGAAATTAAAGATATGTATAAACGAGTTAACTTATTATTTGGAGATATCGTTAAAGTAACACCATCTTCAAAAGTAGTCGGTGATATGGCATTATACATGGTTCAAAATGATTTAGACGAACAAAGTGTTATTAAAAGAGGAAACTCATTAGACTTTCCTGAATCAGTAGTGTCATTCTTTAAAGGCGAAATCGGCCAACCAGTTAACGGATTTAATAAAGAATTACAAAAAGTAATTTTAAAAGGTCAAAAAGCAATTGAAAAACGACCAGGCGAATTATTAAAGCCGATTGATTTTGATGCTTTACGAGAAGAGTTACAAACTAAACAACAAGGTGAAGTTACAGAACAGGATTTAATAAGCTATGCAATTTATCCTAAAGTTTATGAACAATATATTAAGACTTATGAAAGTTTCGGTAATTTATCATTGTTAGATACACCAACATTCCTATTTGGTATGGCTAAGAATGAAACAGTAGAAATAACGATAGATAAAGGTAAAATTCTTATCGTAAAATTACTTTCAATTGGTCATGTATACGAAGATGGACATCGTTGGGTATATTACGAATTAAATGGCCAACCAAGAAAAGTATATGTAAAAGATGAACACGTAAAAGTTTCTGAAGCTGTACTTCAAAAAGCAGATTTAAGTAATGAATCTCACATTGGGGCTCAAATGCCTGGAACTATATCAGAAGTTAAAGTTAAACAAGGCGATGAAGTCAAACAAGGTGATGCATTAATCATTACAGAAGCAATGAAGATGGAAACAACAATTCAGGCGCCATTTGATGGCACAATCAGTAATATTTATGTTTCAGCTGGTGACAGTATTCAAACACATGATTTAATTATTACGATAGACAAAGCAGAATAATAAATAAAAAGAGCCTCTTAATTCTTATTGTAAAAGAATTAAGAGGCTTTTTTAAATAATTATAAATTTCGTTTGGATCTTCTTATAAGCATAATGAAATAGCATAATAAGCCAAATAGTAATGTAATGAATAATGCATGAAGTAATGCGATAAATAAATTCACTCTAGTTATTACGGATAACGCACCAGTTGTAACTTGTAAACATACTAATATGAATGCTAATAGCCAGCCGTACTTAATGACACGATATTGTGTATAATTTTTAAATGCATGAATGAAAATGTATAAGATCCATATAAATATGAAAAATGCTAATGTTCTATGTGACATTTGAACCCATTCATAAAAGTTTTGTGGTAACCCAATATTACCATCTTGGCAAAGAGGCCAACTTAAGCATGCTAAACTCGCATCTGCATGTCTAACTAATGCACCTGAATATATTACGAAGTAAATGTATGTTGTTACAGCGAAAGTGTGAAATTTCAAATGATTATTTATTATTAAACTAGTTGCTTCGAATTTCTTGTCAACTTCATAAATGATTAATGTAAGTAATAAAACTGAAGCAAAGCTAATAAGTGATATTCCAAAGTGTAAAGATAAAATAAAAGCATTTTGTTGCCAAATAACTGCGGCAGCACCAATAAGTGCTTGTGCAAAAATAAATGCAATACTTGTTATAGATAGAGGTTTAACTTCTCTAATGTGTCCTAATTTAACCCAGCTTATATAAGAAAGCATACATACTAATATAAGTGCTAAACCAGACACACCTCTATGAGCTAATTCTATAATCGTTTCAATTGGCCAATCTGAAGGAATGAAAGATCCATGACATAATGGCCAAGAACTACCACAACCATCAGCAGAACCAGTTTTAGATACGAGTGCTCCACCTAATTGTACAAATAACATTACGATTGTCGCTAGAGTTGCTAGCCATTTCAAAAATTTATCACTAAACAATACGAACACCTCAAGTAAAATTTAAATTCATATTTATAGTACATAAAATGGGCTATATTCTAAAATAAACCTTATTTATATTTAAAAATATGATAGAATTTAAGAGAACAACGTATTAACAATTGTTATTACTTTAATACGATTCTGATTTAAACACTAATATCTATAGTATAACAATGAATGAGCATTGTAAATGTTACACAATAATGACTTTTTATGCGTACTCAGAATGAGTAATAAAATGTCAAAATTTTGTTTCAAAAATGTATAGATTATGTGACAATTTTCATATATCATTGAGTTATATGTGAAAGATAATGGAAGGAGGGACAAAATTGCAACAAAATCAATATAGTGTGACTTCTGAAAAAGACATAGGCACAGGACGTCTCACGTTATATGAAATTAAAGCCATCATTAAAATGGGTCTTGTTCAAGGGAATCTGATCCCAACATTTGCAGGTGCATGGCTTGCAATAGTATTTGGTGGATTTAACTTCTTCCAAAGTTTGCCGATTGTACTATTAATGATAGTAGGGTCAACACTTATTATGGGTGGAGCTTGTGCTATTAACAATTACTACGATCAAGATATTGATTCTATAATGCCATCAAAACAAAAAAGACCAACTGTTAATGGAAGAATCAGTGATCGCCACTTAATTCAATTGAGTTTTGGACTAATGATTTTGGGCGAAATTTTACTATTCATGATTAATATTCCAACAGGGATAATTGGATTGCTTGGAATATTTGGTTATGTCGTGTTGTACTCAATTTGGTCTAAGAGACATACCGTATGGAATACGGTAGTTGGTAGTTTTCCAGGTGCAATACCACCATTAATTGGTTGGGCGAGTATTGATCCATCATTAAGTCCGCTTGCATGGACACTATTTTTAGTGCTATTCGCATGGCAACCTGCTCACTTTTATGCTCTTGCTTATCGTCGTAAAGATGAATATGCTTTAGCTAATATACCAATGTTACCATCTGTAAAAAGCTTTAATAGAACGCGTTTGAGTATGTTACTTTGGGTAGTGCTTTTATTACCTTTACCGTTCTTGATGACTCAATTAGGTACTGTATTTATAGTTATTGCTACATTACTTAATATAGCTTGGATGATATTAGCTTTAAATGGATTTAAAAAAGAAATAAACAAATCAAAATGGGCTACGAGTATGTTTGTATTTTCTTTAAACTATCTTGTTATTTTCTTTGTAATGACGGTTTTAGTTACTGTTGTACAATTAATATAATTAATATGAATGAATGCATGAAAGAGGGGTTAAACGAATGAAGACACGTTTAAAAAACACGAAAATGTTTGCTTTGCTTGCGACACTGCTATTTGTGTTAGCAGGTTGTGGCGAAAAACATTTATCAGTACTTCGACCAGCTGGTGAAGTAGCTGATAAACAATTCTTTTTATTAATGCTTTCTATAGGCATTATGTTGCTAGTTATTGTTGTAGTTGTTGTTATTTTCTTAATTGCAATGATTAAATTCCGTCGAAAAAAATTAGGTGAAGATTTTGTACCTAAAGATGTTGAAGGTAATCATAAATTAGAATTAGTTTGGACAATCGTTCCAATTCTTTTACTTATTATTTTAGCTATCCCAACGGTAATGCTTACGTTCTCATTAGGAGATACTAAAGCTATCGACAAAGTGGATGAAAAAGGTGAAAGTAAAGAGCTTGTAATAGATGTTACTGCTAACCTTTATTGGTGGGAGTTTAGTTATCCAAACGAAAAAATTGTTACAAGCCAAGAACTTGTAGTACCTACAGATAAAAAAGTTTACTTCAGATTACATTCTGCTGATGTTAAACACTCATTCTGGGTACCTGCAGTTGGTGGTAAAATGGATACTAACGTAGAAGGAATTAATAAATTCTACTTAGAATTCAACGATAAAAAAGCAAAAGATGTTAAAAATTTATTCTACGGTAAATGTGCTGAGCTATGTGGCCCATCACATGCATTAATGGACTTTAAAGTAAAAGCCTTGCCACAAGATGATTTTGACAAATGGGTTAAAGATATGAAATCTGTTGATAAACCTGTAGCTGCTACTTCTAGCCAAGCTAAAGAAGGTGAAAAGGTATTTAATAAATCATGTGCAGGATGTCACGCTGTTACACCAACAGGAGACGGTGCTAAAGGACCTAACCTTACAAACTTTGGTGATCGTGATTTAATTGCAGGTTATTTAGAACATGATGAAGAAAACCTTAAAAAATGGATAAAAGACCCAGAAAGTATTAAACCAGGTAATAAAATGACTGATCAATACAAAGTTTCTGATGAAGACATTGATGCTTTATCTGCCTACTTAATGGAAAGAAAAGTCGATAAGTAAGAATTGAAAGGGAGGTTACTCTAGTGTCTACTCAAAGTAAAAAGGGGTTTGGATCAACTGTTTGGGACTTTTTAACAACTGTTGACCACAAAAAAATTGCTATTTTATATTTAATTGCTGGGGGATTATTCTTTGCTGTCGGTGGAATAGAAGCAATGTTAATCCGTATTCAGTTAATAGTTCCAGAAAATGACTTTGTGTCAGCTGGCCTGTTTAATGAAATTATAACTATGCATGGTACAACGATGATATTCTTAGCTGCAATGCCTTTGCTATTTGGCTATATGAATGCTGTTGTTCCATTACAAATTGGTGCACGAGATGTTGCATTTCCATTCTTAAATGCATTAGGTTTTTGGTTATTCTTCTTCGGTGGAATATTCTTAAACTTATCATGGATTTTAGGTGGAGCACCTGATGCAGGTTGGACATCTTATGCAAGTTTGGCACTTGAATCTGCCGGACATGGTATTAACTTCTATGCTCTAGGGCTGCAAATTTCTGGTGCTGGTACTTTAATTGCTGGTATTAACTTTGTAGCTACAATTGTTAATATGAGAGCACCGGGTATGACGTATATGCGTATGCCATTAATGACTTGGACAACATTTGTTGCTTCAACTTTAATCGTATTTGCGTTTCCACCATTAACTATCGGTTTATTCTTGTTAATATTCGATAGAATGTTTGGTACATCATTCTTTGTTGCTTCTCAAGGTGGTAACACAATCATTTGGGAACATTTATTCTGGATCTTTGGACACCCAGAAGTTTATATTCTAGTTTTACCAGCGTTTGGTATTTTCTCTGAAATTATACCTGTATTCGCTAGAAAAAGATTATTTGGTTACTCAGCGATGGTATTCGCTACAGTATTAATTGGTTTCTTAGGATTTATGGTATGGGCTCACCATATGTTCACAGTAGGACTAGGTCCAGTAGCTAACGCTATTTTCGCTGTAGCAACTATGGCAATCGCTGTACCGACAGGTGTTAAAATATTTAACTGGTTGCTCACTGTATGGGGCGGTAGTGTTGAATTTACGACACCAATGTTATACGCATTATTCTTCATACCATCATTCGTTATGGGTGGCGTAACAGGTGTCATGCAAGCATCAGCTCCTGCTGACTATCAATTACATGACTCGTACTTTATCGTTGCTCACTTCCATTACGTAATCGTTGGTGGTGTAGTATTTGCGCTATTAGCAGGTTTACATTATTGGTTCCCGTTAATTGCTGGAAAAATGTTAAGTGAAAAACTAGGTAAAATCACATTCTGGTTATTCTTCATTGGTTTCCATTTAACATTCTTAATCCAACATTTCTTAGGACTATGGGGTATGCCTCGTCGAGTATTTACATATCTACCAGGACAAGGATATGATATACCAAACTTAGTTTCTTCAATTGGTGCTTTATTTATGGCTGTAGCTGTAATTATAGAAGTAACTAACGTTGTAATTACATTAATTAAAGGTGAAAAAGTTGGTAAAGATGCATGGGGAGATGGCCGTACTTTAGAATGGTCATTACCAATACCTACGCCACATTATAACTTTGCACAAACACCTTTAGTTCGTGGTCTAGATGCATTATGGGTTGAGAAAACTCATGGTGATGGAAAAATTCTTCCAGCAGAATCACTAGATGAAATACACATGCCTAACAATTCATTTGTTCCATTTATGCAAGCATTTGGACTATTTGTAGCATCATTCGGTGCAATGTATTTTGCAGATGGTAAAGAATGGGCTCTAGATGCTGTTAAAGACTTAAATGAAAAACCTTGGGCAGTATATGTACTTATTCTTGGTTTAGCAATTACTGCAGGAAGTATGATTGTAAGATCACTTAAAGATGATCATGGTCATCATATTTCTAAAGAAGAATTATTAGAGTATGAAAGGGGTGAGCGTTAATGTCACATGAAGAAGTTAAATTTACAGCTGACAATTGGCCTGACCATCCTGAAACAGCATCTATGGAAGGTAAAAATAAACTCGTAGGTTTCTGGGTATTCCTTGGTGGAGAGGTTGCATTATTCGCTTCATTATTTGCAACATACTTAGCATTAAAAGATGCTGTACCAAGTGAAGATCATTTATTAGCTAAAGATTTATTCCACTTACCATTAGCGTTCGTAATGACGATGTTATTATTAACATCATCTTTAACAAGTGTTTATGCTTTATACCATTTACGTAACTTTAATGCTAAAGGCGTATTCATTTGGATAGGCGTTACAGTCTTGCTAGGTTTAGGTTTCTTAGGACTTGAAATTTATGAGTTCGTAGAGTATGTTCATCAAGGCCATACATTCCGTTCAAGTGCTTTTGGTAGTGCATTCTACTTCTTAGTAGGAACGCACGGTTTCCACGTTGTTATTGGACTAGTATGGTTATCATTACTTATCTTCCGTAACAAAGCTAGAGGTTTAAGTATTTATAATGCACATAAATTTAATACTGCTGCTCTGTATTGGCACTTTATTGATGTTGTATGGGTGTTTATCTTTACAGTAGTATACTTGATGGGAGCGTTAGGATAATATGAGCCAACAAATAAATCATGACGCACAAGCACTTAAAGCATATAAGAAACGTAAAAGTACAAAAGAAATGCGCATGCAAGTTACTAACTTTGCAATTATGATTTTTGTTACATTTGTTGCTTTCGCACTTGTTGCTGCAGAGTTTCCTAAAGAATTTGTTATACCAGTAATTTTAGGTTTAGCTGTTTTACAAGTAGTATTACAATTTTACTATTTCATGCATATGAAAGCTGAAAAACATGGTGTATCTAAGCTGTTTATGATTACAGGCTTATTCTTTGGATTATCATTTGTTGCAACTTTCCTATATATTGTATGGTTAGGCGATCCATTATTCGTTAAAACAAAATAATGATTTTAAGACTCAAAAACTTTGTTATATAAGTTTTTGAGTCTTTTTCTATATTTGGTCATATCATTGTCATAACTATTTATTTTGTTGGGTTGTTTAACTTTGAATTAAATTTTATAATAAGAGTAATGACTTTATGGGGAAGTGTTTAGATGGGTAACTTAACCTCAATATCAATATTTGGATTTTGGGCAAATTGGACTCCGTTCTTTTTTGTAGGGGTATTATGCGTAATTATTTTATATTTTTTAATCTGTGGAAAATGGTATAAAGATATTCCTGGAGGCAGACCTTTAAGAAAAGGTGAAGCAGTATTATTTGTTATATTAATGCTATCAATATATTTATTAGAAGGTGGACCAATCGATCTACTTTCACATATTATTTTTAGTTTTCATATGTTACAAATGGCTTTGTTATTTTTAATTATTGTGCCGATGCTGTTTTTTGCAATTCCGGAATACATTGTTAAATATGTAGAAGAATTACCTGTTATTAATAAAATAGTAAAATTGTTCACAAAACCAATTTTAGCTATAATTCTTTTCAACGGATTATTCTCTGTATACCACATACCACTAGTGTTAGATACGTTAAAACAAGATGTTGTATTACATGATTTGTACACAATTATATTATTCATTAGTGCATGGTTTATGTGGCATCCTATATTCAATAGACATATATCTGAAGAAAATCAAATGTCTAATATTAAAAAGATACTTTATATTTTCTTCATTGGTGTACTATTAACACCGTCATGTGGTCTGATTATCTTTAGTGGAAATGCTATGTACGACACATACACGTCTGGAGAGGCGTGGTTAGGCGCTATGACTTTATGTGTACCTGCAGACACATTGAATACTGTTGTCCAAGGTACAGGCTTATCTGGTCCAGAATACTTTACGAATTTTTCACCATTAGAAGATCAACAAACTGGTGGCGTCATAATGAAAGTAATGCAAGAAATCGTCTTTGGAATATATCTATACATTATATTTATAAGATGGTTCCGTTATGAGAGAAAAAATGAAAAACAAATTACTGAAGATAGTTTGAGAAAATTACAAGAAAGAAAAGCTTTATATAATCAATTTAGATAGGATGTATAAAAATGAATTTACCTATATTACCGACAATTAGTACAACATTTATAGTATTAAGCGCAGTCTTAGTAGCTATTGGTTGGTACTTTATATCACAAAAAAAGATCGAAACACACAAAAAATTTATGTTGTCAGCTGCAGTTGCTGCTGTAATATTCTTTACAATTTACGCTAGTAGAACAATATTTATCGGTAACACATCTTTTGGTGGACCTGATAGCATCAAGATTTATTATACTATATTTTTAATTTTCCATATTACACTTGCTACAGTTGGGGCTATTATGGGGATATATACGATTTATTTAGGCTTGAAGAATAAACTAGAGCGACATCGTAAGTTTGGACCTGTAACTTCAATTATATGGTTCTTTACAGCTATTACAGGCGTAGCAGTTTATTTATTACTATATGTTTTCTATCATGGCGGAGAAACAACTTCTATGATCAAAGCGATTTTAGGGCATTAATATAATGTTCGTGCTTGGGACATAAATCTTAACGCAAAATAAATAAGCATATCACTTAACTGATTTTTTAAAAGTTACAGTGATATGCTTATTTTTTCATCTTACGATTTTGTACGTGCATGCTTGCCTAGGATATGGCTCGAGCCTGTAGTCTCTCACGCATACGATTCCCTCAGGCGTCCGCACTTACAAAATCGTTGCTAATATCTATTTACATACAATCTTACGATTTTGTATGTGCATGCTTGCCTGGGGATATGGCTCGAGCCTGTAGTCTCTCACGCATACGATTCCCTCAGGCGTCCGCACTTACAAAATCGCTCTCAATATCCCTTTATACACAAGTTTACGATTTTGTACGTGCATGCTTGCCTAGGGGTATGGCTCGAGCCTGTAGTCTCTCACACATACTATTCCCTCAGGCGTCTGCACTACAAAATCGTTGCTAATATCTATTTTATTACAATGCTAAGAGGCTGAGACAATTTAATTGCCTCAGCCTCTTAGTTTATAGAACAGCTGAATTTGCACAAGTTGAGAGAAGTGTAAGCAAGGGTATCTATAATTACACAAGTTGAGAGAAGTGTAAGCAAGGGTATCTATAATTACACAAGTCTAAAGAAGTGTATGTATGGGTATCTATAATTACACAAGTCTAAAGAAGTGTAAGCAAGGGTATCTATAATTACACAAGTCGAGAGAAGTGTAAGTAAGAGTATTTATATTCACACAAGTCGTGAGAAGTGTAAGCATGAGTAGCTATATTTACACAAGTCGAGAGAAGTGTAAGTAAGAGTATTTATATTCACACAAGTCGGAAGTAGTGTGAATGATTTTTAAAAAAATAAAAGCAGATATTCAATTTAATAATGAATTTCTGCTCTTAATAGAATTCTAGGACATTTATGTCCTAAGCTCATTTTTCTATATTTTAAAGTCTGTTTTGATAATACCTGATTCTAGAATCGTTTTGATTACAATTAAAACTAGTGGTCCTATAAAGAATCCTATGAAACCAAGTAATTTTAATCCAATAAACATTGAAATTAAAGTGGGCAATGGTGTTAAACCAACGCCTGTACCAAAGATTTTAGGTTCTAATATCTTTCTTTGTACTAATAAAACAATTGATAATATTATGAGTTGGATACCTAAAGTTGGGTCTCCAACAATATAAGCATAAATTGCCCATGGGATTGTTAATCCTGTTGCACCGATAATTGGTAATAGGTCAACAAACCAAATGAATAGGCTAATAATAAAGGCGGATTCTACGCCGATAATGAGAAGACCTAAGTATGTAAATACCCATGTAATAAAGCTTAAGACAATTGTTGCTGTAAGCATTCCAATTATAGAATGTCCAATTTTGTTATATATTTTATACACTTCTCGGTATGTTGCAGGGTATAAATGTTTTTTTATGAAACGATGAATATTAGGTATTTCTAACATAAATAAAAATAATGCTACTAGAAAAACAACAAGACTGATGATAAATCCAGGTAATGAAGAAACAACTTCTGTTATATTTTGTACACTAAAATAATGAGTGATGGAGTCTCTCAATGTAGCTACAAAATTTTGCAGTTCTTTATTGATTGTTTCAGCCATTTCATCTGGCAACACTGCTTTCATTTTATCATTGTACTGTTCTATAACTTTTATTAATAAATTTATTCTATTAGGTAAGTCTTTTATAAATAAGACGATTTGATCAATTAATTTTGTTAAAAATAAATAAATTAAAAATCCTGTTACCGTAATCAGCAAAGTGTATATAATGGTTACACTCCATTTACGACTATTGATTTTTTGCGATAATTTATTAACTAAGGGGTTAAATGCAAGTGCAATAATAAATGCTAAAATTAACGGTATAGAAATGGGTATAATAAAATAAATAAATAGAATTAATAAAATTATGATGATAAATATGCTAATGCTTCGTTTGTTTATCCACTTTTTCATAATTATTACCTCTTTACTGAACTTATGTATAAATTAAGAGACGTGAAAAAATCACGTCTCCGTTTTATATCTTTTTGGATTTGTTGAATTAATGAGCACCTAATGTATTTAATGCTTTAATATCTGACGTAATTCGTTCAATTAATAAATTGCAATGTGCAACTAAATTATCTGGATAGACTTCATCATCACCGTATTCAACACCTGTTGGATAGTAATGCTTACCTAGATAAGGATCCATTAATTGAATTGTTGCGTTATTTGCACCAACGTCCCCTTTAAGTGCATAACCTGGAATTCTTAAGTAATAAATACCTTCACTGATTTCATATTTGAAATCATAAGTGATACGTTCGTAATCCCAATGTCCACCAGCTACAAAACCATGCTTATTCATAACATCTTTTAATAGTTCTTGTTCAATGATAACCTTTTCAAGACTTGTATTATCAAATACCATGTATTTTTCCTCCCTCTATGTACCTTTAAGTTTATTTTATGATAAAAGCTTCAATGTTGCAATGTACATTTAAATTTAATAAGATTATTAAGATTTCGATTGATTTAACTAAAAGTTTTACTGTAAAATGATATAATTATAATTAGGAATAAAAGAGGAGGTAAATAGTTGAAAAATATTATTATTAAAGTTGTAGCAATAACTATTTTAATCATTGTACTCTTTTATTTATTCTATTCACCTAAATTAGAATTTGATGTATTGAAGAATCCAAATTACTCTCATGATAAAGCAAATGAAAATTACTATGAACAACAAGCTGAAAAATCAACAGGCAACGCTAAGTTGAAAGAAGGCGTTGGTACATATGTTTATAAAGATATAGGCGAAGTCATAGATGATTTAGGGGAACCAGATAGGGTATATAAGACAGAGCACGATAGAAAGAATTATGTCTTTAAAAATAAAGAACATTATTATTTAGTTTCGGCTAAAAATAATAAAGTATCATCCGTATATGCTACAGGTAATAAAGTTGATGTTTCACCAATAAAAATGAAACAAGAGGCAACGAAATTCTTTAATGGAACGAATATAGATATGGAACCTGTTATTGATAGTTCGTATGGTAAGTATAAACTTGAATTATCTGAAAGAGATATTAAGACTCAGTTGCTTATTAAATATGGTAATGTGTATGCTCAAGTATTAATCGATAGTGAAACAAATGAAGTCATGGGCGTGAAATTTATGGACTCAGATGTAGTTATCGAACATGCACCATTTTCAATGTCGAAAATCTCAAGTGATAATGATAAGAAACTTAAGCGATCTGATAAGCAAAATTTCCATTCACATATTAATAAAGATTTAACACTTCTTGAAATCGTTAATGAAATAAGAGAAATGAAGGGTGTTAAACCATTAGAGATGAATGACCAATTGACATATATCACTCAATTGGAAGCTGATTCTATTGAAGATGACGTTGATGAAGAAGAAGCTGTTAAATCATTGGAAGATGGTATAATGAAACATATCAACGATCAAAATATTGAATACGAAACAATAAATCAAAATTTAGCATATAATTTTTATGACGTACCAACTTTAGTAAACAGCTGGTTGAATAATAATTCATATAGAGAAAAGTTATTAGGTAGTCAATATGATGAATTTGGTGCTGGTAATTCACGCGAATACTATTCACTTGTTTTTAAAGAAAATAAAAAATAAGGAGGCATCATGTTATGTTTACTGTAGAAACAGTTAATATATTAGATCAATCTGATGAATTAAGTTCATGTATAAAAGAATCACTCATTTATCAAGAGTATCAAGAAGCAAAATATAAACTTGAGACAGATTTAGAAGTGAAAATATTAAGACAAAAGTTTGACCAAATTAAATCACATTACGATGATTGTCTGAGATTTGGAAGATATCATCCTGATTATAGTAGAGTTATGAAAGA
Organism: Mammaliicoccus sp. H-M34; assembly: GCF_022386495.1. NCBI lineage: Bacteria > Bacillati > Bacillota > Bacilli > Caryophanales > Staphylococcaceae > Mammaliicoccus > Mammaliicoccus sp. H-M34. Next base: position 75,108 of record NZ_JAJNIK010000002.1, read on the forward strand.
AACGAGACAACAAAAAAGAGCATATGAAATGCATCCTGTTGTATCCAATTTTAAGACAAAAGAAACAGCTTTACAGGACTTGTTAGACGAAGTTATAAGCATTGTATCTTATTCAATTTCTAACAACGTTAAAGTTGATACAGGTAATCCATTTTTCAGTAGTGATAGTCAAGGTGGAGGTTGTTCTACAGGTGGATCTTGTGGATGTTCATCATAAAATATCTATTAATAAGAGCAGAAATTCATTAATAAAATGAATTTCTGCTCTTATTTTTTATAATAATCATTTTGGGTATGATGTAGATTAACTTCCGACTTAATCTACATCATATCTCATTTTTCTATAAAAATAGCTATTGGCAACGATTTTGTAAAGTGCTGACGCCTGAGGGGACAGTATCGTGAGAGACTACAGGCTCGAACCATACCCTAGGCAAGCACGCACGTACAAAATCGTAAGATATTATAAAAAAATAAGCATATCACTATAAAACTGGAAAATTCAGTTAAGTGATATGCTTATTTTTTTAAGTTAGGAAATATGCTCCAAGCTTCATATTATTAATATTGTTTATTTATTAGAAAATGCGCTGTATCTGGACGATCAGTTACAATAGTATGTGCACCTTTTTGAATAAGATCATCCATTGTATCGATTTGATTTACTACCCAAAAAGCAACGGAAATATTAAGTGAAGTTAAAAATTGAATAAAACCTTCAGAGTCTAATGGAAGTCCTTTTGCTTGTGTAGGTATTTGGAATGTATCTGTTTTAGGTTGATAAGTGTGTCCGTAACCTGAGTAGTAAGCTAAAAATGCTTTTGTTACTTCATTTTGACCAGTACCTAATGAAATAGTGTCTTGAGCATATAAATTAAATCTATCTATTTGTTCGTCATAAAAACTTGTGATATTTACACGATTCTCAGCCTTTAATTCACTAATGATTCTATATAGATGAGAAGGTGCTAAACTACCTGTATATGACTCAGGATGATCTTTAATATCTATGTTAACTAAGATATTAGGATATTCAGTTAAAAGCTCTGTTAGAGTCACTATCTTTGCTTTGTCGTGACCTCTATATGGATGCTCGTTATTAATATCTTTAAAATGATAGCCAAAGTCTAATTGACGTAATTCTTCCAATGTATGTTCACCTACAAAGCCAGAGCCATTACTTGTTCTGTCTACAGTGTTATCGTGCATTACGACAAGTACTTCATCTTTTGTAAGACGTACATCAACTTCGAATCCAGTCACTTCATACTTTAATGCATGATCAAAAGCTAAACGTGTATGTTCCGGTCTTAATGCCATCCCTCCACGGTGTGCAAATACATACGGAGCTGGTTGAGTAAAGAATGGTTTAATCTTACGTGGTTTGACGTTCGAAGTGGATTTTGTAACAATCCATGAACCAGCCGCGATGCCTCCGATAAGACCTGTTGTTTTTAATAAATTAATTTTTGACATTTTATCCAATCCTTTCGAAATGCAAATGAAGACGCATCTATATTCTATCAAATTGGTATGCGATAGCAAAGTAAGTCACACAACCTATGAAGTTATCTTCTTTCATAGTACTCTAGAAAATGCTAATATAAACATAAAAAGATTAAGGAGATATCGTAATGGAGCTAGTTGAACGAATTAGTATAATTGTATATTTAAAAAATATGAAACATGAACGACAATTGCGTAAATTTGGCAATATATATCATTCTCATAAAAAAGAACAATATGTCATGTTATATACAAATGAAGATAAAATAGATGATACTATACAACATCTCATGAAATTAAAATATGTTAAAGATGTTAAAGTATCACCATTTAAATATGTTAAAAGAGATTACTCTAATATAAATACTGATAAAAAAGAATATTTGAACTTTTAAATTATTGTAATGGTGGTAAATAACGCTCAAGTCTTAATACACCTTTTAAGTAAGCGAAATAAAGTTCATCTTCTGCAAACTCTGAGCGAGACTTTACATCCAATCCTTTAATTTGGATATCGTATTCATTTGCCCATTCGTTAATTAAATCGAATTTTTTATTAGATTCTGGATAAGGATATTTAAATCCATCTAAAATTGTATAAATAGCTTGGAAATGTTTATCTTTAGTTGGTTTCATAATGATGCAAGCAGAAGATAATTTTTCTTGTGATAATGGTGTGTGTAACATTAAAATGTCAGAAATACGGTCGTGATTGTATTCTATTAATGTTTGAAATTCAAATAAATCTGTTAAGCCGTGACCAATTACGATAAATGATTGTTTCATTTTTATAACCCTCGTTTTCGTTAATATACTACAATGATAAGTATAAATAATAATTAATAATAAAGAAAGTGATGATTAAAGTTGAGAGTAATAGGTGGAAAATATAAACGACTTCATATAAAAACAATAGATGGTCAATCTACTAGACCTACAACAGATAAAGTAAAAGAGAATATCTTTAATGGTCTTCAAGATATAGAAGGACTCGGATTAGACTTATTTGCAGGTAGTGGAGGATTGGGCATTGAAGGTTTATCTAGAGGATTAACTAAAGTGATTTTTGTAGACGGTAATTTTAAAGCTACAAAAATGATTAAAGAAAACTTAAATACATTACATATACCAAATACACAATTCGAAGTTTATAAAAATGATGCAATAAGAGCATTAAAAGCTTTAAATAAACGAGACATCAAATTTGATTATATATTTTTAGATCCACCATATAAAAAAGATTTAATAAATAAGGCTCTAGATAAAATTCAAGCGTTTGACTTATTAAATGTAAATGGTACAATAATTTGCGAATTTGATAAAAGTGAAAAGATAGAAACTGGTGAGTTTGAAGTTCTGAAGAAATACGAATATGGACTAACTCATGTAATGTTGCTAACAAAAGGAGAAAACAATGACTAAAAGAATAGCAGTTGTTCCAGGAAGCTTTGATCCAATTACATTAGGGCATATTGATATTATTAAACGAAGTGCAAAAATATTTGATGAGATCCATGTTTCTGTATTACAGAATGCTTCTAAAAAAGGTCTGTTCTCAACTGACGAACGTGTAGCTTTAATTGAAGAAGCGGTGCAAGATGTACCGAATATTGTAGTCCACTCTTTTCATGGCTTACTTGTTGATTTTTGTAAAGAAATAAATGCAAGAACAATCGTAAGAGGACTTAGAGCAGTTAGCGACTTTGAATATGAAATGCAACTTACATCTATGAATAAGAAACTAGATGATGACATTGAAACATTATATATGATGACAAATAATAATTATTCATTTATTAGCTCAAGCGTCGTAAAAGAAGTAGCACAATTTAATGGTGACATTTCAGAATTCGTACCTGAAAATGTCAACAAAGCATTAAAAGAAAAAATTAAGAATAAAGAATCATAATAAAAAAGCATGATAACTGTCATGCTTTCAGAAAGTTTGTTTGTATATTTAGCTAATCTTAAGCGAGTGGACCAGAAATCTAGTGAAATAAATTAGAATTCTGGTCTACTTGCTTTTTTTAATATGTACTGGTTGATTAAAGTCTGTTGCTGTTTCACCGGAAATAAATTGGTATAGTTCTGTTGCTTTTATTTCATTTTCAAAATAGGATGCTGACTGTTTATTTACATTAGTAATTATAGGTAAAGGACATTTATCTTTGATTGTTTTCAAATATGCCTGTCCTTTTTGTGACATTGCTAATACACGTATTGCTGAAGGTTCATAATTTAAGACATCTTCAGTTTTAATATTTAATAATATTGCTGTTAATAAGCGCTGTATTCTAGTCCAAGTATATCTTTTTGATTTTAAATGTGTTACAAACATTTCAAAACTTGTACTTTCTTTTATATCTTTTTTTATTTTAAATTCTAATCCTTCAGTCATCATATATATTTCTCGTAACTCATCATGTGTTGCTCTTAATATTGTCCATTTTAAGAGTGGGAAAAAATGTTCCCAATTCAAACCTTTAGATTGACTTAAAATTTCATAACTTGTTTCAGGTAAACTGAATTTATAATTATCTTCATCATTAAAATATGCATTACGAATAGAAGTTGCACTCGAAATATGTGTCGTTTTGTTTAATTCTGGATCTAAATACATATTATCTTTTCTTTGAATGGTGAGGGGATTGATAGATAAGTTATTTTGCATAATATGTTTAACGTATTCTATAGCAAGAAGGTTATTAGAGCCTTTTAGTAAGTTTGTGTCTTGAACTAATTCGGCTATAATTCTTGGATGAGATTTTCCTTCTTTAATCATACTTTGGTATCTTTCATCATTAGTTACTTGTTCAATTTGTTTAATCGCATTTTTAATATCATCTATATTTCCAGATTCACTTCCAAAAGATAAAGCATCACATTGAAGTTGCTCTGCTATGTGAACACCACCTTTAGCAAATAAATCACCAGAAGAGATTGCATAGACAAGTGGTAATTCTATAACTAAATCTACGTATTGAATCGCCATTTCAGCTCGTTTGAATTTATTTAAAATTGCAGGTTCTCCACGCATTGTAAATGAACCACTCATGATAGAAATCGCAACATCACTATCCGCTATTTCTCTAGAAGATTCTGCGTGATAAACATGCCCATTATGAAATGGATTGTATTCAGTAATTAAAGCAACACTTTTCATTTGCATTTCCTCCCATTTCAATTCATCATAAGTATTGTATCAGATAATGAATGTTAAGAAAAAATCTTGACAAACATTGTCGTTAAGGTTACAATAATTTTTGTGTTTGTAAGAGGTGAACCCAGATGAAGTGGTCAATAACACAACTTAAAAAATACCAAAACGAACCATTTACTTTTGATAAAGAAATCGATATGAAATACCTTACTGATAGGGTAGATGAACTTATCGATATTTCTCCAATAAAAGTAACAGGAGACGTTCAAGTGCGAATGCATGAGATAATTGTCAATCTTGACATTAATGGTGTATTGACGTTACCATGTGCCCGTACTTTAAAGCCAGTAGAGCTACCATTTGATACTACATCAGTAGAAATATTTGAACTAGATGAGTTGAGTGATAGTAATAATAATGATGACGAATTGAGACACAAACTCGAAGGTGGCATGATTAATTTATTACCAATCATTGAAGAACTTGTTATTTTAGAGAAACCATTACAAGTGTTCTCTGAAGGTAGTGAAGATGTTTCAATGGCAGGCAATGGTTGGGAAGTTATTGGCGAAGACCAATTTGAGTCAACCGAAGATTCAGAAGTAGAAACTGAAAAATCAGTTGATCCAAGACTTCAAAAATTACAACAATTCTTCGATGACGAAAAATAATCGGACAAGTGTTTATAAAATTTAAGGAGGAATAAGACATGGCAGTTCCAGCTAGAAGAACTTCAAAAACAGCTAAAAGAAAACGTCGTACGCATTTCAAAATCTCAGTACCAGGTATGGTTGAATGTTCAAACTGTGGAGAAATGAAATTATCTCACCGTGTATGTAAAGCATGTGGATCATACAAAGGTAAAGAAGTCGTTTCTAAATAATAAGTTACATGTAAATGTTCTTAACAGGATGTTTCAGACTGTCGACAGAGTCGACAGTCTTTTTTTATGCTTAAGAAGAATTTCTATTAAATTAGTTTTTTTTCATATATACTAGTTACATAAGTCTATTAGAATACGAGGAGTTTTTATGGAAGAGATTACTTCAGTACAAAATAATAAAATTAAAGAAATGAATAAATTAAAGAAGAAAAAAGAACGCGTTAAACAAGGGAGATTTTTAATCGAAGGTTTCCATTTGGTTGAAGAAGCTTATCATAGTAATTTGAAGATTATTTCATTATTAGCTGTAGATTATTCAAGAGTTGATGACAAAATTGTTGAATATGCTGACGATGCATATATTATAAACTTTAAAGTGGCTGAATCTTTATCAGATACGACTACGCCACAAGGAATTTTTGCTATAGTTGAACTTCCAACTTATGAGATGAGCCATTTTAAACAAGTTCTAGTATTAGATAGAGTGCAAGATCCTGGAAATATGGGCGCTTTAATTCGAAATGCAGATGCTGCTGGAATGGACGCAGTTGTATATTCAAAAGGTAGTGCAGATCCATATCAAGATAAAGTACTACGTGCATCTCAAGGTAGTGTTTTCCATTTACCAGTAGTTGAAAATGATATTTATGAATTTATTGAAACATTTGATGGTAATACTTATGGAACGAGTTTGCTCAATGCTGTTAATTATAAAGAAATTAATAGTCAAGAAAACTTCGCTTTAATTATGGGTAATGAAGGTGCTGGAGTTGAAGAAGAAATACTCAATCAAACGACAGAAAATCTTAATATCCCACTATACGGTAAAGCTGAAAGTTTAAATGTTGCTGTTTCATGTGGCATACTACTTTACCATTTGAAAGGTTGACCAAAGAAACAATATTTTATATAATTGTTTCATAATCAATATAAGCTTACAAAAGGACGTAAATTAATGATTGCGCATAATTAGGGAATGGATTCTAGACTGAAAAATCCTATGCAGTAACTTAATTTTTTTCATCCTTTTAGCTACTTAAAGAAATTTAAGTCGGAATGTAGATCCGTTATCAACATATAAGTGTATGCATAACTATGTATAAATTTGGGTGGTACCACGGAAGACTTCGTCCCTCTATTAGAGGGGGCGAAGTCTTTTTTTCGACTAAATAGGAGGATATATATGTCATTACAAGAGAAGTTAGCTGAATTAAGACAAGAAGCACTTGTAAGAATTAACGAAGCAAAAGCTGAAAGAGCTTTGCAAGATGTAAAAGTGAATTATTTAGGTAAAAAAGGTGTTATAACAGGTCTAATGAAAGAAATGAAAGAATTACCAAAAGAAGAAAGACCTGAATTTGGTCAATTAGTTAACGAAGTACGTAAAGCAATTGAACAAGAAATTGAAGCTAAAAAAGTACTTCTAGAAGAAGAAGCATTAAATGCCCAATTAGAAAATGAAACAATTGATGTGACACTACCTGGAAGAAAAGTAAGCCTAGGTGCTAAACATCCTCTTACTAAAATAAATGAAGATTTAGAAGATTTATTCATAGGTTTAGGCTATGAAATTGTCGAAGGTTATGAAGTAGAATCAGATTATTATAATTTTGAAGCTTTAAACTTACCAAAATCACATCCTGCACGTGATATGCAAGACACTTTTTATATTTCTGAAGAAATTTTAATGCGTACACATACTTCTCCTGTACAAGCTAGAACATTAGAAAAGCGTAATGGCGTTGGCCCAGTTAAAATTATTTGTCCTGGGAAAGTATATCGTAGAGACTCTGATGATGCGACACATAGTCATCAATTTACACAAATTGAAGGATTAGTTGTTGCTGAAAACATCAAAATGAGTGACCTTAAAGGAACTTTGGAATTATTAGCACGTAAATTATTTGGTGCTGACCGTGAAATACGTTTAAGACCAAGTTTCTTCCCATTCACAGAACCTTCTGTAGAAGTGGACGTATCATGTTTTAAGTGTAAAGGTCATGGCTGTAATGTATGTAAACAAACTGGATGGATTGAAGTACTAGGTTCAGGTATGGTGCATCCAAATGTATTAGAAATGGCAGGATTTGACTCAAGTAAATATTCAGGCTTTGCGTTTGGTTTAGGCCCAGATAGAATGGCAATGTTGAAATACGGAATTGAAGACATTAGACATTTCTATACTAACGACGTAAGATTTTTAGAGCAATTTAAGCCTGTAGAAGATGGCGGTGAAGCATAATGTTAATAAGTAAAGAATGGTTAAGTGAATATATTAAAATAGATGCTGGTGTAGATGAATTAGCTGAGAAGATAACAAGAAGCGGTATTGAAGTAGACAGTATTAAAAAATACGGTGAAGATATTAAGAAACTAGTTGTAGGTCATGTTATATCTAAAGAAAAACATCCTGAAGCGGATAAACTTAATATTTGTAAAGTAGATGTCGGCGAAGAAGAGCCTGTACAAATCGTATGTGGTGCACCTAACGTTGATGTTGATCAATATGTAATTGTTGTTAGAGTCGGTGGACGTTTACCAGGTGGCGTTAAAATTAAGCGAGCAAAATTAAGAGGAGAAGTTTCAGAAGGTATGATTTGTTCTCTACAAGAAATTGGTTTAGATGCAAATGTTATGCCTAAAAAATATGCAGATGGTATTTATGTATTTTCAAATGAACAAACTCCTGGTAGTGATGCATTAGAAGCTTTATTACTTAATGATGAAGTTATGGACTTTGATCTTACACCAAATAGAGCAGATTGTTTAAGCATGCTAGGTGCAGCTCATGAGGTAAGTGCATTATATGGTAATGAAGTACAATATCCAAATACAGAATTAAAAGAGTCTACAGAAAAATCTACTCAAGCGTTATCTGTAACTATTAAAGATGAAGAAGCAATACCATATTATGCTGCAAGAGTTATTAAGAACGTTACCATTGCACCTTCTCCAACTTGGATGCAATCTAGATTGATGAAAGCGGGAATTCGTCCAATAAATAACGTAGTTGATATTTCAAATTATATCTTACTAGAATACGGTCAACCACTTCATATGTTTGACCAAGATCAAATTGGTTCAGAACAAATTGTAGCAAGATATGCGCACGAAAACGAAAAAATTACGACACTTGATGATATTGAAAGAGAATTAATTACTTCTGATGTTGTAATTACAAACGGTTCAGAACCAATTGCGATAGCTGGTGTCATGGGTGGAGATTTTTCAGAAGTAACAGAAAAAACTCAAAATGTTGTAATTGAAAGCGCAATTTTCAATGCTACAAATGTAAGACAAACTTCAAGAAGATTAGGTTTAAGAAGTGAAGCATCAAGTAGATTTGAAAAGGGTATTGCAAGCGAAAGAGTAGTAGACGCTTTAAATAGAGCTGCTTTACTTTTACAAGAAATAGCAGGTGGAACAGTATTAAGTGAAGTTGTTTCAGATGGCACATTGCCTGAAACTTCTAAAGTAATTGAAATTACTACAAATGATGTGAACCAATTAATTGGATTCAATCTTTCAACTGAAGAAATTAATGTTATTTTTAATCGTTTAGGCTTTGGAACAAATGTAACTGGAGAGGCATTTGAAGTTAATGTACCTTCAAGAAGAAGTGATATTTCAATTAAAGCAGACTTAATTGAAGAAGTAGCGAGAATTTATGGTTATGACCAATTACCATCAACATTACCAAACTTCGAAAATGCTACTGCTGGATATTTAACAGATAATCAACTCAAAAAGCGTAAGGTAAAAGAAATACTTGAAGGCGCTGGTTTAGATCAAGCTATTACGTATTCATTAGTCCATAAAGATGTAGCTAAAAATTACACACTTGAAGATAAAGAAGTAGTAGAACTTATGATGCCTATGAGTGAAGATCAAGCGGTATTACGTCAAAGTATATTACCAAGACTAATAGACGCTACACGTTATAATGTTGCAAGAAAAAATAAAAACGTTGCATTGTATGAACAAGGTAAAGTTTTCTATAGTAACGGTAAAGACCAATTACCAACTGAAGTAGAATTTTTAAGTGGTATTTTAACAGGTCAATATTCAGGTAATAAATGGCAACAAAAAGATGAACCTGTAGATTTCTTCTTAGTTAAAGGTATTGTAGAACGTATTGCAGAACAATTAAATGTGTCGTTTACATTTGAAGCGACAAAACTAGATTTATTACACCCAGGTAGAACTGCATATGTGAAAATGAATGAAGAAGTAGTAGGTATAATAGCAGAATTACATCCTACTGTAGAAAAAGAAAATGATTTAGACCGTACTTATGTGTTTGAGTTAAACTTTACAAAAGTATTAGCACAACCAGTCGGTAAAATAGAATATGAAGCTATTCCAAGATTCCCAGGAGTATCAAGAGATATAGCATTAGTAGTTAATACAGAAGTAACGGCATCAACATTAATCAATACAATTAATGACAATGGCGCTGATATACTGAACCATACAGAAGTGTTCGATGTTTACGAAGGTGAACATATGGAGGAAGGTAAAAAATCAGTAGCAATACGAATTGATTATTTAGATGTTAATGAAACTTTAACAGAAGACAAAGTTTCAGCAGTTCATAATCAAATATTATCAGCATTAGAACAACAAGGTGCTACGTTAAGAGCGTAATAGCATTTTAATTATCTATAATATTAAAGGAGCTAACATTTCATTAAAAAATGTTAGCTCCTTTGTTGATAATTATTATTAAAACGTGAATTACTTTTTATTCTTCATTGTTAGCTTTGTAAGTTGTTTGCCTATAAACCAGATTAAATAGCAAATAATAATAATGGCTAATATTATTTGCCAACTAAAAGATATCAATATCATATTAATTTCTCCTTTTGCGTTTTATTAAATCTAATACTTTATCTCTATTTTTGAAATGTTTTTTTGTTATTTCATCAAGTTGTTGAATATTATATTTTTGAACGATTTTTGCTGCTTCTAGGTCAACTTTGTTACTGGCACCTTTTGGTATTAATACTTTTAAATCTTTAGCTAGTCTATCCATATGTTTAACGAATGCATATCTTGCTATGATACTTGCTGCAGCGATTGCAATAGATTTTGATTCTCCTTTAGTTTCAAAAAAAGTTATGTCTTTCCTTGGCATTTTGCCGATAACATACTTCTCATAAGTACTCGCTTGTACAAATTGATCAATGACAATTTGTTCTAATTCAGATTCTTCAATTCTAGAAATAACATTTTTGATAGCTTGATTATGTAATACGGCTTTCATTTTAACTTGACTCCAACCTTCTAATTGCTTTGTATTGTAGTTGGGATTATCCAATACAATAAGTGAATGTGGACATATTTGAATAATTTGTTCTGCTAATTCTACTATTTTTATATCTGTTAAAGATTTAGAGTCCATCACACCTAGTTCTTTTAATAATTTTGCATTCTTTTTAGATACGTATGCTGCACATACCGTTAATGGCCCAAAATAATCTCCACTTCCTGCTTCATCACTTCCAATTGTATTATGTAAATCAAAGGTATGTGTTTTCTTTGGGCTAGGTGAACTAGATGAGGTAGGGGCTATTTTTTGTCCTAACACTTCACTAGCTACTTGTTCTGCATCTTTACCTTGAAACATGATTTTTTTTGAGCGATAAATTTGTACTTGTGTGCTCTTTATTTTTTTACGAGCTACAGTACCAGTAGGTAAATTTTCTGTATCCATTTTATATTGTTTAATTATATTATTTATTGTTTGAGAATCTATTATTTTTACGATGTTTGCCACGTTTATGTCCTGCCTTTAATATATTTTCTATAAATAGAGTAGCATAAATTTATTATATAAACGAATATTCTCAAATGAAGTTAGTGGATATTCATACACAAATGAACATATGTCATGTATAATATAGTATGATTAAGTATATAGAAATTCCATTTATAATTTGAACAGGGGTAGTATAATGAGTGAAAATAAAAATAGAGTGACAGTAGTTATAAATGATCAACATTATACAATAATTGGTGAAGACGATCCTTCGCATATTCGCTATGTAGCCGGAAGAGTCGATGAGAAGATACAAGCGTTAGGTCAGCTAAATGCTGGTTTAGATACAACGCGTAAATCTGTGCTCACGGCTGTTAATGTTATGCATGAATATGTTAAATTAGAAGAGGAAAATGATAAATTAAGAGAAGAAATCAAACAATTAAAACATAAAGGAAATTTAGAATGATTACATTATTTATAATTATATGTTTAATATTAGGTGTCATCATTGGATATAGACGTAGTTTAGTATTACAATCGCTACATTCTATTGGTACTATTTTCTCATTGGTGATTGCCGCGATATGCTATGCACCATTTAGTAAACAATTGCATTTGATATTACCTTATCCAAGTGCTTCTACTGAAGGAAAAAACACGATATTTAATAATATTAATAATGAGGATGCATTCTATAATATTATGGCAATACTCATTTTATTTATTTTTACTAAAGTAATTTTACAAATTGTAGCAACAGTTTTTGATTTTTATCATCAAATGGACTTTGGAGGCAAATATGCAAGATACTTTGGAATGGCATTAGGATTTATAGAGGCATACTTAGTCGTTATAATTACATTAGCTGCTATTGCAGTTATTCCAATTCCATTATTTATAGATACATTGCACCAATCATTTATTGGAAATGCTATCTTATCGAAGACACCATTCTTATCTGAGCAATTAGTAAAATGGCTTTCAAATTAAATGAATTCATATTGTAAAAAGTCATGGGCGAACCTATGACTTTTTTTACGGAGGAATAGATATGTTAACTAAAAAAGATATTGTAAAAATGTTAGAAACAATCGCTATTTATATGGAAATTAAAGGAGAAAATCCTTTCAAAGTATCAGCATATAGAAAAGCAAGTCAGTCTTTGGAAACGGATGAAAGAACACTAAATGAAATAGATGACGTTACATCATTAAAAGGTATTGGTAAAGGTGTAGGTGATGTGATTAATGAGTATATTGATAACGGAACTCAAAGTTATTTAGATGAATTAAAAGAAGAAATTCCAGAAGGCTTAATACCATTACTTAAAATACCAGGTCTTGGCAGCAAAAAGATTGCTAAATTATATAAAGAATTAAATATAACAAATAAAGATGATTTAATTGCAGCTTGTGAAAAAAATGAAGTTTCAGCTCTACCTGGCTTTGCTAAAAAGACAGAACAAAAACTTTTAGAAGAAGCGAAAGTTTTAGGACAAAGACCTGAAAGATATCCAATTAATAGCATGATTAAAGCGCACGAAAAAGTTAATCAATATTTGGATGAAATAGAAGGTATTATTCAATATCAAGTTGCAGGCAGTTTTAGAAGAATGAGAGAAACAAGTAAAGATTTAGATTATATCATTTCTACTGAAGATGAGTTGAAGGTTCAGCAGTTATTATTAGAAATTCCAGAGATAAAAGAACAGATTGCTGTTGGGACAACAAAAGTGTCATTAGATTTGTTAATAGAAGATGATGTAATTGGTGTAGATTTTAGATTGATTAAACCAGAAGCTTTCTATCATACTTTACAACATTTCACAGGTTCAAAAGACCATAATATTAAAATTAGACAGCTTGCTAAACAAAGAAATGAGAAAGTTAGTGAATATGGTATAGAAGAAAAGAATGGTAACATCATTACTTATCAAAGTGAAAAAGAGATATATGATCATTACAATGTACCTTATATACCTCCAACTATGAGAGAAGATGGTACAGAATTTGATAAAAACATTCAAAACATTATTCAATTAGAAGATATCAATGGTGATATTCATATGCATACTACTTATAGTGATGGTGCATTTAAAATAGAAGAAATGATTGAAGCGGCTATCGAGCGTGGCTATAAATTTATTTGCATTACAGATCATTCTAGAAATTTAGCAGTAGCTAATGGTTTATCAATTGAGCGATTACTTGAACAAAACAAAAAGATTAAAGTACTAAATGAAAAATATAAAGAGATAGATATTTATAGTGGAACAGAAATGGATATTAAACCAGATGGTTCATTAGATTATCCTGATGAAGTGTTAAAAGAACTAGATTATGTTATTGCAGCTATTCATCAAAGCTTTAATCAGACCGAAGAAGAAATTATGAATAGACTAAAAACAGCATGTGAAAATAAATATGTTAGACATATTGCACACCCAACTGGTCGTATTATAGGTAGACGTGAAGGGTACAAAGTCAATATGGAACAACTTATTAAAATGGCGAAAGAAACAAACACTGTTTTAGAATTAAATGCTAATCCTCAAAGATTAGATTTAAACGCTGAAGTGTTAAAAAACAATCCTGATTTAATGATCACAATCAACACAGATGCACATCATATTGATCATTTTGATTTTATGAAATATGGTGTTGGTACAGCTCAAAAAGGATGGGTAGATAAATCTCAAGTCATTAATGCTAAATCACGTGAAGAATTTAAAGAATGGATTAAATTAGAGAAATAAAGTATTAAAGAAGAGGGAAGATAATATGAATGAAAAAACATTAAAAGTTCTTGAATATCCCTTAATTATTCAACAATTATCTGCACATGCTACTAGTGATATAGCAGAGAGACTTATTAGTGAACTTAAACCAAGTGATCAACTGGAAACAGTTCAAAAGAGTTTGAATGAAACAGACGAAATGACTCAAATATATAATAAGCATAGAGTTCCTGGTTATTCAGGATTAAAAGATATAAAATCTTATGTCAGAAGAGCTGAAATAGGTAGCTTACTAAATGTTGAAGAATTAAACCAAATTAAACGTAATATTCAAGTTCAAAATAGATTCAAAACGTTTTATGCAAGTATAGTTGATGAAGACGAAGAAATTCTTTATCCAATTATTGATGGATATGTAGCACAATTACCAGTATTAAGTGATTTACTCAATCAAATTAGCGAGCAATGTGATGAGCATGACTTATTTGATACAGCTAGTCCGAAATTAGCAGAACTGCGTCATCAAATAAAAAAGACAAACGATCGTATTAAATCGAGACTAGAGCAAATGGTGAGATCATCAGCGAATCAGAAGAAACTATCTGATTCTATTGTGACAGTAAGAAACGATAGACATGTACTACCAGTTAAAGCAGAATATCGACAAGATTTTAATGGTATCGTTCATGATCAATCAGCATCTGGACAAACGTTATATATTGAACCAAGTGCAATTGTAGAAATGCATAATCAAATTTCTCAAGTTAAAGCTAAAGAAAAAGAAGAAAAAGATAGATTACTATATATATTAACTGAACTTGTCAGTGAAGTAGGATATGAACTATTATCGAGTACAGAAGTTATGGGCCATTTAGATTTTATTACCGCTAAAGCAAAGTTTGGCGCAACAATTAAAGCAACTAAACCTGTATTATCTGATGATAGAGCGATTTATTTACCAAAAGCAAGACACCCATTAATTAATCAGGCTGAGGTTATTAGTAATACTATAGAATTTAAACAAGATATAAATGCAGTTATTATTACGGGACCGAATACAGGTGGTAAAACTGTCACATTAAAAACAGTCGGTCTCATTACATTGATGGCACAGTCAGGTTTATTGATTCCTACATTAGATGGTGCAATTATAACTATTTTCAAAAAAGTATTTTGCGATATTGGTGATGAACAATCTATTGAACAGTCACTTTCAACGTTTTCATCACATATGAAAAATATTGTTAATATTATAGATCAAGCTGATAAAGATTCATTAATTCTATTTGATGAGCTTGGAGCGGGTACTGATCCTAGTGAAGGTGCCGCTTTAGCGATGAGCATACTTGATTATACAATTGAAAAAGATGCGCTAATTATGGCAACTACACATTATCCAGAACTTAAAGCATACAGTTATAATCGTGATAAAGTTATGAATGCAAGTGTCGAATTTGATGTTGAAACATTAAGACCTACCTATAAACTATTAATGGGCATACCAGGAAGATCAAATGCATTTGAAATATCTAAAAAATTAGGACTAAAAAATGAACTCATCAATCACGCTAAATCATTAATTGGTCAAGATGAGAAAGAAATTAATGTAATGATTGAATCTCTAGAAAAGAATGCGAAATCAGTAGAAAATGACAGAATTGAAGTTGAAAAATTGAAACAAGAATCAGCTGAATTACATCAATCACTATCTCAAGAATTACAGCGTTTCGAAAAATTCAAAACACAATTAATGGATGATGCAAGAAATAAAGCAAACCAAGAAGTGAAACAAAAAACAAAAGAAGCTGAATCTATACTACAAGAACTTAGAGATATGCGAGATAATTCAGTAGCAAATGTAAAAGAACACGAGCTCATTGAAAGAAAGAAACGACTAGATAATCAATATACAGAAGCATCAATCAAACAAAATGTAAAAAAAGAGCGTCACGATAAAATTGAAAAAGGCGATGACGTTAAAGTTTTATCTTATGGTCAAAAAGGTGAAGTTATAGATGTTGTTAATGATGAAGAAGTAGTCGTTCAAATGGGTATACTTAAAATGAAAATTGAAGTAAAAGATTTAGAAAAGCTTGATAAAAAGAAACAACAACCAAGCAAAGTTGTTCCTAGAACTAATCGTACGACGATTAAAATGGATTTAGACTTACGTGGTTATCGTTATGAAGAGGCCATGATTGAATTAGATCAATATATTGATCAAGCAGTTCTTTCAAATTATGGTACAGTTAATATTATCCATGGTAAAGGTACTGGTGCGTTACAAAAAGGTGTAACAGATCATTTGAAACGACATCGTTCAGTAGATAGCTTTAGAACAGGAATGCCATCAGAAGGTGGATTTGGTGTTACAGTAGTAACATTGAAATAAGGAGGAAACATATTGGATAATTTTGATATGTATAAACTAGCAAAAGTGTTGCTCGTTATTTCTGCTTTAACATTTATTGCAGGTATTGTTTATTTATTATTCTTATAAGGAGGTAATTTGAATGATTGAGACTAACGTTGAGAAGCAAGTTCTATTTATTCATTTAAATCATGGTCCAGTTAATGCTTTAAATGAAGAAGTTTTAGCGGCTATCATCAAAGCCATTGAGACTCAAGGATTTGATGATAATGTGAAAGTAATTGTAATTAAAGGTAATGAAAAATGTTTTTCTGCAGGTGCAGACATTAAATCATTTCCAAATTTAACAAAGCATGAAAGACTAGACTTAGCTTCAACTAGCGCAAAATTATTTAGACTAATCAAAACTTGTCATAAACCAGTTATAAGTTCTATTCATGGTGTATGTTTAGGTGGAGGATTTGAATTAGCTTTAGCATGTGATATGAGATTAATTACGAAAGATACGAAAGTAGGATTACCTGAAATTAATTTAGGAATATTTCCTGGATTTGGTGGCGTAAGAAGATTATCTTATATGATAGGGCAACATAAAGCGTTACAAATCGCTTTAACAGGTGAAAATATTAAGTTAGATGATATAAAGTATTTGTTTAATGAAATTGTTAAAGATAAAGCTGAATTAGAAAAAGCAACTGAAGAATTAGCTTATAATATAGCATCGAAGTCATTAGACTCAATAAAAGTTATTAAACAAATGTCCAATTTAGATTTATCATTAGAAAGTGACCAAATTGAAGAAAGACATTTCGTAGATATTATAGAAAGCGAAAATGCTCAAGAAGGTATTGATGCATTTATCTCAAAAAGAAAACCAGAATTTAAGTGATTGCTTCCAAGTCCAACATCAAGTACAATACAGTTTGAGCAAACAACATGCATTGCAAAATAAAGCGTGCTATACTCTCATTATCATAAGTTAACAAGGAGGATTTTTCCAATGGCATTAGTAAAAGCAACAGATGCAAATTTCGATGAACAAATTAAAGAAGGCGTAAGTTTAGTGGACTTCTGGGCACCATGGTGTGGACCTTGTAAAATGATCGCGCCAGTATTAGAAGATTTAGCTAAAGACGTTGAAGGTAAAGCAGGTATCGTTAAATTAGATGTAGATGAAAACCAAGCAACAGCAGCTAAATACGAAGTAATGAGTATTCCAACATTAATCGTATTCAAAGATGGCGAAGCTGTAGATAAAGTAGTAGGTTTCCAACCTAAAGAACAATTAGAACAAGTATTATCTAAACACTATTAATAAGATTGAGTAATGGTGATAAGAGGCTGAGACAATTAAATTGTCCAGCTTCTTTTTTGTTTCCGTATATTTCTAAAGCGTCTAAATATACATTTCTAATTTTTATGTTAAATAGAACGTATGTTTTGGTTAAATGAAATATTGTTGATATAATTATTAAAAAAAGGTAGGTGAATAAGGTGGAAGACTACCAAAAAAGAATAAAACAAAAATTAGATGTATTACCTACATATCCAGGTTGTTACATTATGAAAGACAGACATGACTCTGTTATATATGTTGGTAAAGCAAAACGTCTTAGAAATAGAGTTCGAAGTTATTTTACAGGTGCACATGATGAAAAAACAACTCGTCTAGTTGGAGAGATTCGAGATTTTGAATTTATCGTTACGTCTAGTGAAATTGAATCATTATTATTAGAGTTAAACCTTATAAAAAAACATCAACCTAGATATAACATCTTATTAAAAGATGATAAAAGTTACCCCTTTATCAAAATAACGAAAGAAAAGCACCCACGTTTAATCGTTACAAGAACTGTGAAAAAAGATTCAGGAAAATATTTTGGTCCTTATCCAAATGCTTATGCAGCACATGAAACGAAAAAATTGCTAGATAGAATCTATCCTTTAAGAAAATGTGTAACAATGCCTAACAAAGTTTGCTTATATTACCATATAGGACAATGTTTAGGACCATGTGTCTATCCTGTTGAACAAGCACAATATCAAACTATGATTAAAGAAATTACAGACTTTTTAAATGGTGATGATAAATCAATTGTGAATGATTTAAAAGTAAAAATGAATGCAGCTAGTGAAGCTTTAAAATTTGAAGAAGCTAAAGAATATAGGGACTTAATTCAGCATATTGAAATGTTGAATTATAAACAAAATATGATGTCATCAGATATGACGATGAGAGATATATTCGGTTATTCTGTCGATAAAGGTTGGATGTGTATTCAAGTGTTCTTCATAAGACAAGGGAAATTGATAGAAAGACAGGCATCTATGATTCCAATAATACAAACTGCGGAAGAAGAATTTTATACCTTTATAGGTCAGTTTTATACATTGAATCAACATTTAACACCTAAAGAAATACACATTCCAAAAGACATAGACATTAAAACAGTTGAGTCAGTAGTTGATTCAAAAGTCGTACAACCTAAAAGAGGTAAGAAAAAAGAAATGGTAGATTTAGCAATTAAAAACGCTAGTATTTCATTGAAAAACAAATTTGAACTAATCGCGAAAGATGAATCACGAACAATAAAAGCAATAGACAATTTAGGTGAAGCAATGGGAATTCAAACACCAGTTAGAATTGAAGCATTCGATAATTCTAATATTCAAGGTGTTGATCCTGTATCAGTCATGATTGCTTTTGTAGATGGTAAACCAAGTAAAAAAGATTATCGTAAATACAAAATTAAATCAGTCAAAGGACCTGACGATTATAAATCTATGCAAGAAGCTGTTAGAAGAAGATATACAAGAGTTTTAAAAGAAGGTTTGCCAATACCAGATTTAATAATTGTTGATGGTGGTAAAGGTCATATGACTTCTGTTAGAGAAGTATTAGAAAATGAATTAGGACTTGATATTCCAATTGCAGGATTAAGTAAAAATGATAAACACCAAACTTCAGAATTACTTTATGGTGCTCAAGCAGAAATTATACCACTAAAGAAAAACTCTCAAGAATTTTATTTGCTTCAACGAATACAAGATGAAGTGCATAGATTTGCTATTAGTTTTCATAGATCAACGCGACAAAAGACAACCTTAAAATCTGCTTTAGATGAAATAGAAGGCATAGGGCCGAAAAGAAAGCAAACATTGCTAAAACATTTTGGTTCTATTAAGAAAATGAGGGAGTCTAGTTTAAAAGATTTTACTGAAATTGGGTTACCAGAAAAAGTTGCTCAAAATTTAGTAAAAAAGCTTAGTAATTAAAGAGTAAAATTACAATAAAAAATCAATATATTTGGGCATGAGAATTATTCTCATGCCCAAATTCATACTTAATGATGTTACAATATACATGTAATGCTCATCGAATTTTTTTTAGCATATATGTAATCGTTTTCAGTTTTACATATATAATAATATATCGATAGAGCCATAGATTAAAGTTAGGGGGGACTTCTTTTGGCGTCAAGCGAAAAACAGTTTATATTACGTCGTATTCATTCATTATTAGGTGTAATTCCTATAGGAATATTCTTGATTCAACACTTATTAATTAACCACTTTGCAACAATTAGCCCGGAGGCTTTCAATAAAGCATCTGATTTTATGTGGAATTTACCATTTAAAATAGTGTTAGAGGTTGTAGTAATTTATATTCCTATACTATTCCACGCTATTTATGGATTATACATAGCTTTTACAGCTAAAGAAAATGTAGGAAGACAATCTTTATTCAGAAACTGGATGTTTTTACTACAACGTATAACTGGTATAGTTTCATTTATTTTTATAGCTGTACACGTATACCAAACACGTATTCAAGCTGCATTAGGTCATCATGTTGATTTTGATATGGTATCAGATATTTTATCTAATCCTATTTCTGTAACGCTTTATGTTATTGGTGTGCTAAGTGTTATATTCCATTTTTCAAATGGATTATGGTCATTCTGCATTACTTGGGGAATTACACAATCACCTAAATCTCAACGCTTTATGACATATGTAACATTATTAGTATTTATAGTAATTAGTATTATTGGCTTAAGAGCTATTTTTGCATTCGTATAAGATTTATACTTTTTAGGGGAGTGACAATTTTTATGACAAACAACAAAATTATTGTTGTCGGTGGCGGTTTAGCAGGATTGATGGCAACAATTAAAGCTGCAGAAAAAGGTGCACATGTTGATTTATTCTCATTAGTACCTGTTAAACGTTCACACTCTGTATGTGCGCAAGGTGGTATTAACGGAGCTGTTAATACAAAAGGTGAAGGTGACTCTACTTTCATTCACTTTGATGACACAGTATATGGTGGAGATTTCTTAGCTAACCAAACACCAGTGAAAAATATGACTGCAGCAGCACCAAGTATCATACATTTACTAGACAGAATGGGCGTAATGTTTAACCGTACACCTGAAGGTCTTTTAGATTTCCGTAGATTCGGTGGTACTTTATATCATAGAACTGCTTTTGCAGGTGCAACGACTGGACAACAACTATTATATGCATTAGATGAACAAGTTAGAAGCTTTGAAGTAAAAGGTTTAGTTACAAAATATGAAGGCTGGGAATTTTTAGGTATCGTAAAAGATGACGAAAATTCAGCCCGTGGTATCGTAGCTCAAAACTTAACAGATTCTAAAATAGAATCATTTGGTTCAGATGCTGTAATTATGGCAACAGGTGGTCCTGGTATTATCTTTGGTAAGTCTACTAACTCAATGATTAATACAGGTTCTGCTGCATCAGTTGTTTATCAACAAGGTGCTAAGTATGCTAACGGTGAATTTATTCAAATTCACCCAACTGCAATTCCAGGTGATGATAAACTAAGATTAATGAGTGAATCAGCTCGTGGTGAAGGTGGACGTATCTGGACTTATAAAGATGGTAAACCATGGTATTTCTTAGAAGAAAAATACCCAGATTACGGTAACTTAGTACCACGTGATATCGCAACGCGTGAAATATTTGATGTGTGTGTTAACCAAAAACTTGGTATTAACGGTGAGAACATGGTATATCTTGACTTATCACATAAAGACGCACATGAATTAGATGTTAAGCTTGGCGGTATAATAGAAATATATGAAAAATTCACTGGTGACGACCCTCGTAAAGTCCCAATGAAAATATTCCCAGCTGTTCATTATTCAATGGGTGGAATTTGGGTAGACTTTGATCAAATGACTAACATTAAAGGTTTATTTGCAGCAGGTGAATGTGATTATTCACAACATGGCGGTAATAGATTAGGAGCTAACTCTTTATTATCAGCTATTTATGGTGGTATGGTTGCAGGACCAAATGCAATGGAATATGTTAAAAATATTAAAACATCATACACTGAATTAGATGAAGAAATATTCCAAAAACGTATTGATGAAGAACAAGAAAAATTCGACCACTTATTACAACTTAAAGGTACTGAAAATGCTTATAAGTTACACAAAGAATTAGGTGAAATTATGACTGCAAACGTTACTGTTGTTCGTCATAATGATAAACTTCTTGAAACAGATAAGAAAATTGTTGAATTAATGGAAAGATATCAAAATATTGATATGGAAGATACTTCAACATGGAGTAACCAAGCTGTATTCTTTACACGTCAATTATGGAATATGTTAGTTTTAGCAAGAGTTATTACGATTGGTGCATATAATCGTAATGAATCTCGAGGGGCACACTATAAACCAGAGTTCCCTGAACGTAATGATGAAGAATGGTTAAAAACAACTATTGCTCAGTTCAGAGGACCAGAAGAAGCACCGGAATTCTCATATGAAGAAGTGGATGTTAGTCACATTGAACCTCGTAAACGAGATTACTCTAAGAAATCCGAAGGGAGTAAATAATAATGGCAGACACTCAAACAGTTGAACAAAATTCACAAGATCAAAATCAAGAAAATAAAACAATTTCAATTATCATAAAACGTCAAGAAAATGATCAGTCAAAACCATACGAAGAAAAATTTGAGATTCCTTATAGACCAAATATGAACGTAATCGCAGCTTTGATGGAAATTCAAAGAAATCCGTTCACTTCAAATGGTGAAAAGACAACGCCAGTTACATGGGATATGAACTGTCTGGAAGAAGTTTGTGGCGCTTGTTCTATGGTTATTAATGGTAAAGCACGTCAATCATGTTCTGCTATCATTGACCAATTAGAACAACCAATCAAACTTGAACCTATGAAAACTTTCCCAGTGATTCGTGACTTACAAGTTGATCGTTCTCGAATGTTCGATAACTTGAAAAAAGTTCAAGCATGGGTTCCAATTGATGGTACTTATGACTTAGGTCCTGGCCCACGTATGCCTGAGAAAAAACGTCAAACAGCATATGAGTTATCTAAATGTATGACATGTGGTGTATGTTTAGAAGTATGTCCTAATGTAAACGTAGATAATAATTTTATGGGTGCACAAGCAATTTCTCAAGTTCGTCTTTTCAACTTACATCCAACAGGTAGTATGACTAAAGATGAGAGAATTAAAGCGTTGATGTCTGATGGTGGTATTCAAGAATGTGGTAGTTCACAAAACTGTGTTAATGCTTGTCCAAAAGGTATTCCTTTAACAACATCAATCGCAGCAATGAATAGAGAAACTACATTCCAAATGTTTAAATCATTCTTCGGATCAGATCACGAAGTTAACTAAAACGATTTAAAATAAATTAACCTTTAAAGCCAATTATAAAATTGGTTTTAAAGGTTTTTTTCTATTATTCGTGATGAAAAAGGACCAATTGATTAACCGCAAATAAATGTATGTGTTATTATAATTAGTATAAGTTTTAAGTGAAAAGAGGTTCAAAAGCAATGGAAGAAATTACTAAACAGATTGAATATTCGCTTCGACATATCGTTGATAGAACTAAGTTGAGATCGAGAGGACAGTTAAAAGTATACGATATTTCACCTCCACAATTTATTGCGTTACAATGGTTAAATGAACATCAACAATTGACAATAGGTGAGTTATCTAAACGATTATATTTAGCTTATTCTACGACTACAGACATAATTGATAAACTTGAACAAAAAGAATTAGTCTTAAGAATTCAATCTGAAGAAGATAAAAGAGTATTCCATGTCAAGTTATTAGAAAAAGGTACAGCTCTAATCGATGAAGTAGTTTATGCAAGACAATCATATACTGAAGACCTTTTATCAGTGATGAAAGAAGAAGACAAAATTAAATTTAATGAAGCTCTAGAGATTATGCTGAAAAGAATGAGAAGTGAAGATAAATGAATAAACCAATAGGCGTAATTGATTCAGGTATCGGTGGGTTAACAGTTGCTAAAGAAATAATGAGGCAATTGCCTAACGAGACGATTTATTACTTAGGTGATATAGGTAGATGTCCTTATGGGCCAAGAAGTAAAGAAGAGGTAAAAGCATTTACTATACAATTGGCTAACTTTTTAGTAGAAAAAGATATTAAAATGCTTGTAATTGCTTGTAACACAGCAACTGCTGTAGCATTAAAACCATTACAAGAATTGTTATCAATTCCTGTTATAGGTGTAATTGACCCAGGTTCTAGAACAGCTATAATGACGACTAATAATAATCGTGTGCTCGTATTAGGAACAGAAGGCACAATTAAATCTGAAGCATATAGAAGAAGTATAAAGTCTATAAACCCACAAGTAGAAGTTAAGGGTATTGCATGCCCAGGCTTCGTACCTTTAGTGGAACAAATGAGGTATAAAGATCCAACTATTACAAGCATTGTCATACATCAAACACTTAAACAATGGCGTTATGATGATTCCGATACGGTGATATTAGGATGTACTCATTACCCATTATTATATGATGCTATCCATCAATATTTTGATGATGGAAAGACCATTATCTCTTCAGGTTTGGAAACTGCAAGAGAGGTCAGTGCCTTATTAACATTTAGTAATGAGCACTCTTATTACACACCTAAACCTAAGCATAAATTTTTTGCAAATGGTGATGTAGAGCATATTACACGAACTATAAAAGAATGGCTGCATATAGAAGACGCTAAAGTTGAAAGAATAACATTGTAAGGAGAGATAATTATGAACGATATCATTATCGCATCAAACAACAAAGGTAAAATAAATGACTTTAAAGCAATTTTTCCTAAAGCTAATGTTATAGGTATTTCTGAAATTGCTCCTGATTTTGATGTAGAAGAAACAGGTATGACTTTTGAAGAAAATGCTATATTAAAAGCAGAAACAGCATCAAAACAATTAAATAAAATAGTTATAGCAGATGACAGTGGTTTATCTGTAAAAGCTTTAAATGGTGAACCAGGTATATACTCAGCTAGATATGCTGGAGAACAAAAAAATGATCAAGATAATATTGATAAATTATTAAGTAATCTGCAAGGTATAGAGAATAGAGAGGCAGAGTTCGTATGTGCAATAGCTGTCAGTGAACCAGGTAAAGAAACACTTACTTATGTAGGTAAAGCACAAGGTGAAATAATAGATGAACAAAGAGGAGAAAATGGATTTGGATATGATCCGATTTTCTTCGTTCCTTCATTAGACAGAACGATGGCCGAATTAACAGTAGCAGAAAAAAGTGCAATTAGCCATCGTGGTAATGCTATTAAACTAATGAATGAAGATGTAGGGGAGAGATTCCAATGAGATGGATAATTGTCAGTGATAATCACGGAGAACAAGGAATACTACATGAAATATATGATAAATATAAAGAAGCGGATTTATTCTTACATCTAGGAGATTCAGAGTTTGATTATGATGATACTGAATTAAGCTTATATAATAGAGTAAAAGGTAATTGTGATTTTGATCCACGTTTTCCAATAGAAGAGCAAGGTGAAATTCAAGGAATCGGATATTTCTATACACATGGACATCGATATGAAGTTAAAGGTTCTAGAGATGTATTAAGTGCACATGCTAAGAAAGCAAATGCTAATTTTGCTTTCTATGGACATAGCCATGTTGCTTTATGTGAATCAATTGATGGCGTATATTGTATAAATCCAGGTAGCATCTCCCAAACTCGAGGGAAATGGGAAGAAACCTATGCTGTAATAGATTTTGATAATGAGCTTAACAATGCTAGTTTAACTTTCTTAAATAGAAATCATGAAGAAATTGAAAAACAATCTTTAGCTTTATAATAAAGTTTCACACAACCAAAAATTTAAATAGCTTTTATTAATTGAGATATTCATATGAATATCTCAATTTTATTAAATAATTAGAATAAACTTTCAATTAAAGTGAAAATGTTTTATAATTATTAATGTCGTAAATTTAATGTAAAGATGTAAGAACTGTAATGTAATCAGGAGGGTGTTAAAATGAATAGAACACACGTAACATCAGTTATTAATCAAGACAAATTTTGTATTAATAAAACTGAAGAACATGAATTACATAAAAACGAAAACATATATGTATTAACTTCAAATGGGCTAGTACATGCAAGTGTATTAGAAATATTTGAAGAAAAATCAGTATGTAAAGCAGAAAAAGCCAATATAGTTAAAGTGAATGACATCGTAATCGCTGAATAAAGTATAAATAATTTAAATAAACGTGTAATAATACTTCGAAAGCGATTTAATAAACCTTTTTCTTTTTAAAAAGTATTGATAAATCAGGTTCTATTCGATATAATTATTCTTGTGTTGAAAATGTCCTGGTAGCTCAGCTGGATAGAGCAACGGCCTTCTAAGCCGTCGGTCGGGGGTTCGAATCCCTCCCAGGACGTAAATTACCAATATCCCGTTGTATCTCGTTATTCGTAACGATGATATAACGGGATTTTTTTGTATATAGATATTCCTCGTTATACTTGGTAATTAAACTTTTATGCCAACGTTACGCCAATGAGATTATAAAACTTTTAAGGCATCTACTGATTTAAGCTTAATTGAAAACCCATTCTTTCTATAGGGTTTGTCTTCATGTCCAAAAACATATTGACGTGTGCAAAGTTCTTTTCTTTTTGTAACTGCGATTTTTATAACTTTTTATAAGAAAACCTCACGATATGTGAGGTAGTTAATGTTATTGACCATATTGCTGCTCGTAATATTCTATCGCTTCTAATACTTCTTCTTCATCATTATTAAAGTAGTAACAGTCAGCGGAGAAACTATAATAGAGCGATAGTGATGAATAGTAAAATAAAAACTAAGAAATGTAATTTAGCTTCTTAGAGTTCATAGTGCAGCAACAAAAATATACAATGGTAAAGTTTTTGATGGTTCGTTAGGGAGTTATCAATGTAGAGCTGATGAATTTACAGCACTTATCGATTTCTTTGATATGTACACGAAGAACATCATTTGTATGAGGTGGCGTAGGGAATAAACACTATATGAATGCAGTAGGTTATCATTGGAGAATTTACAAAGCTTAATTAGGCAGGTAGAGATTTAATAGAGGTTTTATTAATATTAAAGTTTTAATAGTACCAGTTTTGATCCTTCTCAAAATACTAAGAGGATTAAAACTGGTATTTATTATTATCAAGACGTTAATTTTTTTCAGATTTATTTTTCTTGTCGAAAAATAAAGCATAAATAATATAAAGTATCACGCCTATTAATATTAAAGTAGATATAGGATTTAGGGGATTATTATTCGCTATTGCATTATAAATTAAATCCACTGCGTATAAAAGAGCACAAAACCCTAGAATGTTTAAGAATATTTTATTCATAGCACACCTCCTATTATTATTGATTTTAGCATAAAATGTATAGTTTTGGATTAATTTATATTTAATATAACTTTTTATATTCTTCTAACAAATCTAAGTAAATATCTAAAGTTATTGATATGTTTCCAGGTGTTGATGAACCACCTTTGCAATCATTTTGTAGAAGTTCAACAGTTCCTGTAGCAATTGATTGGCGAGAAGAAATCTTTAAGAAACAAAAAGATAAATTAGTTGTAAATAACCTTTAAGACAAAAAGGTTTGACTCTGATTATGACATAACAGTCAGTTGTCAAAGGTTACGAGAGGGGAAAATATATTAGCAAGAGATTTTGCTAATAAAAAATGAAGTACTTGAACAGAGTGCAATGGGAAAGTATAATTTGAATATAAAATTACTTGTAATTCAGTAAAAAATTATATTGATTTAGTTATGAAATGGAGTGATTAAATGCTTTCAATGAAACTAATATATCATAATGATGAAATAGTAACTTATGAATATTATCCAGAAGATAATCATAAAATTAAACCAGGACAAATTACGATACGTAGACACGATAAAGAGATAATAGATTGTACTAAAACAGAAATTGAAAAATATAATTCATTATATTTTGTACATGCTGCTAGTAGAATGAGAAATCTTGTTGATTTAAACGACTTACCTAAAACACAATTAGTTGCATGGGGATAAGCAAGGTCCTTTTCATTTATATAGATAAAGGTTTTCTTTTTTATTGAATTAGATTTATAGTAGTCTATGTAATTTTGATGCATGATTATTTTTACTAATTATTAGCATCTGATATGAGTAAATGATGCTAGTAGAGGATACAATATATGATAAAATTCAGATAATTAACTAAACACACTAATTAAGGTTGGTTTAATTGTTTAGAGGATTAAATAATTATGGTTGAAATATAAATTTTCTTTGAAAAAGAGGAGTATAAATAATGCTCAATATAATATTAGATCTATGTATATTTTTAACATCTCTAATCGTTTCTATATATGTAGCGAAAACTAAAAATATATTTATCATCGCTTCAATAGAACATGACAAAGTAAAACCAGAAAATGTAGTTAAAATTTCATATATATTTTCTGTTTGTTTATTTATGGGGACTACTTTTATCGTTGCCGCGGATGTGGTTTATAATTTTAGTCCTGTTCTATCGATTGCGTCGTTTATTTTAGGTATGTTAGTTTTAGTACTGTTTTATGTTTTATTTGTAATTATAGAAAAAAGTTAGTTTGTTATAATAAGTTTTAGAGAAAATTGATAGTGTTGTAATAAGAAAAAGAGTTTTTCAGGTATCATGTGCAATTAGTGCTGATAAAAAGTATTTTACGAGGTAGGTAATTATTATGAAGTATATATTGTCATACATATCCTTTTCAGTAATAATGCTAGTATTATTAACAATATTCAATTTAATTTTTAGTGATGGTAAAGAATGGACAAAAAATGTAATTCTATCTGTAATAACTTATCCAATTTATTTATTCTTTGATTGGGCGCTAGAAGGTAATAACAAAAAGTAGTGGTAAATATAATAACCTGGTTAAAACTAATAGAAAAAATAACCCACTTTAATGTAGTGTGCCCAAAAGTTCAACTTTAGGTAGTACTTCTAAAAATAGGTAGGGTTATTTTTTATGTTCGCTTTTATGTTCTGTATTTTATCCAATTAAATTATATTTTAATATTAATTTAATTGGATTTAAAAAGGGAGAATATCATTAGTAGAAGTAGGTGTTAACTTTGTTGACCTTAAAATTAGTCAGCAAAAATGAAACATGCGTTACCTATGATTACTTTCCTGAGAACAAAGAATCGTCGGGACGTATCACGATAGCATTAATGATTTTAAAATACTCTATGAAAAAAATAAAGTGAAAAAGCATATTTGTTAAAAGAAGGTGAAGAGCTAAAGTATTTGGCGAACAAACTTGTGTTTATTTAAACCCTGGTAGTGAAGCATTAATGCTGATTTTAAATAGTAAATCACAATAAAAGATGTAGAGTTGATTTGTGAGAATGCGTTCAAAAATGTTGATGAGAGTATTATAACTACAGGGTATATTAAAGGTGTTTTGAAGAAATTATATAATAAAAATAATATTAATTTTAAAGTGAGATGATTGAATTGAAAAAGACTGTGAAATTAGATGGATGTATTTCTCCAAAAGAGGTTGCGAAAGTCGAAAAAGAAGGAAAAATATGGAATTGTGGACATATATTGGTGAAAATATATTGATAGAATTGTGCAATGGTCAACGCTTCATTGGAAAAGTTACGAATTACGATGACGAAGTAGATAATGAAAGTGGAGAAGATTCCATACATTTGGATGATGGGGAATTATTATATGATTTTGATGAAAGTGAAATTAAAGAGATAAAAGTTATTGATTAAGCGCAAAACCGAAAATAAATGGTTGAGATGCTATTTTCATACACTTTTATAAGTTGTCACAATGCTGAAGACACATATAAAGCGTTCTCTGAATTAGCTGAAAGAGAAAAAAGAAGAAACAAATAGAAAAGATAAAATGAAAAAACACTCAGGCACTTTAGTCGGTTGGCACTGAGTATAAAAATTAAGGCTATAGTCTATGAACTATATCTCTTCATGGCTTTTTGAGTTGTAGTCGGTTGTGATCTATCACAATCGGCTATTTTTCTTTATCTTTTTAAAGAAATACAGAACTATATCAAGTGATAAATAATATAATAATATGACAGTTTTGTCATTTTAATTATCGTGTTTTAAAAAATCATAATTTTGTATATTTTAAATTAAATTTTTATAGGAAATTTAAGAAAATATATATTGAAATTAACTTTAAATTTTGGTATATTCTGTAAAGGAATGGAGGGTTGCTAATGACATATATGAATTTTTGGAAGCAAACGTTTGATTATAAGAGTAAATCTAGTTTTAAAGGTCTTATAACATGTTTGTTCATAAATATTGTGATATTAATTTTAATAATGTCTCTTGGACTTATTGTGCCATTCAAATGGGAAAATACTATTGTTGATTTGTATTATATTGTTTTGTTATTAATGATTTTCCCTACGATTGCTATGATAGTAAGAGTTATTAGAAACTATAGATAGTTAAATATTATTAAATACGGAGCTAAATAAAAGTTCTTTTTACAAAAAACTCTCTCTATCTATTAAATTTAATAGGTTGGGAGAGTTTTGCTTTTTAGAAAAATTAGATAGAATAATACGCACGAAGACTCCAGAGATATCGTGCGATTCGGCTCAAATCGGGTTAAAACGCACGAAGACTTCAAAGATATCGTGCGATTCAGGTGAAATCGGGTTAATACGCACGAAGACTCCAGAGATATCGTGCGATTCAGGTGAAATCGGGTTAATACGCACGAAGACTTCAAAGATATCGTGCGATTCAGGTGAAATCGGGTAAATACGCACGAAGACTCCAGAGATATCGTGCGATTCGGCTCAAATCGGGTTAATACGCACGAAGACTTCAAAGATATCGTGCGATTCAGGTGAAATCGGGTTAATACGCACGAAGACTACAAAGATATCGTGCGATTCGGCTCAAATCGGGTTAAATCGCACGAAGACTCCAGAGATATCGTGCGATTCGGCTCAAATCCGATCCAATCAAATCTTGTGTTTCGATTGATGTTTAATTATGCATGATATATTTCTTCCTTCGAAAATTTTGTGAATAAATAAAAGTGTTTATTATTTACGATGATGATATACTTTTATTGTTAAAATTTTATTTGGAGGTGACAATCATGTTTATTACTTTGGGTTTGTTAATTTTGTTTGTTATTAGTTATGTTGTAGATTTTAGACAATATAAGAATGTATTTTTATTAGGTATGTTTCTTATAAGCCTATTCAGTAGTATCGTTGTGGGCATACTGATACCATTCTTAAATTTGCATATGAATATAAATTATCTTTTAATGACTAATATAATATATGGTTTAATAGTTATTGTTGTCATGCTCTTGTCACTTTTGAATTTAAAGAAAAAAATAGCAAACGAAGGCAGATTTGTAACGAACATGATTGTCTTAGGGTACGGTACATTTATCTTTTTAAACTTTTTGATAATTTTATTTAAACCACATTTATTTGTAGATTATTTTAATGGATTAATAGTAATCGTGATTTCATTCTTCTTTTATTATTTGAATTTGATATTTATTCTTCATAACCTGTACTCTTGGATTTTGAGTGGTGTTGCTAAAAGGAAGAAAAGTAATTTTATTATTGTTCTCGGAGCAGGTATTATTGGTGAAAAAGTAACGCCATTACTAAAAGCAAGATTAGACAAAGCAATTAAATTAAAAAAGAAAAGTTTAGATACGTTGATTATTGTGAGTGGTGGACAAGGACCCGATGAAAAAATTAGTGAAGCTGAAGCAATGCGACGATATTTAGTAGATCAAGGGATTCGAAATGAAGATATCATTATGGAAGACGAGTCTACAAATACAGAAGAGAATTTAGTGTTTTCAAATAAAATAATGGACAAATATAAATCAGAAGCAATTGCTACAATAGTTTCAAATCATTTCCATATATTAAGAGCTGCATTTTTATCGAAAAAACTTAATATGAACGCTACTGTAACGGGTGGTTCATCAAAGTCTTATTTTTATCCGAATGCATATATAAGAGAGTATTTAGCTATTTTATATATGTATAAGAAGACACATATAATAGCAATTATAGTCATGTTAGCATTGGTTATTTCATATACATTATTAGCAGGTTAATAATAAAAACTACCAACAAAGCAAATACTTTGTTGGTAGTTTTTTAATATTATTTATCAGGTGTCCAAATGACAATGTCTTCACCAGATTGGTTTTGTTGTTCGATATCTTGGAAACCATGGTTTAGGAAGAAGTCTTTAGATTGATTACGTGCGATGCATTTGATAGGTAAATCAAATTTCTTAGCATATTCTAGTAGTTGTTTACCATATCCTCTGTCTTGATAATCTTTAAGCACTTCGAGTTTCCATAAAATATGGTAATCATTAAATTCTGGGAAGTATGTTTTTTCAACTTCATCTTGTTTAAATAAGCACATTCTAGCTACGAGCTTATCACCAACATAAATACCATAAAATGGTGAATCTGAGCTAGCATCTATCATTCTTCCTTTTAATTCTTCAACCATATATAAACCTTCGTTGCCGAAGTTACGGAATTGTTCGAATGCTTCTTCAGTCTTGTAATTAATTTGTAAATGTTCTACTTTTGCCATGATAATCCCCCTTAATCTTTTCTTAATTATACTTCATTTACATAAAATTTTAAATTATAAGCCGTTAGATTGTTTTATTAACCTACAATCTTTATACTATTGGTAGTAATTAATTTCGAAGGAGAAAGACTCGTATGGACTGTATGAAGACTGTAATTGATCAACAAAATAGCTTTATAGATAGATTTACTAATCAAAGTGATGAAATTTTGAATTTTTATGAATATAAACCTGGCCAACAATCTGAATTTGAAAGACGTTCTAAATTAAAATCTAATGGTAGAGAAAAAGAACTATCAGAAGTGATTTATAGTTACATGTCTGATTTGAATTTATCAGACAAACAACTTAAGAATATTGAGAGTTTAAGAGATGGTCACAAAGTTATTATCGGTGGTCAACAAGCAGGGTTATTTACTGGACCACTTTATACATTTCATAAAATTATTTCTATTATCATTTTAGCGAACGAACAAAGTGAAAAGTTAAATACACCAGTTGTTCCGGTTTTTTGGATAGCGGGAGAAGATCATGATTTTGATGAGGTAAATCATACATACGCTTATGATCGCATTTCAAGACAGTTAAATAAAGTGAAGTATAACACTTTAGAACCGCCAGAAAAAAGTGTATCACAGTATGATTTTGATAAAGAACTTGTCATGGATGCATTAAGCAACATGTATCGTTCTATAGGGGAAACAGAACATTCAAAAGATATTAAAAACATGGTTATAGAAGCGGTAGAATCATCTGAATCATGGAGTGACATGTTTAAGGTTATAACTAATGAAGTGTTTAAAGAACATGGTTTATTATTAATTGATGCGAACTATTCAAAATTAAGAGAAATCGAAATTCCATTGTTTAAAGAAATAATAGAGAACCGTGAAAAAATTGATGATGCGTTTCGAAATACACAAGATCAATTTTCAGAAGTTATAAAAAAACGTATGATTTTAACTGATAGTAATGTACATTTATTTTTTGACTACAATGATAAAAGACAATTGTTAATGTATGAAGAAGGACAATTTTATTTGAGTAAGGACAATGACGTTACTTTCAGTAAGGATGAATTAATTAATATGTTAGAAAGACATCCTGAAAGGTTCTCTAATAATGTTGTAACAAGACCATTAATGGAAGAATATTTATTTAATACTTTAAGCTTTATTGGTGGACCAAGTGAAATTATATATTGGGGTGAACTCAAAGGTATATTTGATGAATTGAATATTGAAATGCCTATTGTTACCCCAAGAATGCGTATTAGTTACTTAACTCAAGAGAGTAAGAAATGTATAGACACCTATAATCTTGATTTAGATTCAGTACTTCTAAATGGTGTTAAAAAAGATAAAGATAAATTTATTAGAGAAAAAGCATCTGATGAAGTACTAAGAGAAATTGACCGAATAAAAGAAGTACAAACAAGTTTTCATCAAAAACTCATTAGTGAAATTGGTGAGAATTATCAAAATAGAAAATTGATTGAAAAGAACAATCAAATACATCAACATCAGTACCAGTACTTAATAGATAGATATTTATTGAACATAGAAAGAGAAAATGAAATAAGCATGAGACATTTTGAAACAGTGGAGAATACTTTACATCCTCACCAGGGATTACAAGAAAGAGTATGGAATCCTATACAATTGATGAATCAATTTGGGATTACTATGTTCAGTCCCTCCACTTATCCACCACTTTGTTACACTTTTGAACATATTACGGTGGAACTATAGTTATATCAAGGTTTAACACCCAATTTACGAAATCGTAAATTGGGTGTTTTTTTTACTATTTACACAAATTTTAATAAATATTGCATAAATAGTGGAGGATTGTGGGGGAATGTGGTAAATTATAAATAAGGTGAGGTGAGATAAAATGTTCATGGGTGAATATCAACATCAATTGGATACTAAAGGGCGTATGATTGTGCCTTCTAAATTCAGATATGATTTGAACGAACGTTTTATTATCACTAGAGGCCTAGATAAATGTTTGTTTGGCTACACACTTGAAGAGTGGGCGCGCATCGAAGAAAAACTCAAGACCTTACCTATTACAAAAAAAGATGCCCGTAAATTCATGAGAATGTTCTTCTCAGGAGCTGTTGAAGTTGAGTTAGACAAACAAGGACGTATAAATATCCCTCAAAATTTAAGAAGTTACGCTAATTTAAGTAAAGAATGTACAGTAATTGGTGTTTCTAACAGAATTGAAATTTGGGATAAAGCTACGTGGAATGATTTTTATGATGAATCTGAAGACAATTTTGAGGACATTGCGGAAGATCTCATTGATTTTGATTTTTAGGAGTGGAGTAAATGTTTCATCACGTATCCGTACTATTAAAGGAAACTGTAGATAAATTAGATATTAAACCCGATGGTACATACGTTGATTGTACATTAGGTGGAGCTGGGCATAGTTTATACCTAGTTGAACAATTAAATGACGAAGGCAGACTTATTGCAATCGATCAAGATGAAACAGCAATTGAGCATGCTAAAGAGATTTTGAAAGACCACATGCACAAAATAATTTTTGTACAAGACAACTTTAGAAATTTAAAACATATATTAGAAGAACTACAAATTAATGATGTAGATGGCGTACTATATGACCTTGGTGTATCTAGTCCACAACTTGATACACCAGAACGAGGCTTTAGTTATCACTATGATGCAAAGTTGGATATGAGAATGGATCAGTCCCAATCATTATCTGCTTATGAAGTGATAAATGAATGGTCATATGAACAACTTGTGAAAATCTTTTTTAGATATGGTGAAGAAAAATTTTCTAAACAAATAGCTAGAAAGATTGAAGCGAGAAGAGAACAAGTACCTATAGAAACGACTTTCGAATTAGTGGATTTAATTAAAGAAGGTATTCCTGCCGCTAGACGAAGAAAGGGCGGACATCCTGCTAAGCGTGTATTTCAAGCGGTTAGAATTGCAGTGAATGATGAGTTAGGTGCTTTTGAAGAATCAATTGAAGCAGCTATACAGAACGTGAAAGTAGGAGGAAGAATCTCAGTAATTACTTTCCATTCTTTAGAAGATCGTTTGTGTAAACAAGTCTTCCAAGAATATGAAAAAGGACCAGATGTACCAAGGGGATTGCCGGTTATACCGGAAGAGTACAAACCGAAATTGAAACGAGTAAATAGAAAACCAATTATTTCTGATGATCAAGAACTAGAACAGAACAACAGAGCTAGAAGCGCAAAGTTAAGAGTAGCAGAAATTTTGAAGTAAGCAGAGGAGTGGCAATTGAATGGCAGTAGAAAGAATATATCCAAATTATAGACCTGATGAGTGGCAAGAGCCACAACTCGAACCACAGAAGAAAAAAGTTACAAAGACCAAAGTTGTAAGAATATCAAGGATCGAAAAAATTGTATACATATCATTAATAACTATGATTGCGTTGATAAGTATTTATATGCTATCTTTAAAAATGGATGCGTATAACAACAAAACTCAAATTGCGGAATTAGATAGTAAAATCGAACAGCAACAAACGACAAATAGTGATTTGAAGACAGAATCTATGAAACAGTCGTCATATGAGCGTATCTACGAAAAAGCTGAAGATTACGGTCTGAAGTTGAATAATGACAATGTAAAGGTAGTGCGTAGTGATGCCCAAAATTAAAATAAAGAAAAATAAAATAGGAGCAGTCCTCTTAGTAAGCTTTTTCGGACTGCTCTTTTTTATATTGGCCTTAAGATATTCATATTTAATGATCAGTGGACATTCTGCTGGTGAAGATTTAGCTTATAGAGCGAGTGAAAAATATTTACGACAATCAGTTGCAGAGCCAGAACGTGGAAAGATTTATGATAGAAATGGAAAAGTTCTAGCTGAAGATACTGACAGCTATAAATTAGTAGCAATTTTAGATAAAAAAATGAGTAAAGATAGTGATAAGCCATTGCATGTTAAAGACAAGAAAAAAACGGCTAAAGAATTATCGAAAATTATTAATATGGATGAAAAAGACATATTAAAAAAACTTGAAACTAAAAAAGCTTTCCAAGTTGAATTTGGACAAAAAGGTAAAGATTTAACTTATAAACAAAAGACTCAAATAGAAAAACTCAAATTACCAGGACTTACTTTTGAAACTGAGAAAAAAAGATTTTATCCTAATGGAAACTTCGCATCTCATCTAATAGGTTTAGCAGACAAAGACCATGAAACGAATAAGTTAAAAGGTGTTTCTGGTGCTGAGAAAGTATTTGATAGCTATTTAAGTGGGAAAACTGGTAAAAACTCATACAAGCAAGATATATGGGGAATGTTAGTACCAAACAGTGAAGATAGCATTAAAGCAAAAAATGGTGATGATGTTCATTTGACTTTAGATTCAAATATACAAGTCTTCGTTGAAAATTCACTAGATGAAATGGTTGATCGCTATAAACCTAAAGATTTATTTGCTGTCGTAATGGATGCTAAGACTGGAGAAATATTAGGTTATAGTCAACGTCCAACATTTAATCCGGATACTAAAGAAGATTTCGGTAAAAAATGGGCAAATGATTTATATCAGAATACTTATGAACCAGGTTCAACATTTAAAACATACGGACTTGCTGCAGCTATAGAAGAAGGCAAGTTTGAACCTAAGAAGAAATTTAAGTCAGGTAATAGAGAAATTGATGGATTCAAGATTTATGATTGGAACGATGATGGTTGGGGCAATATACCAATGACAACAGGTTTTACTTATTCAGCTAATACTTTAATGATGAAACTACAAGACTTAGTTGGAGAAGATAAAGCAAAAGCTTATTACGAAAAATTTGGATTCGGTAAGAAAACAGGTGGTCTATTTGATAGTGAAGCACCTGGCCATATTGCATTTGACAATGAACTTCAAAGAAAAACATCAGCATTTGGTCAGTCAACTACAGTAACACCTGTGCAAATGTTGCAAGCTGAAACGGCAATATTGAATCAAGGTAATATGTTGGAACCTTATTATGTGAAATCTATAGAAAATAGAGAAGAGAATAAAACAATCAAAAAAGGTAAGAAAAAAGTTGTCGGTAATCCAGTCTCTAAAGATACTGCCCAAAAGACGATGGATGAATTAGATAAAGTAGTGAATAGTAAAGAGAGTCACGCAACTAATTATCAAATTGATGGTTATCGTGTAGCAGGTAAAACTGGTACTGCACAAGTTCCAGATACAAAAGGTGGCGGATATGTTGACGGAGCAAACCCTTACTTTGTAAGTTTCATGGGTTATGCACCAGCAAAAGATCCAGAAGTAGTTGTTTACGCTGGTATGTCATTAGCTCAAAAAAGAGATTTAGAAGCATATGAATATGGTGTTTCTCGAGGATTTAATCCTATTATGGAGAATACTTTGAAATATTTAGATGTTGAAGAAACTGAAGGCAAAGCGAAAAATAACTCTTCAGAAGTTCCTGATGTTGTGAATATGAATGTGCAAAAAGCAACTGATGCAATTAAAGGTAAAAAATTGGATCCAATTTTAATTGGTAAAGGTGATAAAGTTAAAAAACAATTACCTCTTAAAGGTAAAAATGTACAAGATAAAGAGAGAATCTTGCTTGTTACTGATGGAGAAATGACGATGCCTAATACTGAAAATTGGACTAAACGAGATCTATTAAAATTACAAGAAGCTACTGGTATCGATGTAGAAACTGAAGGTTCAGGCTATGTATCAGAACAATCTATTGATGAAAATCAAACGATAAAAGCTGGCACAAAAGTGACATTTACGCTTTCAAATAACCATCCAAATGGTGACAATTCTATTGGACAAGTACCTGAAGAGGAAACTCCTAAAGACAAGAATAAAGATAATGGTAACTAAGGGAAAGAGAGGTTGAGACAATAATTTTGTCCTAACCTCACTCTATAAAAAATAAAAGAAAAGGTGAACAATTATGAATTTTATGCTACCTGTCATTGCATTTTTATTGACTTTAATACTTGTGCCAGTTTTAATTCCAACACTTAAAAAATTAAAATTTGGTCAAAGTATAAGAGAAGAAGGACCTAAGAGTCATATGAAAAAAACAGGAACACCAACAATGGGAGGGTTAACATTTTTGCTTGCAACTATTGTTGTTACAATAATTGCATTATTCTATGTTGAACAAGTAGGTCCTCTTATTCTATTGTTATTTGTAACAATTGGATTTGGTTTAATTGGTTTTATCGACGATTACATTATTGTAGTTAAAAAAAATAACCAAGGGTTAACAAGCAAACAAAAGTTCTTTGCACAAATTGGAATCGCAATCGTATTTTATATTGTAAGTATATTGATGCCGAATTATGATTTTGAAACAGCAATTAATATACCATTTACAGATTGGTCATTACCTTTATCTGTTTTTTATATAATATTCATTGTATTCTGGCAAGTTGGATTTAGTAATGCAGTAAACTTAACAGATGGTTTAGATGGATTATCTACAGGCTTATCTATTATTGCATTTGGTTTTTATGCCATTTTATCATTTACATTAGATAAACCAGAAATTGGCTTGTTCTGTTTAGTTATGTTAGCAAGTTTAATTGGATTCTTAATTTACAATAAATACCCAGCAAAAGTATTTATGGGAGATACGGGAAGTTTAGCTTTAGGTGGTATATTTGCAACAATTTCAATTATGCTTAATCAAGAAATTACGTTGTTATTTATAGGTTTAGTATTTGTAATTGAAACAATGTCTGTGATGCTACAAGTAACATCATATAAACTTACGGGTAAAAGAATATTCAAAATGAGTCCTTTGCATCATCATTTTGAATTAGTAGGTTGGAGTGAATGGAAGATTGTATTAGTATTCTGGACTACTGGTATCATTACAGGTGCAATTGGTCTATGGATTGGAGTAATGTGATATGAAGGAATATGATGCATTAAAAGGAAAAGAAGTCCTTATATTAGGATTAGCAAAAAGTGGATATGAAAGCGCGAAATTATGTAACAAGCTTGGTGCATATGTCACTGTTAACGATGGTAAAGATTTATCTACCGATCCTCATGCAATTGAATTACAGAATCAAGGTATTAAAGTAATTAGCGGAGAGCATCCTATTAGTTTATTAGATCATAATCCGTTAATCGTTAAGAACCCGGGTATTCCTTATAGTATTCCTTTGTTACAAGAAGCTGTAAATAAAGGGTTAGATATCATTACTGAAGTTGAACTGAGTTATTATATTTCTGAAGCGCCGATTATAGGTATCACGGGTACAAACGGAAAAACTACGGTGACTTCCTTAATCGGAGATATGTTTGGGAATAGTAAAGTAAATGGGCAAGTTTCAGGAAATATTGGGGTAGTTGCATCAAAAGTTGCACAAGATGTTACTAAAGATGATTATCTAATTACTGAATTATCATCATTTCAGCTGTTAGGAACGATTGAATATCGCCCACATATCGCAATAGTAACCAATATATACTCTGCTCATTTAGATTATCACGGAACTTTAGAAGAATATCAAAACGCTAAAAAAAATATTTTTAGCAATCAAACAGAAGATGATTACTTAATTTTTAATTATGAACAAAGGCATCTTATAAATAAGGATGAAATTAAATCTAAAATTTTATACTTTTCAACTGAACAACAAGTTGATGGCATCTATATTGAGGATGGATATGTTGTTTATAATGGAATAAGAATTATCAACATTAATGATATTGTTTTACCAGGTAAACACAACTTAGAAAACGTACTTGTAGCAGTTCTAGCTGCTTTAATTTCTGGAGTAGATGTTAAATCTATTGTACATACACTTACAACTTTCTCAGGTATTAAGCATAGACTTCAATACGTAGGCAATAATCGTGGAAATAAATATTACAACGATTCAAAAGCAACAAATACTTTAGCTACTCGATTTGCATTAAGCTCATTTAACACGCCAATAATATGGCTATGTGGAGGATTAGATAGAGGTAATGATTTTGATGATTTGATTCCATATATGGACAATGTTAGATTGATGGTTACTTTTGGTGAAACAAAAGATAAACTCAAAACGTTAGGTGCGAGTCAAGGTAAAGAAGTTATACAAACACATGATGTGAAAGATGCTGTCAATATAATACAAGATTATATTCAATCTAATGATGTTGTATTATTATCACCAGCATGTGCGAGTTGGGACCAATATGATACTTTTGAAGCACGTGGAGACGAATTCATTAAAAGCTTCCAAAAACATTTACCAACTTTTTAGAAATTGTATAAAAAGGAGTGACAACCGTGAATAAAAGTTCTGAAAATAAAGAGGATATATTGCAATTTGAAACGACTACTGAAGACGAACGTTTGAAAATGATGCGAAATAAAAGAAAGCGTAGACGTCAAATTCAATTAGGTGTATTCATAGGTGTTATACTCCTTGTCATTTTGATTGTTCTGTATATGTTTACAGATATAAGTAAAGTTGATCAAGTAGACATAAAAGGTGAAGAAATTGTAGCAAAAAAAGATATAAATAAAGCCTTGAATATTAAATCTGACTCGAGAATTTATAATTTACCAATTAGTGATATGAAAACGAAGATTGAAAAACTTGAAGGTGTTAAAAGTGTCACAATCAAGAGACATTTTCCTAATGATATGACAGTCGAGGTCAATGAGTATGAACCAATTGGTTTGATTAAAAATAAAAAAGGGTATGTACCTTTGTTGGAAAATGGATCAACTATAAAAAACTTATCAACAGATCTTCCAATTGATGTTCCTATTTTGAATGATTTTAGTTCGAAAAAATTAGATAAACTTATTCCTGAATTGAAGAAAGTTAAACCGAAAGTAAAAGCAATGATTTCTGAAGTCAATTATAAACCAGGTGAAAATAATCAAAATAGGATACAATTGTTTATGACAGATAATGTTGAAGTTGTTGGTGATATTCAAACTTTTGCAAATAAAATCAACTATTATCCAAGTATTTCTGATAAATTAGAGAGAGATAATTCAGGAGCATTAAAAACACCTGGGTTTGTAGATTTGCAAGTTGGTGTGACATTTTTACCATATGAAACAAAAGAACAACAAAGTGAACGTTCTGAAAAAGAGGCAAAACAAGATGAAAGTGCTAAAACAGAACAAAAAAAATTAGACCAAGCGCTTCAAGATTTATCTAAAGAATTGGATAAATCAGGTGAAGAACCAAAATCATCTGAAAAATCGCAAGAATAAGTAAAAAAATCAATAAATAAACCTATAATTAGTTCACATTAAATCATCTATCATGTAAACTAATAATAGTGTAAATTTGATTATCATGTGTTAGAGGAGGTGCCTATCGATGGAGGAACATTATTATATTAGTTTAGATATAGGTTCATCGAGTGTAAAAGTAATAGTAGGAGAAAAATTTCATAATGGCATTAACGTGATAGGTACAGGGCAAACGTATACAAATGGTATAAGAAATGGCTGTATTGATGACTTTGATATCGCAAAACAAGCGATTAAAGATACAATCAAAAAAGCGGCGATTGCTTCTGGGGTAGATATTAAAGAAGTATTTTTAAAAATGCCTATCGTGAATACAGAAATATATGACGAGAAATTTGAAATACCTTTTGAAGGAACAGAAACTGAAATTAATGGAAGTCACATTGAATCGGTATTAGAAGGCATCAGAGATTTAAATGATGTACCTGAAACTGAAGTAATTGGTGTATTTCCAATGAAATTCATTGTGGATGATTTGCATGAAGTGTCAGACCCTAAAGAAATGGTTGCTACTCAATCATTAAAAGTAGAGGCAGGCGTTATCGCAACATCAAAATCGCTATTAATCAATATAATTAAATGTGTTGAATCTTGTGGAGTAGATGTATTAGACGTATTTTCAGATGCGTACAATTATCAATCTATCCTATCTCCAACAGAAGTTGAGTTAGGAGCTTGTGTCATTGATATAGGTGAAGATTTAACTCAAGTCGGTTTCTATGAGAGAGGCAATCTTGTTGATGCTGATACGATTGAAATGGCAGGTAGAAGTATTACAACAGATATAGCTAAATCATTAAATACTACATATGACAACGCTGAGAAGATTAAACAACAATATGGTCATGCTTTTTACGATTCAGCATCAGATCAAGATGTTTTTAGTGTAGAACAAATCAACGAAGATGGACATGCACAATTCACTCAGAAAGAGTTAAGTGAGATTATCGAATCTAGAGCAGAAGAAATATTCTTTGAAATTTTCGATTTACTACAAGACATGGGTATAACAAATGTTAACGGTGGATTTATTGTAACTGGTGGAACTTCGAATTTACTAGGTATAAAAGAACTTCTACAAGA
Source organism: Mammaliicoccus sp. H-M34 (assembly GCF_022386495.1). NCBI lineage: Bacteria > Bacillati > Bacillota > Bacilli > Caryophanales > Staphylococcaceae > Mammaliicoccus > Mammaliicoccus sp. H-M34. Next base: position 117,908 of record NZ_JAJNIK010000002.1, read on the forward strand.
TATGGTAAATGAAAAAGTACGCGTACATACTCCATCACAAATGGGTATACGTAAACCCGAGTTTACATCTAGTATATCTACAATATCTAGTGGAATTAACTTTGATGAGCTACTAGATTATGTTACAATGAATAATTATGATGTGGATAATGTTGAAGAAGAAACATATGAAGATGTAAATCAAGAAACTAAAGCTAAACCATATGAACAATGGTTTAAGAAAAAAACAAACAAAGACAAAAACAATGACGTAAAAGCTTCAAATTCTGATAACGACAATTACGCCGAAACAGATTATGATTCGGAAAGTCAAGAAGAGAAGCCTAGTGTATTCAAAAAATTAATGAAATCGTTATTTGATTGATGGGTCATAAAGATTAGGAGGATAATAAATGTTAGAATTTGAACAAGGGTTTAATCATTTAGCTACTTTAAAAGTAATTGGTGTTGGTGGCGGAGGTAATAACGCCGTAAACCGTATGATAGATCATGGAATGAATAATGTAGAATTTATTTCTATTAATACAGATGGTCAAGCGTTAAACTTATCAAAAGCTTCATCTAAGATTCAAATTGGTGAAAAATTAACTCGTGGATTAGGTGCTGGTGCTAACCCAGAAATAGGGAAAAAAGCTGCAGAAGAATCACGTGAACAAATAGAAGATGCTATCCAAGGTGCAGATATGGTATTCGTAACTGCAGGTATGGGTGGTGGAACAGGTACAGGTGCTGCACCTGTAGTTGCTAAAATCGCTAAAGAAATGGGTGCTTTAACAGTTGGTGTTGTAACACGTCCATTTAGCTTTGAAGGTCGTAAACGTCAAACACAAGCTGCTGCTGGTGTAGAATCAATGAAAGCTGCAGTAGATACGTTAATCGTTATCCCTAATGACCGTTTATTAGATATCGTTGATAAATCAACGCCTATGATGGAAGCATTTAAAGAAGCAGATAATGTTTTACGCCAAGGTGTACAAGGTATTTCAGATTTAATCGCTGTATCAGGTGAAGTTAATCTAGACTTTGCTGACGTTAAGACTATCATGTCTAACCAAGGTTCAGCATTAATGGGTATTGGTGTATCTTCAGGTGAAAACAGAGCAATCGAAGCTGCTAAAAAAGCAATTTCTTCACCATTATTAGAAACGTCTATAGTTGGCGCTCAAGGTGTCTTAATGAATATTACAGGTGGAGAGTCATTATCTCTATTTGAAGCTCAAGAAGCAGCAGATATTGTTCAAGATGCAGCTGATGAAGATGTTAATATGATATTTGGTACTGTTATTAACCCAGAATTACAAGACGAATTAGTCGTTACTGTAATTGCAACAGGTTTCAATGACAAACCTTCTAATGCTCGTAAACCTCAAAGTGGTGGAGCATTTGGTGGAACTACAGAAGAACCTACTTCTAATAGAGAAGAAGGGGAATCACTAGGTAGAAAAGCTTCATTTGAAAATAAATCAGCAAATGAATCAACTGATGATAGTGATATTCCAAGTTTCATTCGAAATAGAGAAGATAGACGTTCTAGACGCTCTAGACGATAAATGAACTTAAAAAGTCATCAGGCTAAGTCCTGATGACTTTTTTTGTTAGGAGAGATGAAATGAAAGAGATATTTAGTCAGCGAAATCATTATTTAGAGTATGACATCGATAGTAGAGAAGATATAACGCTAGGTATTACAACACGTAAAGATGGTTACAGTTCATATCCAGAAAATGCCTTTAACATGGCACGTTATATTGATGACAATCAAGAAAATATTACTGCTCATCAAAAAATATTGGCTGATGAAATTGGTTTCAATTGTGAAAATTGGGTGTTTCCAATACAAACACATGAAAACAAAATTCAAGAGGTATTTTCAGATGATAAAGGTAAGAACATAAAAGCTTTAACAAATGAATTACATGGAATTGATGGGCTATTTACTTACGAATCTAATCTACTTTTAACAATGTGTTTTGCAGATTGTGTTCCAATATATTTATACGATGTTAAAAATAAATATATCGGTCTTTGTCATGCTGGATGGAGAGGCACATACACTCAAATATTGAAAGAAATGATAGATCAATACAATGGTGAATTAGCAAATCTCAGAATTGTGATAGGTCCGTCTACTTCTAATACTTATGAAATCAATGAAGATATATACAATAAATTTAATTCTTTACCAATAGATGCTAGTTTATATATAGAAAAAAGAGAACAAGATCGATATGGTATTGATTTGAAACGTGCTAACGAATTGTTGGCAATACATTATGGAATAAGTCCAGAGCATATTGTTAAAACGAGCCACTGTACAGCGAGTGAAACAGATTTATTCTTTTCATACAGAGTTGAAAAAGGTAATACTGGTAGAATGCTTGCATTTATAGGCAGAAAGTAGGTAAAGTTTTGAAGTCAGTAGAAGAAAATTTAAAAGAAATAAATTCACAAATTTGTGACAGCTGTAATAAATCACAGTTTGACACAACACCTCAAGTGATTGTTGTGACAAAATATGTTACAATAGACCGAGCTATAGAAGCTTATGAAGCTGGATTGAAAAATTTTGGCGAAAATAGAATAGAAGGTTTCTTAGAAAAGAAAAAACATCTACCTGATGATGCTGTAATGCACTTTATAGGTTCATTACAAACGAGAAAAGTTAAAGAAGTAATCAATGAAATTGACTACTTACACGCATTAGATAGATTGAAATTAGCTAAAGAAATTGATAAACGTGCTGATCATGTTATAAAATGTTTTATTCAGGTAAATGTTTCAGGTGAAGAATCTAAACATGGTATTTCACCGGAAGAATTAATTCCATTTATAGAAGAGTTTAAAACTTTTAAACATATTGAAGTAGTTGGATTAATGACTATGGCACCTTTGACTGAAGATAAAACGAAATTAAGACAATATTTTAATCAGCTAAGAAATTTAAAAGATAAAGTACAATCATTGAATTTATCTTATGCACCATGTACTGAATTATCCATGGGTATGAGTAATGATTTTAACGAAGCAATTTTAGAGGGTGCTTCATATGTACGAATTGGTACTAAATTAGTTGGTGAATAGGAGTGTAAATTATGGCAATTAAAGATGTATTTAAAGGTTTTTTCGTAGTTGATGAAGAAGAAGAGGTATACGAAGAACCACAAAGAGAACAAAAACAACAAACACCACAGCAAGAACCTTCTACACAAGAGAAAAAAATGAATCAACAATCTATTAAAAGTGTACCAACACAAAAAGCAAATACTACAAGATATCAATCACAACGTTCACGTGATTTTAAAAAACCTGAAAGGAAAGAGGCCATGACTGAAAAACGTACAAATTCATCTCAAACGAATGTTGTAAGCATGAGTGGTAATATGGATTTTGCGCAAAGTTCAAAAATGTGCTTATTTGAACCAAGAGTATTTTCAGATACTCAAGATATCGCTGATGAGTTGAAAAACAGAAGAACTACTTTAGTGAATTTACAACGCATTGATAAAGTATCAGCTAAAAGAATTATAGATTTTTTAAGTGGTACTGTTTATGCAATAGGTGGAGATATAAGAAGAGTAGGTACAGATATTTTCTTATGTACACCTGATAATGTTGAAGTAGCAGGATCAATTACTGAACAGTTAGAACAAGTTGAACCTTATCAAGAATAGAGGAAATAAGATATGGATAGTGGATTATTAAGTACAATTTTAGGATTTATATTATTCCTAGTTAAGATTTATCAATATGGTATGATTGTTTATTTCCTTACATCTTGGTTACCAAGCGTTAGGGAAGGCGCATTTGGACAATTTTTAGGAAAAATATATGAACCATTTTTAGAACCATTTAGAAAAATTATTCCACCGTTAGGTATGCTAGACATATCATCAATTGTGGCATTTATTACACTAAGTTTATTCTACGTTGGTTTAATCAATATATTTAATATGATTGTACCTGTTGTACCAATATTATAAATGAACAATGAATGACAGTAGGGTGGGACGAAATGTCACATCCTATTTTTTATATAATTAGAGGTGTAAAATGGATATATATCAGCACTTTAGAAAAGAAGAAAAAGAAGAAATTGATTTATTTTTAAATAAATGTGAAATAGCAGAAAGAAATTATCAACATGTATTAACTGATTTTTTAGATCCTAGAGAACAGTTTATTTTACAAACTATAGTTGGAGGATTTGATGAATTAGAAGTTCATTTTTTTGGAGGTAATAATGAATCTGAAAGAAAACGTGCAATTGTTGCACCAGATTACTTTGTTCCAACTGATGAAGATTATGAAATTGTACTAATTGAACTTACGTATCCTTCTAAATTTGTTAATCTAACGCATCGCAACGTATTAGGCACGATTATGTCTCTTGGAATAGATAGAAATCAACTTGGCGATATAATCGTAAATGACCGAATACAGTTTGTTTTGACAAAAAGATTTGAATCATATATTATGATGGAATTAACAAAGATTAAAGGCGCAGGAATCAAATTGAGTTCTATTCCTTTCCAAAATATGATACAATCGAATGAGAATTGGAATAGTCACGATGCAACAGTTAGTGCAATGAGACTTGATGTTATAGTAAAACATATAACAAATACAAGTAGAACGATAAGTAAAAAGCTAATTGAAAGTAAACGTGTTAAAGTCAATCATAGAGAAATTGAAGCAGTAGACTTTATAGTCGAAGAGAATGACTTATTATCTATTAAAGGATATGGTCGAGCATTGATCATAGCAAACAATGGAGAGTCAAAAAAAGGGAAGTTAAGAATAACTTATAAAACTTTGTTTAAATAGTGCTAAGGAGGAAAACTTATGGCATTTACCCCAGAAGAAATCAAACAAAAAGAGTTTAGTAGAGTCCATAAAGGATTAGATGAATCAGAAGTACGTCAATATTTACAGACTTTAAGTGATGAAATTGAAAAATTAAAATCCGATAAAGATCAGTTACAAACTTTAATTAATGACAAAGATGAAAATATTAATCGTTTTAAAGCGGTTGAAAATACAATATCTGAAGCATTGTTACAAGCACAAAAAACAGGCGAAGAAACAAAACATACTGCTGTATTAAAAGCAGATGCTATTGTTAAAGAAGCTGAAGGTCGTTCGGATCAAATTATTAATGATGCACTCCAAAAAGCGCGTCATATCAGTTTCCAAACTGAAGATATGAAACGTCAATCTAAAGTGTTTCGCTCTCGTTTCCGTATGTTAGTTGAAGCTCAATTAGATTTACTGAAGAATGATGATTGGGATTATTTATTAAATTATGATATTGATCAACAACAAGTTACTGAAGAAAATATTGACATTTTGAAAAAAGAAGAAGAAAATAATCAAGAACAGATAAATAATCAAACAGTTAATAGTGAAGAGGACAAGTCTAAAGAATAATGATTTGCTAAGCGAGTTAGGGATAGTGTGAGCCTGACGATTTCAATTCTTTAGGTATCACCTCTTTACAAAATTATATATTTTTGATGAGTGAACTCTAAGTTGAGTTAATGAGGGTGGTACCGCGATTAAAGTCGTCCCTATTATTTCAACTTAGAGTTTTTTATTTTAATTTAAATGAAGAAGGAGATTAAGACTTATGGATTACAAAGATACGTTACTAATGCCTAAAACAAGTTTTCCAATGAGAGGTGGTTTACCAAACAAAGAGCCACAAATCCAAGAAGAGTGGAAAGAGAAAGACTTATTCAATAAAATTTTAGAAAAAAATAAAGGAAATACACCATTTATTCTTCATGATGGACCGCCATACGCTAATGGTAATTTGCATATGGGACACGCATTGAATAAAATTTTGAAAGATATAATTGTGAGACAAAAATCAATGTCTGGTTATTATGCACCATACGTTCCAGGTTGGGATACGCATGGTTTACCAATCGAGCAAGCCTTAACAAATAAAGGTGTTAAAAGAAAAGAAATGACAATCGCGGAATTCCGCGAAAAATGTAAAGAGTTTGCATTAGAGCAAATTGAATTACAAAAAGCAGACTTTAGACGTTTAGGTGTAAATGGTGATTGGGATAACCCATATATTACTTTGAAACCTGAATTTGAAGCGGCGCAAATCAGAGTGTTTGGTGAAATGGCTGCAAAAGGTTTAATCTATAAAGGAAAAAAACCAGTATATTGGTCTCCTTCAAGTGAATCATCTTTAGCAGAAGCTGAAATCGAATATCAAGATAAAAAATCTCCTTCAATTTATGTAGCATTTAATGTTCTTGATGGTAAAGGTATTGTTGACGAAGATGCTGCATTTGTTATTTGGACTACAACTCCTTGGACTATTCCATCTAATGTAGCAATAGCTGTAAATCCTACATTAAATTATGTTCAAGTTAATGTTGAAGGTAAAAAGTATGTAGTTGCAGATGCTTTATTAGATACAGTTTGTGAAGAATTAGACTGGAATAAAGAAACAATCGTAAGAGAGAAAGAGTTTAGTGGTTCTGAATTAGAATATATAACTGCTCAACATCCATTTATCGATAGAACATCATTATTAATTTTAGGTGATCATGTTACAACAGATGCAGGTACTGGCTGTGTACATACAGCACCTGGGCATGGTGAAGATGACTATGTAGTTGGTCAAAAATATGGTCTAGATGTTATTAGTCCTATCAATGATAAAGGTGTATTCACTGAAGAAGCTGGTGAATTCGAAGGACAATTTTACGATAAAGCGAACAAAACAATTACTGAAAAATTAGAAGAAGTCGGCGCGTTATTAAAACTTTCTTTCTTCAAACATTCATATCCTCATGACTGGCGTACTAAAAAACCAGTTATCTTTAGAGCAACTGAACAATGGTTTGCGTCTATCAGTAAAGTAAGAGAAGATATTTTAGATGCAATTGATAATACGAAGTTCAAAATTGATTGGGGTAAAACGCGACTATATAACATGATTAGAGATAGAGGAGAATGGGTTATTTCTCGTCAAAGAGTATGGGGTGTTCCTTTACCTGTATTCTATGCTGAAAATGGCGATATCATCATGACAGATGAAACAATTAATCATGTTGCAAATCTATTTGAAGAACATGGTTCAAATATTTGGTTTGAAAGAGAAGCGAAAGACTTGTTACCTGAAGGATTTACTCATGAAGGTAGTCCAAATGGTGAATTTACAAAAGAAACTGATATTATGGATGTATGGTTTGATTCTGGTTCAACTCATAGAGGTGTATTAGAAACACGTCCTGAATTATCTTATCCAGCTGATATTTATCTAGAAGGTAGTGACCAATATAGAGGTTGGTTCAACTCTTCAATTACAACATCTGTAGCAACTAAAGGTATCTCACCATACAAAATGTTACTTTCTCACGGTTTCGTTATGGATGGAGAAGGTAAGAAAATGAGTAAATCTTTAGGAAATGTAATCGTTCCAGATAAAATTGTTAAACAAATGGGTGCTGATATCGCGAGATTATGGGTTAGTAGTGTAGATTACTTAGCAGATGTAAGAATTTCAAATGACATCTTAAAACAAACTTCTGACGTATATCGTAAAATTAGAAATACATTCCGTTTCTTATTAGGAAATGTTAATGATTTCAACCCAGCAACTGACAACGTTAAATATGAAGATATGCTTGAAATTGATCAATACATGCATAATAGATTAAACCAATTCATTGGTAGAACTTTATCTCATTATGAAGCATTTGATTATTTAGATATTTATCAAGATATTCAAAACTTTATCAATGTAGAATTAAGTAACTTCTATTTAGATTATGGTAAAGATATTCTTTATATCGAACAATATGATTCGTTGAAACGTCGTAGTATGCAAACAGTGTTATACGAAACATTAGTTAAATTAACTAAATTATTAGCACCAATTATCCCACATACTGCAGATGAAATTTGGGGACACATTCCACACGTAGAAGAAGAAAGTGTTCATTTAACAAATATGCCTAATCCACATGAAGTAGATACTGAATTAGTTGAAAAATGGTCTAAACTTATGAAATTAAGAGACGATGTGAATAGAGCTTTAGAAGTTGCACGTAACGAAAAAGTTATTGGTAAATCATTAGAAGCACATATCACACTTTCAAATTCAGAAGACTTTAATACAGTAGAATTCTTAAGTCAATTCCAAGACTTACAGCAACTATTTATCGTATCAAAAGTTGATGTAGTTGATGAATTAACAGATGGAGAAGAATATGAGTATGTTAAAGTAACAGTTAAACATGCAGATGGAGAAAAGTGTCAACGTTGTTGGAATTACTCAGACGAATTAGGTTCAGTAGGTGAACTTGATCATTTATGTCCACGTTGCCAAGAAGTAGTTAAAACATTAATATAGAATGAAGTTTTATAAACGCCCAATCCGTAGTACTTATTTCGGATTGGGCGTTTTTTGTATATTTATATTTTTGTTATATTTAATATAAAATTCATTAAAAAAAGTATTGTTAGTAAAATATTTACATAATATAATGAAAGTAATTAATCTGCGATATAAGCTTCTTCAAGAGAGACAAAATATAGGATATATAAAGACCAAACCTAAATATGAGAAAGTTATATGAAAGGTTAAAATATGCAAAGGAGTGATATATACATCTACACCAAGAAGTGAATGTCATTAACTAGAGAATAAACATCATTTTATTTCTAAATTAATGTAAGTATCGTTGAACATTTTTATTAGAAAAATAAGTAAAAATTATAACTTTTATGGATATTTATTTGATACTAAAAGAGAATCTTCTGACAAATATATAAATAAAAAGTTATTTGCAAAAGCTCAATATAAATTAAGTAATGGGAAAACTTATTATTCATTATACGATAATAAAGATAATTGGATTGGTTATATTGAGAACAAAGCAGTAAAAATATTATAAATGTTATTCATGTAAGGAGAGATGTTTATGTTAAAGAAAGTATTTTTATCAACTTTGTTATGTACGATTGTAAGTGCTCCTATTGTAGGGAAAGTGAATGCTGAGGAATTGAAGGAGAATAAACCTGTTAAATATGTATTTAAATCAAGTGGTAAGGCTGCTCCTATATACATTAATTCTGATGGTTCAATGAGTATTCCAGAAAAAGAAATATTAGAAGTTAAGACTCCAGATCCAGAGGATTTTTATATTATTAAGAATGGTGTCAAAACTAATGAAGTAAATCCAAAATATAAACATATATCTGATCAATGGAGATACTTTGAATTTTATGCTTCTAAAGGCAGAGTAAATGACTTGTTTGTAGGTGAACATCCTAGACCTTTAGATGGTATTAATTTTGACCCTAGTGTTGACAATCCTAATTCATATAATCAAACAAATATGCAACAACCTGGACAACAAAGTAATACAAAAATTCCTAATGGCAATCAAGAAAAGCCACCTAGTCCAGATCAACTAGCTTCTGATAACAAAGGTAAACCGACTAAAAAAGATCCAAATAAAGATAAAAAAGATGACAAAGAAGTAAATCCAAATACAGAAAAAAAAGATGATAAAAAAGCAGAAATTCCTAAAAATACAGTCGTAAATAAAGATAACAAAGTAGCTGTAAATGATAAGAAAGTTAAACAATCAGCTAATGAGCAAAATAAAACAGATATGAATACAAATAAATCTGAACCTAAATCTTCTGAAGCATCTAAACAAGATAATAATAAAGATGTAAAGTCTAAGGAAGAATCTGTAACTAAGGTTAAAGCAAAAGAAAACAAATCTAATAAATCGCAAAAAGAATTACCGAAAACAGGTGAAAATGATAACGTGATATTACGTTATGTATTATTTACTTTTGCGGTATTATCTGCAGTTGGTATATTTAGTTTATCTAGAAAAGTTAAATCATAATTAAAAGTATCAATAATTAGGCTTATGAATTATTTTTTAGAGGTTAAGTAACTTAATGTTGCTTAATCTCTTTTTAAATTGGACATAATTTTAAAAATTCATATTAACAAACATGTCTGTTTATGTGGTAAAATAATCAAGATTGGAGTGAACAATAGATGCGTAAAGGTTACAATATACCGATATGGAGTACTTTTATTGTATTATTGATAGTATTTGATCAACTGACTAAGTTTATGATTGTTAAATCATTAGAAGTTGGTGAATCTGTAAAAGTAATCAGTAAAGTTATATATATTACATCTCACAGAAACCAAGGTGCTGCTTGGGGTATTTTACAAGGAAAAATGTGGTTGTTTTATATTGTAACTGTTGTTGTACTTGTTATTTTATTTATGTTTTTTAAAAATGAGGGATATGGTCAACCTGTTATGCAACTTGGTTTAAGTTTGTTAATTGCTGGTTCAATTGGTAATTTTATAGACAGATTGTTTAGAGGCGAAGTTGTTGATTTTATTGACACATATATCTTTGGCTATAATTTTCCGATATTTAATGTAGCAGACGCTGCTTTAACAATAGGTGTAATCGTATTAATTATTGTGATTTTATTTGAAGGTAAGGAGGAGAAAGCTTGAATACATTTGAATTTAAGATTGAAACAGAAAGTGAAAAAGGCGTTAGAATAGATAAGTTATTACCTGAGTTAAACCCGGATTGGTCTAGAAACCAAATCCAAGATTGGATTAGATTAGGTTTAGTTGAAGTAAATGGTAATGTTATTAAAGCAAATTACAAGACGAAATTAAATGACGTTATTGTTGTTACTGAAAAAGTTGTAGAAGAAGTAGACATCGTGGCAGAAGATTTAGGTATTGAAGTATATTATGAAGATAAAGATGTAGCGGTAGTATATAAACCTAAAGGTATGGTTGTTCATCCGGCACCAGGGCATTATACAGGTACATTAGTAAATGGATTAATGCATGTTATTAAAGATTTGTCTGGAATTAATGGTGAAATTAGACCAGGTATCGTTCATCGTATTGATAAAGATACTTCAGGTTTATTGATGATCGCTAAAAATGACATTGCTCATAGAGGGCTTGTTGAACAATTAGTAAATAAAACTGTAACGAGAGAATATACTGCACTTGTTCATGGTAATATACCACATGAATTTGGTACGATTGAAGCACCAATAGGAAGAAATCCTAAAGAGCGACAAGAAATGGCAATTGTTGATGATGGTAAAGAAGCAGTGACACATTTTAATGTTGTTGATAAATTCGAAAAATATACATTAGTAAATTGTCAGTTAGAAACTGGACGTACTCATCAAATCAGAGTTCATATGAAGCATATTGGATTTCCTTTAGTAGGAGACCCTAAATACGGACCTAAGAAAACTTTGAATTTAGATGGACAAGCACTTCATGCAGGTTTATTAGGTTTCGAACATCCAGTAACGGGTGAATACATTGAAAAAGAAGCACCGTTACCTGAGTATTTTGAAACGTTGTTAGAAAAATTAAGAAATCACGAAGATAAAAAATAATTCAGACGTGTAATAATACTTAATTAATTTTATATAAACTTTGACATCAACAGAAAAAAACGATAGTATGGATTTAACAATTAAAGCGTCTTTAACGGACAGTCCAGAGAGGCTGAGAAGACATAATATGTACGTGTAGACCATTTTAATGGTACTAGTATATACTCATGTCTTCTACAGGCGTGAGTATTTTTTTGTGGAAGGAGATTGGATATGGCTGAAAGATTAATCATGGATGATGCTGCTGTTAATAGAGCATTAACAAGAATGTCACATGAAATATTGGAAAAGAATAAAGGCACGAAAGATATCGTTTTGTTAGGTGTTAAGACAAGAGGCGTTTTTCTTGCGAATAGAATCGAACAAAAAATCGAAGCTATTGAACAAGTTCAAGTACCAACTGGCGAAATTGATGTGACGCATTATCGTGATGATGTTCAAAATCAACAAGATGCAATTAAAGTGAAATCATTTAATATCGATGTTGATATTAATGATAAGCATGTCATTATTGTTGACGACGTATTATATACAGGAAGAACTGTAAGAGCTTCATTAGATGCTATATTAGATCATGCAAGACCACGAAAAATTAGTTTAGCTACATTAGTTGACAGAGGACATAGAGAGCTTCCAATAAGAGCAGATTATGTTGGTAAAAATATACCAACATCTTCTAATGAATCTATAGTCGTAGAATTAGAAGAGTTTGATAAACAAACAGCAGTAACATTAAATTAAATAAATCCTTTTAAATCAGTACGAGAGACTGGCAAAGGAGTATATATGAGACAGTATATCTATATCAGTATAGGTATAACTGCACCCATAGATCCCTTTGCAAATTGTGTAAAGGGATCTTTTTTTGAATAGGAGAAGGAAAATGACACACAACGAAGAAATGTTTGAACGAACAGTCGAGCCAATACTAGATGTAAATGAAAAACCTAAAGCTTCACAATGGTTTTTCTTAAGCTCACAACATTTATTTGCAATGTTTGGTGCAACAGTACTTGTACCATTTTTAACAGGTTTACCTGTTTCGGCAGCACTTATAGCATCGGGACTTGGAACTTTGCTTTATATAATGATTACGAAAGGCAAAATTCCTGCTTATCTCGGATCAAGCTTTGCATTTATAACACCGATTATAGTAGGACTCAAAACACATGACTTAGGTGAAATGTTAGTTGCTTTATTCATGAGTGGTATACTTTACGTCATCATCGGAATAATAATAAAAATCACAGGAACGAATTGGTTGTTAAACTTATTACCACCAGTTGTAGTAGGCCCAGTAATTATGGTGATTGGATTAGGTCTAGCACCTGTAGCTGTTAATATGGCAATGTACACGGATTCAAATGCCATGCAAGGGTATAGCGGAGTTTACATTACAGTGGCGCTTATAACATTAATAACGACAATTATTGTCTCAGTATTCTTTAAAGGATTCTTATCAATTATTCCAGTACTAATCGGCATAATTGTTGGATATATATCATCATTATTATTTGGAATTGTTGACTTAAGTCCAATTTCAAAAGCAAAATGGTTACAAATGCCAGACATATACATGCCATTTCATGATTACACACCATCTATACAATGGGGACTTATACTCATCATGCTTCCAATTGTATTTGTAACAGTTAGTGAGCATATTGGGCATCAAATTGTAATTAATAAAATAGTAGGAAAAAACTTTTTTAAAGACCCAGGTTTACACAGATCATTAATTGGTGATGGGGTATCAACTATGATGTCTTCAATCATCGGTGGGCCACCAAGCACAACTTATGGTGAGAACATCGGCGTATTAGCCATTACTAGAATTTATAGTATATGGGTGATAGGTGGTGCAGCTACACTCGCATTAATTTTAGGATTTGTTGGTAAGTTTACAGCAATGATTTCTACAATTCCTACACCTGTAATGGGCGGTGTATCTATACTATTATTCGGAATCATTGCTTCAAGTGGTTTAAGAATGTTAGTTGAGAACAATATTGATTTCGGAGATAACAGAAACTTGATTATTGCTTCAGTCATTCTTGTATTAGGAATTGGTAAAGCACATTTAGATTTCACAGGTATCGGTATTCATTTGAATATTGAAGGTATGGCTTTAGCTGCAACAGTTGGTATCTTGCTCAATCTTATTTTGCCTAAGAAAATAAAATAATCTCAAGGAGGCGTGTCACTTGAAAAATTTATTAACTATGACTGATCTAACTAAAGAAGACATAATGAAAATCATTAAAAAAGCACAGAAAATTAAACAAAATGGTATAGAACCTTTTGAGCAAGGTATGACAGTAGCGAATTTATTCTTTGAAAATTCTACTAGAACGAAATGTAGCTTTGAAATGGCTGAAAGAAAGTTAGGGTTAGAGGTAATCCCTTTTGAAACAAGTACATCTTCTGTACAAAAGGGTGAATCTTTATATGATACATGCAAAACACTAGAATCAATTGGTGTTGATGCACTCGTCATTAGACATAGTGAAAATGCCTATTATGATAACTTAAAAGGACTTAGCATTCCTGTATTAAATGGTGGAGATGGTAGTGGACAACATCCAACACAGAGTCTTTTAGACCTAATGACAATTTATGAGGAATATGGTTATTTTGAAGGATTAAAAATACTTATTTCAGGAGATATAAAGAACTCAAGAGTAGCAAGAAGTAATGCTGAAGCCTTAACGAAATTAGGATCAGAAGTTATGTTCAGTGCACCAGAACAATGGAAGTCTGATTTTTCAAATGTACCTTACGCTGAAATTGATGATGTTATAGATGAAGTTGATGTATGTATGTTATTAAGAGTGCAAAATGAAAGGCACGAATCAGGTATGACTTTTAATACTGAGAAATATCATGAGGCATACGGATTAACAATTGATAGATATAATAAATTATCTGATAAAGCAATCGTTATGCATCCAGCACCAGTAAATAGAGGTGTAGAGATCGATTCTTCATTAGTTGAAAGTCCAAAGTCAAGGATATTTAAGCAAATGGAGAATGGTGTATTTATTAGAATGGCATGTATTTATGATGTACTTAATCACAAGGAGGAAAAAGTAAAATGTCACTTATAATCAAAAATGGAAAAATCTTATTAGAAGGTCAATTAGTTCATAAAGAAGTTGAAATCGAAGACGGTAAAATTAAACGAATAAATGATCATATTGATGCTGAAAATCATGAAATAATTGATGCGAAAGGACATTTTATATCTGCGGGGTTTGTAGATGTACATGTGCATTTAAGAGAACCTGGTGGAGAACATAAAGAAACGATTGAGACAGGCACTAAGGCTGCTGCAAGAGGTGGGTTTACGACAGTTTGTCCGATGCCAAATACTAAACCTGTACCTGACTCAGTTGAACATTTAGATCGACTGCATAAAATAATAGACGAACATGCAGTTGTTAGAGTATTGCCTTACGCTTCAATAACAGTAAGACAAGCAGGTAAAGAACATGTTGATTTTAAAGCTTTAAAAGATAGAGGCATGTTCCAATTTACTGACGATGGAGTAGGTGTTCAAACAGCATCTATGATGTATGAAGCAATGCAAGAAGCAGCAAAAATAGATAAAGCAATCGTCGCACACTGTGAAGATAATTCATTAATATATGGTGGCGCTATGCACGAAGGTAAACGTAGTGAAGAATTAAATATCCCTGGTATACCGGCCATTTGTGAAGCGGTTCAAATAGCGAGAGATGTTCTATTAGCAGAAGCAGCTAATTGTCATTATCATGTATGTCATGTTTCTACTAAAGAAAGTGTAAGAGTTATAAGAGATGCTAAAAAAGCGGGTATAAAAGTTACAGCTGAAGTTACACCGCACCACTTATTACTTACAGAAGAAGATGTACCAGGTGATGATGCTATTTATAAAATGAACCCACCATTAAGAGCTAAAGAAGATAGAGATGCATTAATAGAAGCATTACTTGATGGAACAATTGATTGTATTGCTACAGACCATGCACCACATGCTAAAGAAGAAAAAGAAGTTTCAATGGTAGATGCACCTTTTGGTATCGTAGGAAGTGAAACAGCTTTCCAATTACTTTATACAAACTTCGTAAAAACCGGTAAATTTACTTTAGAACAACTTGTATCATTCTTAACAACTAAACCATGCGAAACATTTAATTTACCTTATGGACGTTTAGAAGAAGGAAGTTATGCAGATATAACGATAATTGATTTAGATACAGAAAGACCGATACTTGCTGAAGAATTTGCTTCTAAAAGTAGTAATACACCATTTATTGGAGAAGTCGTGTCAGGTTATCCTATTTTAACAATTTGTGATGGTGAGATCGTCTATAAGGAGGAAGTATAAGATGAAAAATAAAAGATACTTAGTATTAGAAGATGGTACTACATATAAAGGATATGCTTTAGGCTCTGATGAATTAACTTTAGGTGAAATTGTATTTAATACAGCTATGACAGGTTATCAAGAAACGATTTCAGACCCGTCATATACTGGACAAATTATTACGTTTACTTATCCTCTTATCGGTAATTATGGGATCAATAGGGATGACTTCGAATCATTAAGTCCTACTTTAAATGGCGTTGTCGTAAGAGAGGCATGTGACTATCCAAGCAACTTCAGATCAAGCAAGTCATTAGATGAAACGTTGAAATTTTATCAAATACCTGGTATTTCAGGTGTTGATACAAGAAGTTTAACACGTAAAATAAGAAAATATGGTGTACTAAAAGCAGGCTTCACAGATAATGCTGACGAAATTGATGCATTAGTACAACGTTTGAATAATGAAACATTGAGAACGGATGAAGTTGAACAAGTATCTTCAGTTAGACCTTATATTTCTACAGGAGATGGCTATAAAATTGTATTAATTGATTACGGAAAAAAAGAAAATATCGTCAGAGAATTAAATAGAAGAGGCTGTGATGTAACGGTAGTACCTTATCAAACATCAATTGAAGAAATTATGAATATTTCACCTGATGGTATCATGGTTTCTAATGGTCCAGGTAATCCAGAAAGTGTTCAAGAAACAATACAAACAATTGGACAATTAATTGGCAAGATACCATTTTTCGGAATATGTTTAGGTCATCAACTTTTTGCACTATCTCAAGGTGCAACTTCTTATAAAATGAAATTTGGACATAGAGGTGCTAATCATCCAGTTCAAAATTTACAAACAGGTAAAGTTGATTTAACAAGTCAAAACCATGGTTATGCAATAGACGAAGATTCAATTGCAAATACAGATTTAGAAGTTACACATCTAGCATTAAATGATAAATCTATCGAAGGATTAAGACATAAAAAATACCCAGCATTTTCAGTACAATATCATCCAGAAGCTTCACCAGGTCCACATGACTCTAACTATTTATTCGATGAATTTATTGAAATGATTAAATTACATAAAGCGAAGGAGCGTACAATCAATGCCTAAACAAACAGATATCAAATCCATCTTAGTAATTGGTTCAGGTCCAATCATCATTGGACAAGCAGCAGAATTTGACTATGCAGGTACACAAGCATGCTTAGCATTAAAAGAAGAAGGTTATAGAGTTATTTTAGTGAATTCAAACCCAGCTACAATTATGACTGATACTGAAATAGCTGACACTGTATATATTGAACCACTAACTTTAGACTTCGTAAGTCGCATTATTCGTAAAGAACAGCCAGATGCATTATTACCAACATTAGGTGGACAAACTGGTTTGAACATGGCAATTGAATTACACGAAAATGGTGTACTAGAAGAAAATAATGTCCGTTTACTAGGTACACAACTTACTTCAATCGAACAAGCTGAAGATAGAGACTTATTCCGTACGTTAATGAATGAACTAAACGAACCGGTACCAGAAAGTGATATAGTGAATGATTTAGAAGGCGCATTAAAATTTGCTAATGAAATAGGATACCCACTAATAGTTAGACCAGCATTCACAATGGGTGGTACTGGTGGCGGAATCTGTCACGATGAAAAAGAACTAAGTGAAATCGTTCAGAATGGTTTGAAATACAGCCCTGTTACACAATGTTTATTAGAAAAATCTATAGCAGGTTTTAAAGAAATAGAATACGAAGTGATGAGAGACAAAAATGATAATGCTATTGTTGTTTGTAACATGGAGAATATCGACCCTGTTGGTATTCACACAGGGGATTCAATTGTTGTAGCGCCGAGTCAAACATTATCTGATGTTGAGTATCAAATGTTAAGAGATGTTTCATTAAAAATTATTCGTGCATTGAAAATTGAAGGTGGATGTAACGTACAACTTGCACTAGATCCAGACTCATTAGATTATTATATTATAGAAGTAAATCCACGTGTCTCAAGATCATCAGCTTTAGCTTCAAAAGCAACAGGCTATCCAATTGCTAAACTTGCAGCTAAGATTGCAATCGGAATGACTTTAGACGAAATGTTAAATCCAGTTACAGGAACATCTTATGCAGCATTTGAGCCTGCTCTTGATTATGTCGTATCTAAAATTCCGAGATTCCCATTCGATAAATTTGAAAAAGGGGAACGTCATTTAGGTACACAAATGAAAGCTACTGGAGAAGTAATGGCAATAGGTAGAACCTATGAAGAGTCACTATTAAAAGCCATTCGTTCATTAGAATATGGTGTACATCATTTAGGATTACCAAATGGTGATGAATTTGAACTTGATTTTATTGAAGAAAGAATTAAAGCACAAGATGATGAAAGATTATTCTTTATTGGTGAAGCAATAAGACGAGGAACTTCTTTAGAAAGAATTCATGAATTAACTCAAATTGATTATTTCTTCTTAAATAAATTTAAACACATCATCGAAATAGAACATGACTTAAAAAATAATAAAGGTGACTTAGAAGCATTACAATGGGCAAAACAATATGGCTTTAGTGATAAAGTAATTGCACATAGATGGGAACAATCAGAGCTAGAGATATACGAGTTAAGACAACAAAATGAAATTAATCCAGTTTATAAAACAGTTGATACATGTGCAGCTGAATTTGAATCTGAAACACCATACTTTTATGGCACTTACGAAACAGAAAATGAATCTGTAGTTACTGATAAAGAAAAAATTATTGTGCTTGGATCCGGACCAATAAGAATTGGACAAGGCGTTGAATTTGATTACGCTACTGTTCATGCAGTTTGGGCAATACAAGAAGCTGGATACGAAGCAATTATTATTAATAACAACCCAGAAACAGTTTCTACTGATTTCTCTATATCAGATAAATTATACTTTGAACCACTTACTGAAGAAGATGTAATGAGTATTATTAATCACGAACAACCTAAAGGCGTAGTTGTTCAATTTGGTGGTCAAACCGCTATCAATTTAGCTGACAAAATCTCTAAAAAAGGTGTTGAAATTCTAGGAACATCATTAGAAGATCTTAATAGAGCAGAAGATAGAAAAGAATTCGAAGCATTATTACAAAAAATTGATGTTCCGCAACCTCATGGTAAAACAGCTACTTCAGTTCAAGAAGCAATAGACAATGCAAATGAAATCGGCTATCCAGTTGTAGTAAGACCTTCTTATGTATTAGGTGGAAGAGCTATGGAGATTGTTTATGCAGAACCAGAATTGAAAAATTACATGGAACAAGCTGTTAAAGCAAGTCCAGAACATCCTGTATTAATCGACCGTTACTTAACAGGTAAAGAAATAGAAGTAGACGCAATATCAGATGGTGAAACAGTTGTTATCCCAGGTATTATGGAACATATTGAAAGAGCTGGAGTACATTCAGGTGATTCAATCGCAGTTTATCCACCTCAAACTTTAACTGATAAAGAAATTGATTTATTGGTAGATTACACAACGAGATTAGCTAAAGGCTTAAACATAATTGGTCTTATCAATATTCAGTTTGTATTGTCTAAAGGTGAGGTATTTGTTCTAGAAGTAAACCCTAGAGCAAGTAGAACTGTACCTTTCTTAAGTAAAATCACAGATATACCAATGGCTAAAATTGCTACAAAAGCAATTGCTAACATTTCATTAAAAGAACAAGGATATGAAAGTGGATTAGCACCTTATAAAGAAGGTGTATACGTAAAAGCACCAGTATTCAGCTTTAGCAAACTTAAAAATGTAGACATAACGTTAGGACCTGAAATGAAATCAACAGGAGAAGTAATGGGCAAAGATAGTACTTTAGAAAAAGCATTATACAAAGGCTTAACAGCTAGCGGGTTAAAGGTACAAGATCAAGGCACAGCATTATTTACGGTTAGTGATAAAGATAAAGCAGAAGCTTTAACAATAGCGAAAAGATTCCATGAAATTGGGTATCGTATTTTTGCCACAGCTGGTACTGCAAAATACTTTAACGAACAAAACATTCCAGTATACACAGTAGGAAAAATTGGTGGAGAACATGACTTACTTTCAGTTATTCAAAAAGGTGAAGTTCAACTTGTTGTGAATACGATGACGAAAGGGAAATTATATGATAGAGATGGTTTCCAAATTAGAAGAGAATCAGTTGAAAATGGCATACCATGTTTGACTTCACTTGATACTGCAAATGCACTTGCAGATGTAATTGAAAGTATGACTTTCAAAACCGAACAAATGTAGAGGGGGAGTATTATGTCTAAAATAATGACAGTTGTATCAAACAATCAAATAGCAGATGCTATCTTTGAATTAAAAGTACATGGAAATCTCACGAAAAATATGAAAAACCCAGGACAATTCGTTCATATTAAAGCTGGTACAGGTACTGAACATATGTTGAGAAGACCTATATCTATTTGTGAAGTAAACCATGAAGAAGAGACATTTACGATGCTTTTTAGAAAAGAAGGTCATGGAACTGAAATGATTTCTAATTTGAAATCTGGAGATCCGATTGATGTGATTGCACCTTTAGGGAATGGCTTCCCTGTAGAAGAAGCACAAAATACTGCCTTGTTAGTTGGAGGTGGTATTGGTGTGCCACCACTTTATGAGTTATCTAAACAATTATATAAAAGAGGTATAAAGACAATCCATGTGTTAGGATTCCAAAGTGCTAAAGATGCTTTCTATATTGAAGAATTTAAAGCACTTGGTGACACGTATATCGCAACTGTTGATGGAAGTTTAGGTACAAAAGGATTTGTTACAACTGTTATTGATAATATTGAAACACCCTTCGACATTTTTTATAGCTGTGGACCAAAACTAATGCTTAAAGCATTAACAGAACAATTAAGTGATACTAAAGGTTATATATCATTAGAAGAACGTATGGGTTGTGGAATTGGAGCTTGTTATGCATGTGTTTGTCATACGAATGATGAAGCGGGCTATGTAAAAGTATGCACAGACGGACCAGTATTTGAAAAAGGAGCTGTGATCATATGAGTAGATTAAATGTAACTTTACCAGGTCTAAATTTAAAAAACCCAGTTATGCCAGCAAGTGGATGTTTTGCTTTTGGCAAGGAATTTAGTCAATTCTATGATTTATCTGAGTTGGGTTCTATTATGATTAAAGCTGCAACTCAGCATGCTAGATTTGGTAATGAGGCACCTCGTGTTGCTGAAACTGCTAGCGGTATGATTAATGCAATTGGTCTACAGAACCCGGGAGTTCATCATATTTTAGAACATGAACTTAAATATTTAGAGCAATTCGATGTACCGATTATTGCAAATGTGGCAGGTTCTACTGAAGAAGAATATGTATATGTAGCAAAACATATTTCTAACGCACCAAATGTTCATGCGCTAGAGTTAAATATTTCATGTCCAAATGTTAAAGAAGGTGGTATTCAATTTGGAACGGTACCAGAAGTTGCACGTGAGTTAACAAGAAAAGTAAAAGCAGTTTCTGAAGTCCCAGTATATGTGAAATTATCACCGAATGTTACGAATATCGTTGAAATGGCAAAAGCTATCTCAGAATATGCTGATGGTATTACGATGATTAACACGCTCGTTGGCTTAAGAATAGATTCTAAAACCGGCAAACCTATCATTAGTAATGTTATTGGAGGTTTAAGTGGTCCTGCAATTAAACCAGTAGCCTTAAGAATGGTTTATGAAGTTAGCCAAAATGTTGATATACCGATTATTGCTATGGGTGGCGTTAGAACTGCTCAAGATGTAATTGATTATATCTCTGTTGGGGCAGATGCAGTTGCAGTAGGAACAGCCAATTTTGAGAATCCTACTGTATGTAAAGATATTATAGATGAATTACCTACATTACTCGATAACCTAGGTGTTCAACATATTTCAGAACTTAAAGGTCGAACTTATAATCAACAAGGAGTTGTTAAATAAATGAAAAATACACCAATAATAGCTTTAGACTTTGCAACGCTTAGTGAAGTTGAACAGTTTCTTGATTTATTTAACGAACCTCTTTTTGTAAAAGTGGGTATGGAATTATATTTACAAAATGGTCCTGAAACACTAAAAGCCATCAAAGATAGAGGACATGATATATTTCTTGATTTAAAATTACATGACATTCCTAATACTGTTAAAGGCGCATTAAAAGGATTAGGTAAATTTAATATCGATTTAATTAATGTACATGCAGCTGGTGGTAAGAAAATGATGGCTGCAGGACTTGAAGGACTTCGTGCTACAAATCCTGGAGCTAAATTAATTGCTGTAACACAGTTAACATCAACGACTGAAACACAAATGAGAGATGAACAAAACATTCAAACATCAATAGAAAATGCTGTAGTTCATTATGCCAAAATCACTCAACAAGCAGGACTTGATGGTGTTGTTTGTTCACCGTTAGAATCAACACTCATTAGAGAAAATATTGGAGAAAATTTTTTGAAAGTAACACCAGGTATACGATTAGAATCCGACAAAACGCATGACCAACAAAGAGTAACAACACCAGAAGAAGCTAAAAAGTTGGGATCAACGCATATAGTAGTTGGTCGTTCTATAACGCAGCATGAAAATCCAGTTTCAAGATATCATGAAATATTACATAGATGGGAAGGATAATTCATATGACTCAAAATATCGCACAATCATTACTAGAAATTAAAGCTGTAACATTATCACCAGAAGATCCGTATACATGGAGTTCAGGTATTAAATCTCCAATATATTGTGATAACCGAGTCACATTAGCTTATCCAGAAATTAGAGAAACGATTTACAAAGGACTTATATCATTAATTAAAGAACATGCTCATGATGTTGAAATCATTTCTGGAACTGCTACGGCAGGTATTCCACACGCTGCTTTCATTGCTGATCAATTAGGATTGCCAATGAGTTATGTAAGGTCTAAAAGTAAAGGGCATGGTAAAGGGAATCAAATCGAAGGTGCATTAAGCAAAGGGAGAAAAGTAGTTGTTATAGAAGATTTAATTTCAACAGGTGGATCTTCAATTAATGCAGTTGATGCATTAATTGAAGACGGAGCAGAAGTAATAGGTGTATTTGCAATCTTTACTTACGGAATCAAGAAGGCAGAAGAAGCTTTCGAATCAAAAGATATTCCTTACTATACTTTATCAAATTATGACGAACTTATTTCTGTTGCAGAAAAAGAAGGATATATCCAAAATAAAGATATAAAAACTTTAAAAGAATGGAAAGATACTTTATAATAAAGTCTAGATAAGGGGGGTCTTTATGAGTAGCCAGCATAAACTATCTGTTGAAGAACAAAAAGAACAGATAAAAAAATGGGAACATATAAATGATTTTCTAAAAAAAGATTCTAATAAAAAACCTGACTTTAATCATTATAAAGTAAGAGATCATAATTTAAATGAACGTACTGGATACACGAATAACACTAATGTAAATAGACAGAGAAGTTATGATTTAGACGATAAAAATATATTTAAAAGCATAAAAAAAGAGCTTGAAGAAAATGGATTTTTTAATACAAAAGACTCTGATAAATAATGGGATGCGAAAAAGAAGTTAAGACAATTAATTTGTCTTAGCTTCTTTTTTTTGTGTTAGTTAGATAAAAAAATAAAAATAAATAAATATATGTATAAATATTATAGAATATTCAGAAAATAGTACTGCTTTTGTATAAACTTTGTTAAAATGTAAACGAATACACATTAAAAGGGGGCGTAATAATATGGGTAAACAAGATAAAAAATTTACAGAAAAGCTTTGGAAAGAAAGTAGTAGAACTAAAGAAATGTTAAAATTCTTTTCTTCAGATGCATTAAAATCTCAAAACAAACCAGATCCTGAATTAAAAGCTTATAATACAGCTCAATTAATCGGATTAATTTTAGGGCCACTATTATTTTTAGTAATATTGCTATTTTTCAAAGCGGATGGGTTAAGCCAAACTGGAGTATACGTAATGGCAGCTACTTTATGGATTGCAGTATGGTGGATTACAGAAGCTATTCCGATTCCGGCCACTAGTTTAATGCCTTTATTCTTATTTCCATTAGGTGGAGTTATGGATAGTGAAACAGTATCCAGCGCCTATGGTAATGATATTGTATTCTTATTCCTAGGTGGATTTATTATTGCAATTGCAATGGAAAGATGGAATTTACATACGAGAATTGCACTAGTCATTATTAATAGTATAGGAACAAGTACTGGTAGAATTTTATTAGGATTTATGATTGCAACTGGTGCATTGTCAATGTTTGTGTCAAACACAGCGGCTGTTATGATTATGATTCCAATCGGTATGGCGATTATTAAAGAAGCTAATGAACTTACAGCTGACGGGAATGATTCCGAGAGTTTAACTCAATTTGAAAAATCACTTGTATTAGGTATTGGTTATGCGGGTACAATTGGTGGACTTGGAACATTAATTGGTACGCCACCTTTAATTATTTTAAAAGGTCAATATGAAAAAATATTTGGTGAAGAAATTGGATTTGGACAATGGATGGTAATGGGTGTCCCGACAGTAATTATATTATTAGCAATTACTTGGGCATATTTGAATTTTGTCATGTTTAAACATGACATGAAAGAATTACCTGGTGGTAAAAGGATTATTACTAAAGAATTAAAAGCATTAGGAAAGACATCTTATGAAGAGAAAGTCGTATTTACATTGTTCTGTTTAGCAGCATTTTTATGGGTATCTAGAGAATTCTTGTTATCACAGTTACCTTTTACAGAGTTAGTTAAAGATGGAACGATATCAATGTTTATTGCTGTTATACTATTCTTAATACCAGCTAAAAGAAAGTTTGCTAGAATTTTAGATTGGTCGATTGCTAAAGATTTACCGTGGGGTATTTTATTACTCTTTGGTGGTGGTTTAGCAGTAGCTTCAGCTATTACAGAAAGTGGTTTAGATAAATGGATGGGTAAACAAATTTCTGGATTAGAAGGTGTAAACATTATTCTAATTATTGCTATTGTAGCGCTCTTTGTACTATTCTTAACAGAAATTACATCGAATACTGCAACAGCAACAATGATTTTACCGATACTTGCAACAATAGCTGTAGGTATTAATTTACATCCGTTAGCTTTAATGATTCCAGCAGCAATGGCAGCAAACTGTGCATTTATGTTGCCAGTAGGTACACCTCCAAATGCGATTGTGTTTGGTACAGATAAAGTAACAATCAGAGAAATGGCAACAGCAGGATTTTGGTTAAACTTAATCAGTTGTGTCATCATAGTAGGATTCGTTTGGTTTATGGTACCATGGTTATTTGGAATTGAATTTGTAGCTACTAAATAAAAATAATTAATAAAAAGACTCTCCCATACCGTTGCACTAAATATAACGGTATGGAGAGTCTTTATTTTGAGTAATTAGGATTAAATCGGGTTAATACGCACGAAGACTTATAAGATATCGTGCGATTCGGCTCAAAATCAGGTAAAACGCACGAAGACTTATGAGATATCGTGCGATTCCGTTCAAAATCAGGCAAAACGCACGAAGACTTATGAGATATCGTGCGATTCCGTTTGAAATCAGGCAAAACGCACGAAGACTTATGAGATATCGTGCGATTCCGTTCAAAATCTGGTCAAAATGCACGAAGACTTTCGAGATATCGTGCGATTCCGTTTGAAATCAGGCAAAACGCACGAAGACTTTCGAGATATCGTGCGATTCCGTTCAAAATCAGGTAAAACGCACGAAGACTTATGAGATATCGTGCGATTCGGCTCAAATCTGATCAAAACGCACGATACCCATTTTATAAATTAAAGAATTTCATAAGAATTAGTCCATAAATAGTTTGATAAAGACGTACCCAATGATAATAACGGCTAACATAATAACAATAGGTAACAATAATGAAATTGACATAAAATCTCTCCTTTGTCTTTGTCTCTTATAAATATTATACTAAATTATATAAGATATAAGAAATTTTTAAAATATGATATTGGAGTGTTTATTAAATGATACCAAAAATTACAACATTTTTAATGTTTAATGGTGAAGCTGAAGAAGCTATTAAATTTTATACATCAATTTTTCAAGATAGTGAAATTTTAACTATGGTTAAATATGGAGAAGAAGGGCCAGGGGAACCTGGTACTGTACAACATTCTATTTTTAAAATAAACGGACAAATATTTATGGCTATTGATCAAGGAAATGGTGTGGAAATAGAAATGAATCCAGCTATGTCATTGTATGTAACATGTGAATCTGCTATGGAGATGGAGACTCTATATTCTAAATTAAAATCTGGTGGTGCAATATTAATGCCTAAAACTGAATTACCACCAACATTCAGAGAATTTGCATGGGTACAAGATAAATACGGTGTTAATTTCCAATTAGCTTTACCAGAACAACAATAATAAACTTTCTTTCAAAATAAAAACGAAGTGCTATTGAATCAACATAGCACTTCGTTTTATTTATTGTTTTAATAATTTTTTAATATCATCATAGTCTGTTGTAACGTACAGAGTTGATTGACTATCATAAGTTACAAATCCTGGTTTTGCGCCACTTGGTTTGTGGACATTTCTTATTGCAGTATAATCTACTGGTATTTGTGCTGACTGACTTGCTTTAGAATAATAAGCTGCAATCATTGCCGCTTCTTCAATTGTTGTATCTGTTGGTTCGTCTTCTTGTATAACAACATGTGAACCTGGAATATCTTTCGTATGGAACCACAATTGATTTTTTCTTGCTACTTTATGAGTAAGATAATCGTTTTGTTTGTTGTTTTTACCAAGTAATATTGTTTGCCCATCTGAAGAAACAAATGTCGTGATTGTTATTTTATTTGATTTTTTCTTTTTCTTACTTTTACGTTTTTTTACAAAACCTTGGTCTTCTAATTCTTCTCTTATATCGTCTATATCTTCTACTGATATATGAGCAAGTTGTTGTTCTAATGACTCGAAATATAGAATGTTAGAATGAGTAAGTTTAATTTGCTTTTCTAATTCTATTTCTCTTGTCTTGAGTCTGTTATATTGTTTGTAATAATATTGTGCATTCATTGAAGGTGATTTAGTTGGATTTAATGGTATAGAAATAGGTTCATTATTATAGTAATTGATTGTTTCTAACATTTTATCACCTTGGTTGATTTGATACATATTAGCGGTAATCAGTTCACCATATAATTGTTGCTCATCTTTAGTACGAGCTGCCTCTTTTTCGTTAATCAATTTTTCTAATTTATTTCTATTTTTTTGTAAATGTTGATCTATAATTTTCACTAAATCTAGCGCGCGTTGTTTAACGCGTTCTCTCTCTCCACGTGATTCATAAAATCTATCTAAACATTCATGAATTGTATCAAATGCCATATAATTATTTCCATAAGTATGTAAAGGCATGAAATAGAAGATTTCTTTATTTGTTGAATCATCACTATAAATTACAGGTTTAGGTGTTTGATCTACCTCATTCATTACTTCATCAAAAGATTCTACTAACGTTTCTTGATTCATAAATGGTCTTCGAGAAACAATTTCTTTTGTAATCAGTGGACTAAAACCTTCAAATTGTTGTAATAATTGTCGGTCTATTTTACCTGCATTATAATTGATATATTTATTTACATCGTCTACTTCAAATGGATTTAATTTTTTAACAGTAGGAGGATATTCATATTTGAAACCAGGCATAATTGTACGAGCAGTATTTGTATTTGGAGTATGATGTTTAAAGCCATCGATAATTTTACGTTCTCCATCTATTAAAATAATGTTACTATGTCTTCCCATAATTTCTAATACAATTGTTCGTTTTCTTAAATCTCCAATTTCATCTCTTGAATGTATATCAATCTCTACTAATCTATCATTTCCTATTTGAGTAATACTTTGTATAATTCCTCCATCTAAATGTTTTCGTAATACTCTTAAAAACATTGGAGGATCAAAAGGATTGTCATACTTTTCCGTTGTTAAATGAAAACGGCTAAAATTTGCATGTGTTGATAATAATAGTTGTTTGTTTTTTCTTTCACTACGAATTGTTAAGATAATCGTATCTGAACTTGGTTCAGCAATTTTATGAATTCGCCCAGAAACGAGCGATTGAATATCTTCAACAATCTTTCTTGTAAATAAGCCATCAAAAGCCATTTGCACTCACACCTTTATCAAAAGTCAATTTATTGTAACATGTAAGGGATTAAATGAGTATAATTCTGTTTAATCTTACAACCTCTCTAGCCATATATAATTGAAATATGGTAAGATATAAAAAACAAAATGATAATAAATTGTTAGTATTCATTAGGAAAGGTCGTTTGACATGAACATTGAAAAAGGGTTACTGATAGTGCTCTCTGGCCCATCTGGAGTTGGTAAAGGAACGGTACGTAAATCAATATTTGATGATCCTAGTACGGATTTTAAATATTCTATCTCTATGACTACTAGGAAAATGCGTCAAGGTGAAACAGATGGTGTAGATTATTTCTTTAAATCAAGAGAAGAATTCGAAGCTTTAATTGCTGATGACCAATTTATAGAGTATGCTGAGTATGTAGGTAATTATTATGGTACGCCTGTACAATACGTTAGAGATACAATGGATAACGGTTATGATGTATTTTTAGAAATCGAAGTTGAAGGTGCTAAACAAGTTAGGAAGAAATTTCCTGAAGCTTTATTTATTTTCTTAGCACCGCCGAGTTTAGAACACTTGAAAGAAAGGTTAGTTGGACGCGGTACTGAATCAGACGAAATCATCCAAAACCGTATTTTAGAAGCACGTAAAGAAGTAGAAATGATGAACCTTTACGATTATGTTGTTGTAAACGATGAAGTTGAATTAGCTAAAGAACGTATTCAATCAATCGTAGAAGCAGAACATTTAAAAAGAGAACGTGTTGAAGCGCGCTATAGAAAAATGATATTGGAGGCAAAAAAATAATGTTATACCCACCACAAAATGAATTAAAAGACAGTATTAATTCTAAATATTTAGTCGTTACGACTGCAGCTAAAAGAGCCCGAGAACTACAAGAACACCCTGATAGTTTATTATTAGATGAATATCGTTCATTAAAAAATGTAGGTCAAGCACTTGAAGAAATAGCAGCACATAAAGTATATGCTAAACTAGAAGACTAATTATCATTTTCTAAAAAAGATCTTTTATGTATGGGAAAAAGAATCCCTTCATAAAAGGTCTTTTTATTTAAATGGAGGTAAGTAGTTTATATTCATGACAGTCTATTTTAAAGAATGTATAATAAATATAAAGATTTAGAATCGAATTTATCGGAGGATTACACAAATGAAGAATATACTTCTAGCTGTAACTGGTGGAATAGCTGCCTATAAAGCAATAGATTTAACGAGCAAATTAACTCAAAGTGGTTATACTGTGCGTGTCATGTTAACAGAGAATGCACAACAGTTTGTTACACCATTAGCTTTTCAAGCAATTAGTCGTAACCATGTTTATACGGACACTTTTGATGAAAAAGATGTAAGTGAAATACAACATATAACGTTAGCAGATTGGGCAGATGCGGTTATTGTTGCACCTGCAACAGCAAATACGATTAGCAAATTAGCAAATGGATTAGCTGATAATATAGTGACATCTACATTGCTTGCAACAACTGCTCCAGTATTTATTGCGCCAGCTATGAATGTACATATGCTAGAGCATCCATCAATAGTTAAGAATATGTCACAACTTAGAAATTATGGATATAAATTTATTGCACCAGGAGAAGGCTATTTAGCATGTGGTTATGTTGCAAAAGGTAGAATGGAAGAACCTATAACGATACTAACTATTATAGATGATTATTTTAAAGAACAATCAAATCCACAAACCTTTGCTCTCCAAGGCAAAAATGTACTCGTAACTGCTGGACCAACTGTAGAAAAAGTCGATGCAGTAAGATATTTTACAAATCGATCAAGTGGTAAGATGGGATATGCATTAGCAGAAGCTGCTAGAAATTTAGGGGCAAATGTCATATTAGTTAGTGGTGAAACGAGTTTATCACAACCAAGTGGAGTAGAATTCATTCAAATATCTAGCGCTGAAGAAATGTTTCAGGCAGTTAAAGAACGAATGGATGATATGGATATGATTATTAAAGCAGCAGCTGTAGCTGATTATACTCCAGTTAAAACAGTAAATAATAAAATGAAAAAACAAGATGGTAATTTAGAGCTTACTTTTAAAAGAACGACAGATATTTTGAAATATTTAGGGGAACATAAGGATAAACAATATTTGGTTGGCTTTGCAGCTGAAACAGATAATGTGGAATCTTATGCTATGGGCAAACTGAAAAAGAAAAAT
Organism: Mammaliicoccus sp. H-M34; assembly: GCF_022386495.1. Taxonomy (NCBI): domain Bacteria; kingdom Bacillati; phylum Bacillota; class Bacilli; order Caryophanales; family Staphylococcaceae; genus Mammaliicoccus; species Mammaliicoccus sp. H-M34. The sequence continues at coordinate 148,109 of NZ_JAJNIK010000002.1, forward strand.
GCTGATGTTATAGTTGCTAATCATGTAGCAAACCAAGAAATTGGATTTAGATCATCAGACAATGAAGTCGAAATGTTTTTTGCAAATGGAGATAGAGTACCTTTAGCTAAAGAATCAAAACAGAAAATAGCTTTTAAAATATTAAATGAAATCACTAGTAGGTGGGAAGATTGATCGCAAATGTTGTAGTGGATATTCCAGCTAAAAACGTCGACAAAATTTTTGATTATATTATACCTCAAGATATAGAGGATATTGTTAAAGTCGGTGTTAGAGTTGAAGTGCCTTTTGGTTCAAGGAAAATTCAAGGCTTTGTTATTGGTATTAGTGAAAAATTATCAAGTGATATAGACGAGTCTAAATTAAAGTCTTTAATTAGAGTTAAAGACTTTAAACCAGAATTAACTTCTGAATTAATCAAACTAAGTGAGTGGATGTCTAATTTTCATTTAGTTAAACGAATTTCAGCATTAGAAATCATGTTGCCTAGTGCTATTAAAGCTAAATATCAAAAAGTATATATCATAAATGATCCGGATGCTATTCCTGCACAATATTTAAATCATTTTAATAAAGAAGGTATGTTAACTTTTGATCAAGCTCAAACACTACAAATCGTAGCAGAATTAGAAAGCTATGCAAAAACAGAAGAATTAACTAAAGATACGATTGTAGGGCAACAATTAACGAGAAAGTATGCAACGTGTGTAAGAATTATACCGACAGATAGACTGGATGAAATTATCGAATCATTACGTACGAGAGAAAAACAATTAGATATAATTAATTATTTAATAGAACATAGACATGAAGATGTATTGTTAAAAACATTAAAAGAAGAAGGATTTTCTAATTCTAGTATTAATACTTTAGTTAAAAATCAAGTTCTAGAAAAATACGAAGCCATTGTAAATAGAGACCCTTATGAGCATAGAATTTTTGAAAAAGAACACAATAAAGCTTTAACAGAAGCGCAACAAGAAGCTTTTACTCAAATTGATGAAGCGGTTAAAGCAAATGAATCTAAGACATTTTTATTACATGGTGTAACAGGCTCAGGTAAAACAGAAGTTTATTTACAAACAATTGAGAATGTCTTAAAAAAAGGTGAGCAAGCTATCATGCTCGTGCCTGAAATTGCTTTAACACCACAGATGGTCAATCGTTTTAAAGCACGATTTGGTGATGAAGTTGCAGTACTGCATTCAGGACTATCAAAAGGTGAAAAGTATGATGAATGGCAAAAAATCAGAGATGGTAAAGCGAGTGTTTCAGTAGGAGCAAGATCTAGTGTGTTTGCACCTTTTGAAAAGCTAGGTCTCATTATTATTGATGAAGAACACGAATCAACGTACAAACAAGAAGACTATCCGAGATACCATGCAAGAGAAATTGCTATATGGAGAAGTGAATATCACCATTGTCCAGTAGTATTAGGATCAGCAACACCAAGTTTAGAAACATTTGCTCGAGCAGAAAAAAATGTATATCAATATTTAGGATTACCTGATCGAGTTAATCAACAGAAGATGCCAGAAATTGAATTAATCGATATGAGAGAAGAATTACAAGAAGGAAATAGATCTATGTTCTCTCATCATTTAACAGAAGCCATTCAAGAAAGAATAGATAAAGGTGAACAAATTGTACTTTTTTTAAATAGAAGAGGACATTCATCTTTCGTGTTATGTAGAGATTGTGGACACGTACCACAATGTCCCAACTGTGATATTTCACTTACATATCATAAAACACATGATGACTTAAAATGTCACTACTGTGGTTATAGTGAACCTATGCCACAAAAATGCCCAAGTTGTGAAAGCGAACATATTAGACAAATGGGTGTCGGAACTCAAAAAGTAGAAGAAATTATATATGAAACATTTGATCGCGCTAAAGTGATTAGAATGGACGTAGATACAACGTCTAAAAAAGGTGCACATGAAAGATTATTAACAGCTTTTGGTAATCAAGAAGCAAATATTTTATTAGGAACTCAAATGATTGCTAAAGGATTAGATTTTGAAAATATTACATTAGTAGGCGTATTAAACGCTGATACAATGCTCAATTTACCAGACTTTAGATCAAGTGAGAAGACATTCCAATTACTCACACAAGTAGCAGGTAGAGCAGGTAGGCATAAGAAACAAGGAGAAGTAATGATTCAAACATATAATCCTGATCATTACGCTATATTAGATGTAACAAAGAATGACTACTTGTCATTTTATCAAAAAGAAATGAAATTTAGACAAGTCGGTAAATATCCACCTTATTACTATCTAGTGAATTTAACAATCAGTCATGTCGATAAGAGGAAAGTGTTGCAAGCATCCAAACATATTCATGGCATACTTGTACAACACGTAACAACACAGTCCTTCATATTAGGACCATCACCAAGTCCGTTGTCACGAATAAACAACCAACATAGATTCCAAATACTTATAAAGTTCAAGAATGAACCAGACTTGTTAACAGCTTTGAAATATCTAGATGATTATTACCATGAACAATATATGAAAGACAAACTCTCATTAGAAATAGATATTAATCCGCAAATGATGATGTAAGTATAAAATCCGTGAAAATGGTCTAATCCAATTTGCATTATTCTCACTTGTGATTTTATCTTTAGTTTGTGTGACAACTTTTTAAAGAGAACTCAAAATTAAACAAATGTGATTAGCGATGGAGGATAAATATTCTCTGTCGCTTTTTATGTTGATTTACGTTATAATTATACGATGAGTTTTTAAAAAGGAGCGATAGAGATGGCTGTAAAACCACTTGTTACGGTACCAAATCCAATATTAAATAGAGAAGTTAAAGATGTTGTTACTTTCGATGAATCTCTAAAAGAATTGATTTCTAACTTAGAGGACACAATGTATGAAAATGATGGGGTAGGTATTGCTGCTCCTCAAATTGGTGTTGATCTTAAAGTTGCGATTGTTGATATGGAGCAAGAGGGTATTTTGCAGCTTATCAATCCAACAATTGTTTCTCAATCTGAAGAAACTGAAGCAGATGTAGAAGGTTGCTTGAGTGTTCCGGGTGTTTTTGGGGAAGTTAATAGAAGTAAAATGATTGTTGTTAATAGTAATGACTTGAATGGGAATAGTGTTGAATTAACGGCATACGATGATGTTGCTAGAATTATTTTACATGAGGTCGATCATTTATATGGTGAGTTGTTTACTGATAAAATGACGAGAGAAGTTAGTGAAGAAGAACTAGAGGAGATGTATAAGGATGAGTAAAATCGTATTCATGGGTACGCCAGATTTTTCTACAGGTATTTTAGAAATGCTTATTGAAGATCATGAAGTCATTGCTGTTGTTACTCAGCCAGATCGTCCTGTAGGTCGTAAGAAAGTACTAACGCCACCTCCAGTAAAAGAAGTAGCAATCAAACATAATATTCCTGTTTATCAACCTGAAAAATTAAATCATTCTTCTGAATTAGAAGAAATTATAAATTTAAAGCCTGATTTAATTGTGACTGCTGCTTTCGGGCAATTGTTACCAAAATCATTACTTGATGCACCGAAATATAAAGCAGTTAATGTACATGCTTCTTTATTGCCTAAATATAGAGGTGGAGCACCAATACATTATGCAGTGATGAATGGTGAAAAGAAAACGGGTGTCACAATTATGTATATGGCTGAAAAGCTAGATGCAGGTAATATCATTAGTCAAGATGAGATAATCATTAAAGAAAACGATACAGTAGGGGATGTTCATGATCAACTAGCAGTACTTGGTACAGAGTTATTGAAACGAACTTTACCTACTATTTTTAATGGAACGAACGAAAGTACACCTCAAGATGAATCTTTAGTAAGCTTTGCTTCTAATATTTCAAGAGAAGATGAAAGAATTGATTGGTCACAAGATGCTCAATCCATTCACAATCATATAAGAGGACTATCTCCATGGCCAGTTGCTTACACGACGATGAACGATAAGAATTTAAAACTTTGGAGAAGTGAAATTGTTGAAAATGTTAAAGGTGAACCTGGTGAAATTGCAGAAACGACAAAAGACTCTATAATTGTTGCAACTGGATCTGACAATGGTGTGGCTTTAACAGAAATACAATTAGCGGGTAAAAAACGCGTTAAAACACGTGATTACTTGAGCGGATTACAATCAAAAATTGATGGGACTAAACTAATATGATGAAAAACAATGTAAGATATGTTGCATTAACGATTCTAGACGATGTATTAACTGGAGAAGCATACAGTAATCTACAACTTAATGAAGCAATAAAAAATGAAGCAATTTCTAAAAAAGATGTAGGACTACTAACTGAACTAGTTTACGGCACACTACAAAGAAAGCTTACTTTAGAATACTTAATAGAGCCATTTATTCAAACCAAGTTAAAAGGTTGGATGAAACGTTTATTAACAATGAGCGCATATCAGTTTGTGTATTTGGATAAAGTACCTGACCATGCAATAATTAACGAGGCAGTTAATATTGCAAAAGTACGAGGTGATTTGCATAATAGTAAAGCTATTAATGCGATTCTTAGAAACTTTATATCATCTCCACTAAGAACTTTAGATGAAATTAAACATGATGATAAACGATTATCAATAGAAGGAAGCGTACCACTTTGGTTAACTAAACATTGGATTACACATTTTGGTTATGAGAAGACAAGAGAAATGTGTTTATTAAGTTTAACGCCTCCAAACACTACTGTCAGAGTCAATACGACAAGAATATCGGTTGAAGATGCAGTTGAAAGATTACAAAGTAATGGTTATACTGTCGAAATAGATAAAGATATCGAAAGATGTTTACACATTAAAGGTGAACCTATCGTCAATGATCGATTATTTAAAGATGGATTGTTATCTGTTCAAGATAAGAGTTCAATGTTCGTAGCAGAAATTTTAAATCCAAAAGAAAACAGTACTGTATTAGATACATGTAGTGCACCTGGCGGAAAGACTTGTCATATTGCAGAAATGATGAACCAAACTGGCCAAGTTGATGCATATGATATTCATCCCCATAAAATAGATTTAATTGATTTTAATATCAAAAAATTAAGATTAGAAAATGTTACAACAGATGTTCATGATGCAACTAAACCATTTGATAAGACATATGATTATGTACTAGTTGATGCTCCTTGCAGCGGATTCGGTGTTATGAGAAGAAAGCCAGAAATTAAATATGATAAAACTGCTAAAGATGTAGAATCATTATGGCATTTACAATTAGAAATATTGGAAAATGCAAGTAAATCTCTAGCACCTGGTGGAGAGCTTGTATACTCAACTTGTACGATTGAACAAATGGAAAATGAAAATGTTGTTTATTCATTTTTAAAAGCAAATCCAGAGTTTGAGTTTGCTCTATTTAATGATCCAAGAACCAATCAAGAAACAAAAACATTACAGTTATTACCGCAAGATTATAATTCAGACGGATTCTTTATTACTAAAATTAAGAGAAAGGAAAGATAATATGCCAGCGATACAGAAAAAGCGCAATAAATTTATGCCAAACTTCGAAAGACCTTCAATATACTCTTTACAGTTAGGAGAATTAGAAGATTGGTTGATTGACCAATCAGAACCGAAGTTTAGAGCTAAACAAATCTTTGATTGGTTATACGTTAAAAGAGTAGATGCTTTTAGTGAAATGACTAATTTATCAATAGAATTAAGAGAAAAATTAGTTCAATCATTTGAAATTACAACGTTAGAAGTAGCTGTTAAACAAGAAAGTAAAGACGGTACAATTAAATTCCTATTTGAATTACAAGATGGATATACGATTGAAACAGTTTTAATGAGACATGAATACGGAAACTCAGTATGTGTAACAACACAAGTAGGCTGTAGAATAGGTTGTACATTCTGTGCATCTTCTATAGGTGGGTTAAAACGTAATCTTGAAGCAGGAGAAATTGTGGCTCAAGTATTAACAGTTCAAAAAGCTTTAGATGAATCAGATGAACGTGTAAGCCAAGTTGTAATTATGGGAATTGGTGAACCATTTGAAAATTATGATGAAATGATGGGCTTCTTAAAAATTATTAATCATGATAAAGGCTTGAATATCGGTGCACGTCATATTACAGTATCTACATCAGGTATCATTCCTAAAATTTATGATTTCGCAGATGAATCTCTTCAAATTAATTTTGCGGTAAGTTTACACGCTGCAGATAATGAAACACGTTCAAGATTAATGCCAATAAACAGAGCTTATGATTTAGATAAATTAATGGAAGCTATAGAATATTATGTTAGTAAAACAAACAGAAGAATCACTTTTGAATATGGCTTATTTGGTGGCGTAAATGACCAAGTACATCATGCAAAAGCTTTAGCAAAATTAATCAAAAATTTAAATTGCCATGTTAACTTAATTCCAGTAAATCATGTACCTGAACGTGATTATGTTAAGACTTCAAAAGAAGATATCTTTAAATTTGAAAAAGAATTAAAAAGAAATGGCATAAATGCTACAATTAGACGTAATCAAGGTGCAGATATCGATGCTGCATGTGGTCAACTAAGAGCAAAAGAGCGAAAAGAAGAAACGAGGTAAGAAATCATGGAAGCACGTTTTTTTACAGATGTCGGTCAATTTCGAGAACAAAATGAAGATGCAGGTGGTATCTACACGAACCAAACTGGGCAAGTCCTATTAGTGATTTGTGATGGAATGGGTGGACATGCTGCAGGTGAAGTTGCAAGTCAATTTGTGAATAATTCACTTAAGGATAGATTCGAAGAAGAAAATTATATTGAATATGATCATGCTGAAGATTGGTTGAAATCCAATCTTGCTGATATTAATAGACAATTATATAACGAGTCTATGAACAACGAAGAATATAGAGGCATGGGTACAACTTGTGTTTGTATAATTGTATATGAAAAAGATATCGTTGTTGCTAATATAGGTGATTCACGTGCTTACCTGATTAACAGTCGTGAAATGATGCAATTAACAAATGATCATACATTTGTTAATCATCTTGTTACGATTGGAGAGATATCTAAAGAAGAGGCTTTTACACATCCTCAAAGAAATATAATAACGAAAGTAATGGGTACAGATAAACGAGTTAAGCCAGATGTTTTTTACTATAACACTAAATATTATGACTATCTTTTATTAAATTCTGATGGTTTAACTGATTATTTACGTGAAGATGATGTACAACAAATTATTATGACTCATAAAGGTTCAACGGAAGATATAGGCGAAACACTTATAGAAGAAACCATTGAAGCTGAAGGTAAAGATAATATTTCATTAGTATTATACCCATTTGAAGGTGGGAAAATATGATAGGTCGCATAATCGCCGGTCGCTATGAATTTGTGAAATATCTAGGTGGCGGTGGTATGAGTAATGTTTATTTAGCAAAAGATAACATCTTAAACCGTGATGTAGCGGTTAAAGTCATCAACATACCGCCATATGAAAAAGAAAAAGCAGTTGAACGTTTTGAAAGAGAAGTTCAGAACACAACTATTTTGAGTCATAATAATATTGTGAATGTGTTGGACGTTGAAGAAGATGACAATTGTTATTACTTAGTTATGGAATATATAGATGGTCCTACATTAAAGGAGTATTTATGTAAAGAAGGTAAGTTATCTGCAGAAGAAGCGGTAGAAATGACACTTCAAATATTAAAAGGCATTGCACATGCACATCATCATCGAATTATTCATAGAGATATAAAACCACAAAATATTTTAATGACTAAAAAGGGTACTTTAAAAATATTAGATTTCGGTATAGCTAGAGCTTTAAGTGAAACTGCATTGACTGAAACGAATCATGTAATGGGATCAGTTCAATATTTATCTCCTGAACAAGCTAAAGGTCAATCTACTGATGAATCATCTGATATATATTCAATTGGTATCGTATTATTTGAATTGTTAACAGGACATCCGCCATTTAATGGAGAAACACCTGTAAGTGTTGCAATTAAACATATTCAAGAAGAACTGCCTTTTGTTCGAAATGAACGACCATCAGTACCTCAAAGTTTAGAAAACGTCATAATGAAAGCAACACAAAAAGAAAAAGCTTTAAGGTATCGTGATACTAATGAAATGTATAATGATTTATTAACGGCTTTAGATGAAGAGCGTAAAGATGAAACACCAAGATACGAATCGAGTTCTGAAACTAAGACGATACCTGTCGTAAAAACTGATGACAATGGAGACCAAACCAAGACAGTTCCGGTTGCAGCTACAGGTCACAGTACTTCAAACAGTGTAAATCAAGAAAATGAAAAACCTAAACGTAAAAGAAACAAATGGTTAATTGTCTTTGTACCAATTCTTTTATTATGTATGCTAGTTGGAGCGATAGGATTTGCTTTAACGGCACCTAAATATGAAGATGTACCAAACTTACTAGGCAAATCTAGAGGTGAGGCAACTGCTTTATTAAATGAAAAAGGATTGCGCAAAGGAAAAATCACTGAAGACTATAGTAATAACTTCAAAGAAGGCGAAGTTATGAAAGTTACACCTAAAGTTGGTACGAAAGTAAAAGAAATGTCTAAAGTTGATTTAGTTATTTCAAAAGGTGTTAAGACATTCACAATAGAGGATTACGTCGGTAAATCAGCTGATAATACTAAAAAGCAATTAGAGAAGCAAGGCTTTGAATCTGTTCGAATAAAAGAAGAATATGACAAAGCTGAAAATGGTACAATTATTAACCAAAATGTTGAACCAGGTAGTAAAGTAGTGCCTAAAGACACGATGATTATATTAACAAAATCAATAGGTGTACAACAAGAATATGTTAAAGACTATACTGGTGAAGAGGTTGCGACAGCAACTTCTGAACTTGAATCATTAGGATTTAAAGTTGAAACTAATGAAGTTGACAGTGAAGAATCAAAAGATACTGTAGTTAAGCAGTCATTTAAAAATGGCCAACTACCTGTTGAATCCACAATATATCTTGATGTGTCAAAAGGCAAAGACTCTAACAAAGATAAATCAGAAGATAAGCAAGACGACAAATCTGATGATAAAGACAGTCTAAGAGACAAGACTTATACTCAATCTGTTTATATACCTTTTACAGGATCAGATAAGAATAAAGGACAAAAAGTAGAAATTTTTGTAAAAGATAAAACTAATGATATTAAAGAAGTATCTGATTCATTTACTATTAAGAAAGATACACCGAAAAGTATTGATTTCACGATTCCTAAAGGTGAATCAGCTGAATACCGTGTAGAAGTAGACGGTAAAGAAATAGAAAGCAATACAATCGATTACGATGATTTTTAATTAATAATATAGCTATTTTCATAACTTGCCAATGTCTTGATATCATCCTTTTAGACATGTTAGTTGTGAAAGTAGCTTTTTTTATATTTTTTTATATTTTTAATTGATTTAATAAGCGGTTATTAGTAAAATTTAGAAAATGAATCCGAGGTGAAAATATGCTTCCATATGTATCATTGTATGAATATATGCACAAACAGGTTGAACATGCTATTCAAAATATTGATGAGAAGTATAATATCTATGACGAATATAAAAATATCGTTACTTCACCACAATTAACTGACCAAGTATTTATAGAAGTAATGAATAATTATTTCTTTGATATTGGTCTATTTAATACGAAAATAAAATCTTTAAAAGAACCTGAAAAACAAGTTGGCATTAAAGTTAGAGCAACTAAAGATTCGCTAGTAGTAACAGAAGTTATAAATGATATTCGCTTCGTATTAGGCGATGAAATTGTAACATTATCTGGAGATCCTATAGAATTTTGTAGGAAGCGATATAAACGTTTATTAGGCGATGAACCTTATCATCGTGAAGAATGGGAACATATTTTGACGTTTCAAAGTGAAGTGGATGTAAAGAGAAGCAATCAGGATTATCATTTTGAATTGAAAAAGTATCAATTAAATGATGAGGCTTCAATCAATGTATATATTAAAGAAAATACACCTATTGCAGAGTTTGTTGGTAATATTACGTTTGAACAAACTGTGGAAGCTTTATATCAATTATCAAAAATTAAACATTCATCAAAGGATATAATATTTGATTTTAGGAAAGCAACTTTTGATAAATTAAGTATTGCAGAATTTCTTATTCCATATTTTTATGAAATTGGCAATCAAGAAACAATATTAACTAGTGACACACATATAGTGATTGACCGTGAACGACATAAATCATTATATAAACAAAAAATAGAACGAATTTTTAAACAATGCGAAGAAATGAATGAACAAGCATTTTATCAAAATTTAATGGACCAACCTTCAGGTAACTGGGAATATTTTGATGACAATAAAATCGACTTTATTGGTTTAAGTCGTTTTGAAAAAATAACGATTTTAATTGATAAAGATACTGAAAATGCAGCTGAATGGTTAGTTTATAAAGTATCAAATTCGGGAATTGTTAATCTTGTAGGACGACCAACTAAAGGTAATTTGAAATTTTTTAATTTAGTAGATGAAGTTATAGACCAAAGATTTGTATTAACGTTTCCTGTCGAGAATGTGAACAATGAAATAAAAGATGAAGTTATATACCCGGAAATATTAATCGAATGGTCAAAAAGACACGCAATTGTAGATAAAGATATAAAATTTTCAATTGATAATAGTAGTTGATTGATTATTTTCCAAGAAAATGAAATAATATATAAGTATATGAAATTTACAATAATTTTTAGGGGGCAATGATTTTATGGGTAAGCAAATACCAAAAGATCGAGGGCTTGATAGTACATTTAAAGTTTTAAAAGAAGGATATAATTATGTGCCTAGTAGACTTGAAAAATTTGATTCTAATATTTTCGAATTAAGAGCTTTAGGCGGAAGAAGAACAGTAGTAATTAGCGGTAAAGAAGCTGCAGAGCTTTTTTATAACAATGAGTTAATTGAAAGACAAGGAACATTACCTAAACGTGTTGTAAATACTTTATTCGGTAAAGGTGCTATACATACTACTGGTGGTAAAAAACATATAGACCGTAAAGCTCTATTTATGTCTTTAATGACTGAAGAGAACTTAGACTACTTAAGAGAACTTACACGTAGTACTTGGTTTATGAATACTGAACGTATGGAAAGAATGGATGAAGTAAATGTTTATAAAGAATCTATAGTCTTATTAACTAAAGTAGGATTTAGATGGGCTGGCATCATTGCTTCTCCAGAAGAAATTGAAAGCTGCGCGAAAGATATGGATACAATGATAGATTCATTTAAAAATATCGGTACAGCATTTAAAGGTTATAAAGAAGCTAAACAAGCTAGAGCTAGAGTTGAAACTTTCCTTGAAAATCAAATTATTGCGGTACGTGAAGGCAAATTAACGCCTCCACAAGGTACAGCTTTACATGAATTTAGTCATTGGGAAGATTTCGAAGGTAACTTAATGGATTCTAGATTATGTGCTATTGACTTAATGAACGTAGTACGTCCTCTAGTAGCGATTAACCGTTTCGTTAGCTTTGGTGTTAAAGCGTTACATGACTATCCAGGAGAAGCTGAAAAAGTCTTCAATAACGAAGATGACTATGCTTATAAATTTGTGCAAGAAGTAAGAAGATTCTATCCTTTCGTGCCATTCTTACCTGGTAAAGCGGCAGTTGATATTGAATTTGATGGATATACTATTGAAAAAGATACTTTCTTAATAATGGATATTTACGGAACATTGCATAAAGAAGGTTTATGGGAAAATCCTGAAAGATTCTATCCTAACCGTTTCAGCGATTGGGATGGTAGTCCGTTTGATTTAATTCCACAAGGTGGCGGAGATTATAATACAAATCACCGTTGTGCTGGTGAATGGATGACAATCATCATTATGGAAGAATCAATGAAATACTTCGCAAGAAATATTTCATATGATATGAAACAAGACCAAGATTTATCTGTAAAATTAAATAAATTACCTGGTCGTGTTGTAAGTGGAACAATTATTGAAAATGTAAATGCGTTAGTTAACCGTAACGTAGAATCTGTATAATAACTTTACGTTATTTCAAATAGTTAAATGTAATTGGCTACCAACAAAAAATATAATTTGTTGGTAGTCTTTTTTTAAGTGAAGCGTTAAATATTTGTGTTTTTTGTAATAAATATACAACATATTTGGTATCATTATAGGAAAGAGGTGATAACATGGTAACTTGTTTAGTAGTCGATGACGATCGATTTATATTAAATGATTTGAAAAGAGAAATAGAACGTGAAAATATAAATGTTGTAACTAGCCTCAGTGGAGAAGAAGCTTTGGAAGTTGTTGAACATAAATATATAGACTTAGCTGTTGTAGATATTATGATGCCAGGTATGAATGGTTTTGAATTATGCCAAACGCTTAAAGAAAGTTTTGATATTCCAGTTATCATGTTAACTGCTAGAGATGAACTGAGTGATAAAGAAAATGCTTTCTTAGCCGGAACAGATGATTATGTCACTAAGCCATTTGAAATGAAAGAGCTTCTCTTTAGAATTAAGGCTGTTTTAAGAAGGTTTAAAATTAATTCTTCAAGTGAATTAAAAATAGGAAACACGCTTGTGAATTCTGTTGATATGGAAATAACAATTAACCACAAATCAATGCTGCTACCTAAAAAAGAATTTGCACTTTTGGATTATTTAATGAGAAATAAAGATAAAGTATTGCAAAGAGATAAAATTATTGAGGTCGTATGGGGCATAGATTTTGAAGGCGATGAACGAACACTTGATGTCCATATAAAGCGATTAAGAAAAAGACTAGAAAAGTTGGAGAGCGATGTCTTGATAAAAACAGTGAGAGGCGTTGGTTACAAGGCGGTGCTTGAAGATGAAGTTTAAATCATTAGCACAGCGAATTACAATTTATACAATCGTAGTTATGGCAGTCAGTTCAATCTTAGGGTTTATTCTGACAAACATATACTATCACATAGATTTAAAAGAAAAGAATGACTATAAAGTTACAAAAACTTTAAAACAAGTTCAAAAGTATATTGATAAAGATAATGAATTGGATTTGAATGCATATTTACAACATTTAAGTGAACTGCATTATCAAGCTATTTTATACGATGATAAGATGGAAGCAACATATTATGGTGATCATTTTAGAAAATATAATTTAAATGAGAAAGCTGTTAAACAAGTATTGAGTAGTAACACTTATCATGGAATAAAAGAACGCCCATTTAATATTTTTATAACAGGGTTCTTTGACAATGAAACACGAAATACTGTTGGTGTGAAATTAGAGCATCAAGGAGCGGAATATGCTCTGTTTTTAAGACCAAGTGTCGGATTAATGCTAGGTGAATTTAGAATATTTTTAGCGATTTTACTTGTGCTATTGGTCACTATTTCATTAGTGTTAGTGATGTTTTCAAGTCACTCACTTGCTACGCCAATCAGAAGATTAATGAAGACGACAGAGTCATTAGGTAAAGGTGATTTTGATGTGCAAATTAAAGTGACAAGAGACGATGAAATCGGAATTCTACAACATAGATTTATTAAAATGAGAGACGAGTTAAAACAACTTGAAACAATGCGACAATCTTTTGTACAAAACGTATCTCACGAAATAAAATCCCCATTACAATCTATTCTAAGTTTGTTAAGAGAACTAGAATACGAAGAAGTTGAAAGTAAAAGAGTACAAATTATAGAGGATATATACGGTAGAGCCTATCGCTTAAGTAATTTGACGAAACAACTATTATTATTATCTGAATTAGATAATAGCGAACACCTTTCATTTAATGAGACTGTTGAATTAAATAAAGTAATGAAAGAAGTCGTCAGAAATTTAAATTATTTATTAGACGAGAAAGAAGTATCTATAATTTTTGATATGGAAGAAATAGTAATTCAAGGTAATAATAAATTGTTATACCAAGCATTTTATAATATTTTAAATAATGCGATTAAATATTCTCCAGAATATAGCATGATTCAAATTAAAGTATTTCAACAAGATGACATTATAACTGTAGCAATCATTGATGAAGGTTATGGTATGTCACAAGATCAATTAAGTCAGATTAAAGATAGATTTTATAAAGGGGATCAATCACATAATGTGCATGTTGATAGTAATGGTCTAGGTTTATCGATTGTTGATTCTATTGTTGAACATCATGATGCTCAAATTTTCTTTAATAGTGAAGTTGATAAAGGTACTAAAGTTACAATTTTGTTCAAAAATAATGTGTGAGGACTATAAAGTTATCCTCATTTGGTATAATAAAAATAAAGTGAGGCAGGTGTTATATTGAAAACTGGTCGTATTATAAAATCAATTAGTGGCGATTATTCAGTTCAAACTAGTGATGGCGTATATATTACAAAAGCTAGAGGTTTATTTCGAAAGAAGAAAATGTCTCCAGTAGTAGGAGATATAGTAGATTTTCAAGTTGAAAATAAGACTGGTGGTTATATTCATCATATACATGCAAGAGAAAATATTTTATTAAGACCACCTGTTTCTAATATAGACAGAGTCATTGTAGTGATCAGTGCGATTGAACCTGAGTTTAGTCAACAATTGTTAGATAGATTTTTAGTAGTGGTACATTCATATCATATTACCCCTATAATATGTGTGACTAAAAAAGATTTAGCTAATAAAGTTGAAATTAGTAAAATAGAAGAAATATTAAAAAATTATGAAGAAGTCGGCTATGAAACACTATTTGTTGGTGAAGGCGATGATTTAACACAATCTATTAAACCGCTAATCAAAGGTATAATTGTATTAAGTGGACAATCAGGGGTCGGTAAGTCAACAATTATGAATCGTCTATTTAAAGATTTAAACTTGGAAACAAATAAAATATCAAAAGCACTTAATAGAGGTAAACATACGACAAGACATGTAGAATTGTATGAAATGGAAGATGGCTACTTAGCGGATACACCTGGCTTTAGTGCTTTAGATTTCTCTCATATAGAAAAAGAAGAGTTGGCTGACCTGTTTCCAGAATTTGAAGCGATCAAGTCAGAGTGTAAATTTAGAAATTGTACACATATTAACGAACCAAAGTGTGCAGTAAAAGAACTTATCGAAGAAAAAGAATTTTATAAATTAAGATATAAGCACTATTTAACATTGTTTGAAGAAATTCAAAATAGAAAGGTAAGATATTAATGGTTAAAATAGCACCTTCACTTTTAGCATGTGATTTTGCAATATTGAAAGAAGAAGTAACGAGCGTTAAAGAATCTGGAGCAGAGATACTTCATTTTGATGTAATGGACGGTCAATTCGTACCAAATATTTCTATTGGATTACCAATCTTAGAATCATTGAGAAAAGTAACAGATATGACAATTGATACACATTTAATGATTGAAAATCCAGAACAAATGATCGATTTATTTTGTGAAGCGGGAAGTGATATGGTATCCGTACATTATGAAGCAACAAACCATATTCATAGAGCAATTCAACAAATTAAGTCACATAATAAATTAGCAGGTGTTGTTATTAACCCTGGTACACCTGTAGAACTATTATCTCAAATACTAGTTGATGTAGACTTCGTACTTATCATGACAGTAAACCCTGGTTTTGGTGGACAAGGATTTATTGAAAGTACATTAGATAAAATAACTTGGTTAAATCAATATAGAAAAGATAATAATTTAAACTATGAAATAGAAGTAGATGGTGGCATAAACGATCAAACAGGAGAATTATGTAAAGATCAAGGAGCAGATATTTTAGTTGCTGGATCTTATTATTTCAAACATGAAGACTATAAAGAACCAGTTCGTAAATTAAAGGGTGAATAATTTTGAAAGTGAATTTATTATGTAGTTTACGTAATGTAGATGAAAGTATTTTTCTAGAACAACAATCTGACTGGATAGGTGTAGATAGAGGTACTTTAGAATTATTAAATCATCAAATAATACCTATAGCAGCAGTGGGTGATTTTGACTCAGTCACAGAGAAAGAGTTAAATCAAATAAAAGAGCAAATTGAAATTGAACCAGTAAAAAAGGAAAAAGATGATACAGATTTAGCATTAGCAGTTAATCTTGCAGTCGAATTAGGTTACTCTGAAATAAAGATATATGGAGCAACTGGTGGTCGGTTAGATCACTTTATGGGTGCAATTCAAATTTTAACTAAACCAGAATTTTTAGCAGATGATATTAAAATATCTCTAATTGATCATCAAAATATAATTAATGTTTTGAAACCGGGGAATCATAGAATTTCACAAGTTGAGGGTATGAAGTATATCTCTTTTGTACCTTTAACATCAAATATTCGTGTGAAATTAGAACAATTTAAATATGAATTACCATATACAACTTTAGAGCAAGGTTCGACTTTAACTATTAGTAATGAGTTTAAAGAGGGTTTTGAACAGCCTAAAGTAACAGTTGAACTTGGAAATATTTTAGTGATTCAAAGTAAAGATAAATAAAAAAAGAGAACCTTCCACACAAAGGTTCTCTTTACTATATGTGACTTATATTCATTAAACGCGTGTAACTTTACCTGATTTTAGAGCACGAGCAGAAACCCATACACGTTTAGGTTTACCGTCAACTAAAATTCTAACTTTTTGTAAGTTAGCGTTCCAACGACGTTTGTTAGCATTTAATGCGTGAGAACGATTATTACCCGTTCTAGCTTTACGACCTGTTACGAAACATTCTTTAGCCATAAATATCCTCCTTTAATGAAATATAAATACACATTTATTTACGTTTACACACTTTAATAATATAACACGCAGGTATAATTTATTCAACGGATTTTTTGCAAAAAACAGAAAAAATAATAACAAATTTCGGAAAAAGTGTTTTAAAGTTCGATTTATTTGTTATAATGATATCTTGTGAAAACGTTGTATAAAATAACGTTAATAAAATTATGAATTCTTGCGATTTGAGTATGTTATTAAGTATAATTAAACAGAACATATAAAAGTAAAGATAGTTATTTATAACTTAGATGTGTAGGAGGGACGTAATCATGACTTTAGAAATTACAAATGAGTATGGAAGTATCGATATTTCAAATGATGTTATCGCAACACTTGCTGGCGGAGCTGCAGTAGAATGTTATGGTATCGTAGGAATGGCAAGTAAACACCAAGTAAGAGATGGAATTGCTGAAATTCTAGGACGTGACAATTATGCCAAAGGTGTTATTGTATCTCAAAATGAAGGTGTACTTGATGTAGATATGTATATAATTGTGAGTTATGGTACGAAAATCTCAGAAATAGCAAACAATGTCCAATCTGCTGTTAAATATACTTTAGAACAATCATTAAATTTAAAAGTCAACGCAGTAAACATATATATCCAAGGTGTTAGAGTTATTAATGATGATGAGGAAGCATAGGGAGGCAATTAGAGTATGAAAAAGATTGACGGCAAATTGTTTGCTGACATGATCGTTCAAGGATCAGACAGTTTATCAAACAATGCAGACTTTGTAGATTCTTTAAACGTATTTCCAGTTCCAGATGGAGATACAGGTACAAATATGAATTTATCTATGTCATCTGGTGCTGCTGAGGTGAAATCTCAAGATAGTGCACATATCGGTGAAGTGGGTAAAGTATTTTCAAAAGGTTTATTAATGGGAGCAAGAGGTAACTCAGGTGTTATCTTATCTCAATTATTTAGAGGATTCTCAAAATCAATTGAGAATGAAAGTGAAATTGATGCTAAACAATTTGCTAAAGCTTTCCAGTCTGGTGTTAACACTGCTTATAAGGCTGTTATGAAGCCAGTAGAAGGAACTATTTTAACTGTAGCGAGAGTTGCAGGTGAAGCAGCTATGAATTCTTCAGAAACTACAGATGATATCATTACAATTATGGAAGCTGTAATTGAACAAGGACAAAAAGCGTTAGAAAATACACCCAATCAATTGCCTGTACTTAAAGAAGTCGGTGTAGTTGATAGTGGTGGACAAGGCTTGATGTTTGTATACGAAGGCTTCTTAGCAACTTTAAAAGGCGAAAAAATTGAACCTAATAAAGAAAAAGTTAATACTGATGAATTTATAAATGATGACCACGATTTTGGTGGTGTTATGAATACAGAAGACATCGTATTTGGTTATTGTACTGAAATTATGGTTCGCTTTGGAAAAGATAAAAAACCTTTCAATGAAGACCAATTTAGAGAAGACATGAGTCAATTTGGTGATTCTTTATTAGTGATTTCAGATGATGAAATCGTTAAAATTCATGTGCATTCAGAAACTCCGGGAGAAGTGCTGACATATGGCAGCCAGTACGGAGAACTTATCAAAATTAAAATCGAAAATATGCGTGAACAACATAGAGAAGTACTTAGAAAAAGTGCAGATAAGAAAATTAAGCAAGAACAGCAACAAGAAGCTGTAGACACTGCTATTATTACGATTTCTATGGGCGAAGGTATAACTAAGTTATTCAAATCACTTGGTGCTACACATGTAATAAGTGGTGGCCAAACAATGAATCCTTCAACAGAAGATATCGTAAAAGTTGTTAAACAATCTGGTTGTAAAAATGCAATCATATTACCAAATAATAAAAATATTATAATGGCAGCTGAGCAAGTAGGACATTTAGTTGATATTCCAGTAGCTGTTGTGACTTCAAAAACAGTTTCTCAAGGACTTTCAGCGATGTTAAACCTTAATTTAGAACAATCAATTGAAGAAAACAAAGCTCAAATGGAAGAAGCGATGAGTTTTGTTAAATCTGGATCTGTAACTTATGCTGTTAGAGATACAAATATTGATGGTATTACTATTAAAAAAGGCGAATACATGGGAATACATGAAAGTAGTATTAAAGTAAGTGATGCTGATCATCTTTCAGTTAGTAAGAAATTAATCGATGAAATGATTGATGAAGATAGTGAAATCCTTACAATTATAAAAGGTGAAGATGCTTCTGATGACGAAGTTGCTCAATTAGAATCATATATTGAAGAAAACTATGAAGACGTTGAAGTAGAAGTACATCAAGGTGATCAACCGATTTATTCATTCTTATTCTCAGTAGAATAATCTTGTTAAATAAAAAAACAACAATGTTAAACAAAAACATTGTTGTTTTTTATATTCTAAAACGCTTACAAAATGTATTAAAATTGTTATAATGAAAAGGTGAAATTAAAAGAGAAGCGAGTGATTATTGATGAAATATAGAAGTGTCTTTGACATTATAGGTCCTGTCATGGTTGGACCATCTTCATCACATACTGCAGGAGCAGTTAGAATTGGTTTGATAGCTAGAGGGTTATTTGATGGGAAACCAGATCATATAGATATATATTTGTACGGCTCTTTTATGGAAACATATAAAGGTCATGGAACAGATGTTGCACTTGTTGGAGGTATTTTAGGTTATGATACTGATGACGACAGAATTAAAACGAGCTTAGAAGAAGCTGAACAACAAGGAATAGATGTTAACTTTATCGAAATGTTCGAGGAAAGATCGCATCCTAATACTGCAATAATAAGTATGAGAAATAAAGAAATGGAAATTTCGGTTGAAGGTATTTCTATTGGTGGCGGCAAAGTGGAAATCGTTGCAATAAATGGTTTCCAAATAGCCATCAGTGGGAATTATCCAGCATTATTAGTATTCCATAATGATACGTTTGGTACGATTGGAAAAGTTACAAATGTATTTGGTGATCATCAAATTAATGTTGGAAGTATGCAAGTTGCCCGTAAAGAAAAAGGTGAACTTGCTTTAATGACTTGTGAACTAGACGATGATATCCCAGAAGATGTATTAGGGAAAATAAAAGATATCGATGGTGTACAAACAGTGTCATTAATGGGGGAATAATAAAAGGAGGGTTATCATGTTCCAAAGTGTGAAAGAACTTATAGAAATTTGTGAACGAGAAAATAAAAAAATATACGAAGTCATGATTGAACAGGAAATGCGTGTTTCGAAGCTCTCCAAAGAAGAAATATATCAAAATATGGAACGCAATTTAGATACAATGGAAAAAGCGATAGAACGTGGGATTAATGGTGTATCATCTACAACTGGATTAACAGGCATGGATGCTGTATTATTACAAAAATATTTAGAAAGTGGTCAGTCACTTTCAGGTGATTTAATGATTGATGCTGTTAGCAAAGCAGTAGCAACAAATGAAGTTAATGCAGCAATGGGTAAAATTTGTGCAACACCTACAGCAGGTTCGGCAGGCGTCGCTCCTGGTGTATTGTTTGCACTTAAAAAAAGATTGAATCCATCTAGAGAAGATATGATTCATTTCTTATTTACAACAGGTGCTTTTGGTTTTGTCGTTGCAAATAATGCATCTATTTCTGGCGCAGCAGGTGGATGTCAAGCAGAAGTTGGTTCTGCAGCTGCAATGAGTGCAGCCGCAACAGTGGAAATGGCTGGAGGTACACCTCAACAATCTGCAGAAGCATTTGCAATTAGTTTAAAAAATATGCTCGGACTTGTTTGTGACCCAGTTGCAGGATTAGTAGAAGTTCCTTGTGTTAAAAGAAATGCAGCAGGTGCATCAAATGCAGTAATTTCAGCTGATATGGCATTAGCAGGTGTGAAATCAAGAATACCTACTGATGAAGTAATAGAAGCTATGTATAAAATTGGGCAAACAATGCCATCAGCTCTACGTGAAACAGGACGTGGTGGTTTAGCAGGTACGCCTACAGGTGAAAGATTAAAACAAGAAATATTTGGTAACTAGAATGGATATTTAGAGGCTATGACAAAACTTTATTGTCACAGTCTCTTTTTTTGTTTATATATAAGGTTAATTGTTCTACACAATTGTTTGTAAAATGAATTCGATTGGTTAATCATAAATATTTGTTCTATAATTAGAGTATTAATTAATATAGGTGATAAAAATGAGAAAGCAACATCTGATATATACAGACCATACACTGCAAGAACTTAAAGGTGTTGGACCGAAAAGTCTTCAGCTGTTAAATGAATTAAATATTTATACTTTAGAAGACCTTGTACTGTATTTACCAACTCGTTATGAAGATGAATCAGTCATCAATTTAAATGAAGCAAATGATGGTGATGTTGTAACAGTTATAGGAGAAGTATATTCTAGTCCAACTGTTGCATTTTTTGGTAGAAATAAATCAAAATTAACATGCCATATGATGATAGATAATATAGCTGTAAAAGTAACATTCTTTAATCAACCATATTTGAAAAAGAGACTCATAATGGGTGAAACGGTAACGGTGAAGGGCAAATGGGAACAAAAGAAACAAGTTATAACAGGTCAAAAAGTTATGGCGGAAAAAGAAGATGGTGGCAATGCATTAACCCCTATATATAGATCGAAAGAGGGGCTTAAACAAAAGCAACTTAATAAATATATAGAGCAAGCATTAAGTCTAGTTGATATAGACGAATGGTTATCTCCAGAATTAATGACAAAATATAAATTAATGTCATTAAAAGATGTCATACCTATATTACATAAACCTGTACAGTTTGAGCATTTAAAATTAGCTCGTCGTACATTTTCATTTAATGAGTTATTTTTATTTCAGCTCAAAATGAAGTGGTTAAGTAAATTGGAGAAAGAATCTAATAAAATTGAAGGACTCAATTATGACGTGAATGAAG
Organism: Mammaliicoccus sp. H-M34; assembly: GCF_022386495.1. Taxonomy (NCBI): domain Bacteria; kingdom Bacillati; phylum Bacillota; class Bacilli; order Caryophanales; family Staphylococcaceae; genus Mammaliicoccus; species Mammaliicoccus sp. H-M34. The sequence continues at coordinate 169,772 of NZ_JAJNIK010000002.1, forward strand.
TGAAATCATTTATTGAAACATTGCCTTTCGAACTAACAGATGCTCAAAAAAATAGCGTGAATGAAATTTTTAGAGATTTAAAAGCCCCTATTAAAATGCATCGATTATTACAAGGTGATGTAGGATCAGGTAAGACGGTTGTTGCAGCTATAGCAATATATGCTATGTATAATGCTGGTAAACAAAGTGCTTTAATGGTTCCAACAGCTATACTTGCTGAACAACATGCAATTAGCTTAGATGAATTGTTTGGTGGAAAGTTAAATGTAGCCTTATTAACAAGTTCAGTTAAAGGTAAAAAAAGAAAAATACTTTTAGAGCAGTTAGAAGCTGGAGAAATTGATATTTTAGTGGGTACACATGCATTAATACAAGATGATGTATCATTTAATGAAATAGGTTTAGTTATTATAGACGAACAACATCGCTTTGGTGTGAATCAAAGGAAAAAATTAAGAGAAAAAGGTGCTGATACAAACGTGTTGTTTATGACTGCAACACCAATACCTAGAACTTTATCAATATCAGCATTTGGAGAAATGGACGTTACTTCAATCAAACAAATGCCTAAAGGTCGTAAAGAAATTATGACATCATGGGCTAAACACGATGAGATAGATAATGTGTTAAATAAACTCAATAGTGAAATCGTAAAGGGACGTCAAGCGTATGTTATATGTCCATTGATTGAAGAGAGTGAAGCACTTGATGTTCAAAATGTTGTAGCAATATATGAACAGTTGCAGTTAAGATTTGGTTCTGAAAAAGTAGGACTTGTTCATGGGAAAATGCATGCTGACGATAAAGATGAAATTATGAATAAATTTAGCAATAATGAAATAGCAATTTTAGTATCTACAACGGTTGTTGAAGTAGGTGTAAACGTCCCTAATGCAACATATATGGTCATTTATGATGCAGATCGATTTGGTTTATCTACACTACATCAATTACGAGGAAGAGTAGGTCGTAGTCATCACCAAAGTTATTGTACTTTAGTTGCATCTCCAAAAACTGAAAGTGGAGTAGAACGTATGCATATTATGACTGAATCAACTGATGGATTTTACTTATCGGAAAGAGACTTAGAAATGAGAGGTCCGGGTGATTTCTTTGGTGTAAAACAAAGTGGATTGCCAGACTTTAGAGTTGCAAATATTGTTGAAGATTATAGAATGTTGGAAGTCGCTAGAGATGAAGCGAGTGAATTAGTTCAGTCGGGTGAATTTTTTAAACCACAATATGATAAGTTAAGAATGCTTGTTCAAGAATCGATGGAAGAACAAAATTTTGATTGACATCAATAGATGGATTGTATAAATTTGAATTACCATAATTTGAGAGTAGGTAAGATACATGAGGTGGGTTTTAAAAATTATAGGAATTTTATTAATCATTACAGCTATTTCAATATTTTTCTGGAATGATATTAGAACTTACTTTACGGAACGCGTTAATGATAAAGTGATTGAATCATATGAAAATCAAAATGATAAAGTTAAAGTGAATCCGATTGAATCGTGGATTACGAAGACTGAAACGAATAAACTCAAAGTTAATGATAATATGGTTGGCTATTTAAAAGTGCCATCTGCAGATATATCTGAGCCTATATTTAAAGGTCCAGCAACGGAACAGAATTTGAAAAATGGTCTGTCATTAGTTGATGAAAATGAACAACTTAATGAGCAAAATGTTGCAATAGCTGGTCATCGTGTCGAAGGGGCAGGCATTAGATTTAATAATTTAGATAGAGCTAAAGTCGGAGATAACGTTGAGCTCATTACAGTTAAAGGTACAAAAAAATACAAAATCAATAACATAAAAAATGTTAAACCTAGTCAAGTTGAAGTTTTGGATGAACACAAAGGTAAACCTAACCAATTAACATTAATTACTTGTGATACTTATAATCCTGAAACTTTATTATTTGAAGAGCGTATGATATATACTGCTGTAGAGGTAAAATCATCATAATTTACATTAAAAGAGTGAAAAATTAAATTTCACTCTTTTTTATTGTATTATTTGTTGAGTATATTGTTATACCCATGTTAGTATAAATAAGGTAGGTCATGATAGCAGGTGCTAATTTTAGCTATAAGTACATAATAGAATGGATATGGATGAAATGAAATTATCGAAAGCAGATCGCCAGAAGGAATTAACAAATCGTTTGAAAGCAGAACCTTTCATAACTGACGAAACTTTAAGTGAATATTTTAAAGTAAGCATCCAAACTATTAGACTGGATAGAATGGAGCTAGGAATTCCTGAATTAAGACGACGTATTAAAGACGTAGCAACACAAAATCATGATGAAATTAAATCATTGCCCATTGAAGATGTAATAGGGGAAATTATTGATATTGAGCTGGATAAATCCGCTATATCAATTTTAGATATTAAAGAAGAACATGTGTTTACACGTAATAAAATTGCGAGAGGTCACTATTTATTTGCTCAAGCAAATTCGTTATGTGTAGCTTTAATCAATGACGAATTAGCATTAACTACTAAGAGTAATGTTCAATTCAAAAAATCAGTAAATTTAAAAGATAGAGTAATCGCTAAAGCTACTGTTATTAGTAAATCTAAACATATAGCTAAAGTTGAAGTAACAAGTACTGTTCATGGGGAACTCGTTTTCCAAGGACAATTTGAAATGTATTATTCGAACGAGGGTGAAAATAATGGTTAAAATTGCGATAGATATGATGGGCGGAGACGAAGCACCAGGTATCGTAATAGAATCGGTAAAAACAGCAATTCATGACTTTCCAGACTTAGAAATTTTATTGTATGGAGATGAAAAACAATATAACTATCAGCATGAACGTATAACTTTTCAACATACAGATGAAGTGATAACAATGGATGATGAACCAGTAAGGTCTATAAAGAAAAAGAAAAATTCATCTATGGTTTTGATGGCTAATGCTGTTAAAGAGGGAAAAGCAGAAGCGTGTGTATCAGCTGGTAATACAGGTGCGTTGATGAGTAGTGGATTATTTATTGTAGGTAGAATTAAAGGTATAGAAAGACCAGCATTAGTAGCTACATTTCCTACAGTAACGGGAAAAGGATTTGTATTTTTAGATATCGGTGCAAACTCAGATGCTAAACCTGAACACCTAGTTCAATATGCAAAAATGGGTGAGATATATGCAAAACAAGTTAGAAAAATCGATAATCCTTCACTTGCCTTACTAAATATAGGTACTGAAGAATCTAAAGGTAATGCTGTAACTAAAAAAACATATCAATTATTAAAAGAAGAAAAATTTGATAATTTTATTGGTAATGTTGAGTCAAAATCTTTACTTTTAGATGCATGTGATGTTGTTGTGTCAGATGGATATAACGGGAATTTGGTATTAAAAACAATAGAAGGTACAGCAACTGGCATATTTAAAATGTTAAAAGAGGCAATGACTGCATCAACTAAAAATAAACTAGCTGCACTTACCTTGAAAAAAGATTTTAAAAAAATTAATGATAAAATGGACTATGCCGAATATGGTGGTTCCGTTCTATTAGGACTGAATGGTATCGTCGTAAAAGCACATGGATCATCAAACGAACGAGCTTTTTATAATGCGATTAAACAAGCTAAACTAGCTGCAGATACTAAAATAGTAGATAAAATGAAGAAAGCAGTAGGTGAAATAAATGAGTAAAGTTGCCATTATGTTTCCAGGTCAAGGCTCTCAAAAAGTAGGGATGGCCGAGGATTTATATCAAAAAGAAATTAATTCAACATCCATTTTAGATAGAGCAAATGAATCATTATCTTTTGATTTGCTTGAAATAATGTTTAAAGATCCAGAAGAAATTTTAGGTTTAACAGAATATACTCAACCAGCTTTATTAACACATAGTTCAGCACTAATGAACGCGTTGGAAAATTTAAATTATGACTTTGCTTTAGGACATAGTTTAGGGGAATATTCAGCATTAGTATCAGAAGGTGTATTAAAATTTGAAGATGCAGTTCAAATTGTACATAAACGTGGTACATTAATGTCTGAAGCTTTTCCACAAGGCGTAGGTTCTATGGCTGCAGTTTTAGGACTAAATATAGATGAAGTAAGAGCTATATGTGAGCAATTATCTACTGAAGATAAATTAATTGAACCTGCAAATATTAATTGTCCTGGACAAATTGTTGTATCTGGACATTCAGAATTAATAGATAAATTAGTCTCAGAAGGTAAATCACTTGGAGCAAAGCGTGTTATGCCATTGAAAGTTTCAGGGCCATTTCACTCTTCAATGATGAAAACAATTGCTGATGATTTTGAAAATTATATTAACCAATTTGAATGGAAAGATGCGAATCATCCAATCGTTCAAAATGTTTATGCAAAACCTGAAACAGACCATAAAGTAATAAAAGAAAATATGGTGAAACAATTATTTTCACCAGTAGAATTCAGTCAATCTATCGAATATTTGATTGATCAAGGTGTAGATCATTTTATTGAAGTAGGTCCGAATAAAGTTTTATCTGGTTTAGTCAAAAAAATTAGCCGAGATGTTAAAATAACATCAATTCAAACTATTGATGATATTAAAGGATGGAATGAATAATGACAAAAACAGCAATCGTAACGGGTGCTTCTAGAGGTATAGGTAGAAAAATCGCACTAGAACTTGGTAAAGAAGGCTATAACGTAGTCGTAAACTATGCAGGAAACAAAGAAAAAGCTGAACAAGTTGTTTCTGAAATAAAAGAATTCGGTGTAGATGCATTTGCTATACAAGCTAACGTTAGTGAAATTGATGAAGTAAAAGCTATGATTAAAGAAACTACGAATCAATTTGGAACAATTGATGTATTAGTAAATAATGCAGGTATTACAAAAGATAATTTATTGATGAGAATGAAACAAGATGAATGGGATGACGTAATAAACACAAATTTAAAAGGCGTATTTAACTGTGTTCAAGCAGTTACAAGACCTATGTTAAAACAAAAGTCAGGCCGTATTATCAACCTTTCAAGTGTCGTTGGTGCTTTAGGTAATCCTGGTCAAGTAAACTATGTTGCTACTAAATCAGGTGTAGAAGGTATGACAAGAACTTTTGCAAGAGAATTAGCATCAAGAGGCATAACTTGTAACGCTGTAGCTCCAGGTTTTATCGTTTCAGATATGACAGATCAACTATCAGATGATTTAAAAAATCAAATGAAACAACAAATTCCATTAGCAAGATTTGGTGAAGATAGTGATATTGCGAATACTGTAGCTTTCCTTGCAAGCGATAAAGCAAGTTATATAACAGGTCAAACAATTCATGTTAATGGCGGAATGTACATGCAATAGGATTTATTATATAGTAATACATGGTAGTAAGAGAAATTGTATTTCTTATTATATAGAATAGACAATTATTTAAAGGAGGTGAATGGAATGGCAAGTTTCGATAAAGTTAAAGAAATTATTGTAGATCGTTTAGGTGTAGACGCTGAAAAAGTAACACCTGAAGCTTCATTTAAAGATGATTTAGGTGCTGATTCTTTAGATATCGCTGAATTAGTAATGGAATTAGAAGATGAATTTGATATGGAAATCCCTGATGAGGAAGCAGAAAAAATCAACACAGTTGGTGACGCTGTTAAATATATTGAATCATTAGAAAAATAATTCTATATTTTAGAAAGGCTGGGACAAATTTTGTCTCAGCCTTTAATTATTTATTATATACTTCATGTATAACTTGAGAGTCACTATTATGATTTAGTATTTCTTCACTTTCTTCTTTGATAGGTTTTTCATTCATACTTCTAGCGAAACACCATCTGAATCGCTCTTAAAGAGAAACATTTCTACCTTCGTGATTTCTGTAATGTGGGTATTTTTAAGAGGTATTCAAATTCTTACAATAAAAGGCAAATTGGTATATAATGTAAAAAAGGATAATATAGCTATACTAGAATTTAAAACTTATTACAAGAGAGGGAATGATGCATGTAAAATGCTGAGTTAGACAGGAGGTATATTGTGAACAATTTAAAAGAAATATATGAAAGTATAACTTTATTAGAATTTATATGTTTTATACCAATGTTGTTCTTATTTTCCTATTTACCTACACCAAATATATTAAGCATAATTATTAATATATTTATAGTTATTTTTTGCTGCTTTGGGGTTTTATATTTATTTTATTTATTTAAAAGTATAAGACAAGATAAATAAAATCAAACATAAAAGTAACTGTAAAGAACTCTAGGACACTAGATTTCTTTACAGTTACTTTTATGTTTTTAATTGAATAATTTACAAAAATTGCAATCTATACTTAATCTATATAACCTATCCAGTATACTTTATATATGTTAAAATGTTTTAATATTCCAAATAGGAATATTTAATACATAATGTTAAAGGGGATGTATGAAAATTAAGTCTAAATTATTGTTAGCGATCGCATTTACGAGTTTGACTGCACTGAATTTGAATATGGATGCTGACGCTAAAGAAGGCGGCGGTAGTGATACATCTAAAGACAAAACACCTAAGATACAGAACGTAGAAATTGAACATAGAGATTATGATAAAAAATCGAGCAAGGTCCAAAAAGAAGTTGCGAAATCTTCAACGGCTGCCATGAATTATATTTATTCATTAGAAGGTAAGGGTTGGGATTTTGATGGCTATTATGGGTGGCAGTGCTTTGATCTTGTGAACTACTATTGGAATTATTTATATGGTCATGGTTTACACGGTGATTATGCAAAAGATATTCCAACTGCTAATAATTTTAGTGGTGAAGCTACAGTTTATAAGAATTCACCTTCATTTGTTGCAAAACCTGGAGATATTGTAGTATTTAATGGAGATTTTGGTTCTGGAGCAGGTCATACAGCAATTGTATTAAATGGTAATGCTGATGGAAACTTAATGCAATTCCAAAGTCTAGATCAAAATTGGTATGGTGGTGGAACTGATAAGACTGAGGTTGCTCAGCGAATTACACACGATTACGAAAGTGAAATGTGGTTTATCAGACCAAACTAATTAAATGTAAGTTAATTAATTCAAACTGTCGACAAAGTTTATATTTTGTCGGCAGTTTTTTACGCATTCTATTAGATATATGTTTATATTCTTTCCTTTATTTGTAATATGTATATAGATTATGAACTGTTATTGTTCTTTATGATAATATTCTTTTTTTTTTATGAAATATAACGTAAAATAGATAGGAAACATAATGTTAAGGAGGAAAGGCATGTTTAAAAATAAATCACAAATCATAACCCAGTTTAAAGCCAGATTCGATGAGTTCATGAATGAAGTCGATATCGAATTTGAAAATTATGATATATATGTACAAGCGTTCTCTCATTCTAGTTTTATTAATGATTTTAAACTTGATAAGCTAAGTCATAATGAGCGATTAGAATTTTTAGGAGATGCGGTGTTAGAATTGACGGTGTCACAGTTTTTGTATAAGAAATTCCCATTACTTCCAGAGGGTAAGCTCACTAAACTGCGCGCATCAATTGTATGTGAACCATCACTTGTAACATTTGCAATGAGTTTGAATATGAATGAATTACTTTTATTAGGTAAAGGTGAAGAGAAAACGGGTGGACGTGAAAGACCTTCTCTTATAGCTGATGCTTTTGAATCGTTTATTGGTGCATTATATTTGGATAAAGGTCTTGATACTGTAGAAGTATTTTTAAATAAAGTTGTATATCCACATGTTATAGATGACAGTTATACGGCTAATAGAGACTACAAAACTGAATTACAAGAGTTTATGCATCGTCGCAATAAAGGTACGATTACTTATAATTTGTTAGATGAAAGTGGTCCAGCTCATCATAAGTTATTTACTTCAGAAGTATTGTTAAATGGTAATCCTTTAGAAACTGGACAAGGTAGAACGAAAAAAGAATCAGAGCAAAATGCAGCTAAAAAAGCGCTGAATAATGGTTAATAAGGGGTAGTTTATGGTTTATTTAAAATCAATAGATGCATATGGGTTTAAATCTTTTGCTGAACATACACATGTAGATTTTGATAATGGTGTAACAGCTATTGTTGGACCGAATGGTAGTGGGAAAAGTAACATTACGGACGCTATAAAATGGGTTCTAGGCGAACAATCTGCCAAAAGTTTACGTGGTTCTAAGATGGAAGATGTTATATTCAATGGGTCTAAGGAACGTAAGAAATGTCAATATGCAGAAGTTAAATTAACGCTAGATAATCATTCTAGAAAATTAAATATAGATGAAGATACAATCACTGTTGAACGTAGACTATATAGAAATGGCGATAGTGAATATTATTTAAATAAGGAACGTACACGTTTGAAATCTGTTATAGATTTATTTTTAGATTCAGGTTTAGGAAAAGAAGCGTTCAGTATAATATCACAAGGTAAAGTTGATGAAGTGTTAAATGCTAAACCGACTGATAGAAGATATTTAATAGAAGAAGCTGCTGGAGTCTTAAAATATAAGAAACGTAAGAAAGAAGCTACTCATAAATTAGATGAAACTGAACAAAATTTAAATCGAGTCGAAGATATTGTATTTGACTTAGAAGCGCGAGTTGAGCCTTTAAGAGAAGAAGCAGCAATTGCTGAAGAATATATTGCTTTGAAAGAAGAAATGAAAAAAAGCGATATTACAGTGACTGTATACGATATTGAAAGTTTTAATAAAGATTTTAAACAATTAGAACAAGATATTGAGCATTTTCAAAATCAAAAAGATCAAAAAACAAATGAACTAGATGCAATGACGTTTGAATTAAATGAAAAGAAAAAAGCAAGAGACAACATTTCTTATCAAATTCAAGAATCTAATAAGTCATTAGTAGAAGCTACAGAGTCATTAGAACGATTTACAGGTCAACTCGAAGTATTAAAAGAGCGCCAAAAAAATAGTGATGCAACTAATGAAAGACTAGAAGAAGAAAAGCATGCTTCACAAACGAGAATTAATAAAATTTCTGAACAAATCAAAGAAATTGATGATGAATTATCCACTTTTAAAAGTAAATATCAAGAGATGGTTCAAGTAATAAATCAACTAGAAGGACAGCTCTCAAATCAAGAAGGTACATTTGAAGAAAGAATTGAACAGCTTAAAGATCGTTACTATCAACTTATGACTGAACAATCAGATATAAATAATGATATTCGATTTTTAGAGGATAAATTAACAACACATCAAGAAAAACAATCTAGATTAGATGGTCGTCAAAAAGAAGTATATGATTCACTTCAAAAAGTTTGGGAAGAAAAAGATTCTTTTACTCAGAAATTGAATGAAGTAGAAAATGAACTTAAAGAAACGACTGAAAAATATAAATTAGACCACGCACTATTGAAAAATAAAGAACAAGAATATAAAGATGCGGAGTCTAAACTGTATCAAGCATATCGATATACAGAACAAATGAAGACGCGTATTAATACTCTGAAAAGTATGCAAGATGAGTATTCTGGTTTTTATTCTGGAGTTAAACATGTTTTAAAAGAAAAATCTTTAAAAGGTATAGAAGGTGCAGTAGCAGAAATAATCGATACACCATCAAAATTAACTACTGCAATCGAAATAGCATTAGGAGCTTCACTTCAACATATTATTGTGCAAGAAGAAAAAGATGCTCGACTTGCGATAAAATATTTAAAAGATAAAAAGTTAGGCAGAGCAACATTTTTACCGATGAATGTTGTGAAAAAACGTTTTGTACCGCAAAATATTGTCGATCAAATTAGTGGAGATAATGGGTTTATAACAGTAGCATCTGAAGGTGTTCAATTTGATCCGAAATACCGTAATATTGTAGAACACTTACTTGGTAGCACAATCATTGCCGAAGACTTAGAAACTGCTAATCAAATCGCTAGAACAATTCAATTTAAGCATAGAATTGTTACCCTTGAAGGTGATGTTATTACACCTGGTGGCGCTATGACAGGCGGCGGTAAAGAGAAGAAAGCAAGTTTACTATCTCAAAAAGATGAACTGAAAACGACTGAAGATAAATATCAAAACTTCATGCAACAAACTACGCAAATTGAATCAAAAGTAAAATCATTAAAAGCAGACATTCAGCAATTAGAAGAATCTCTTTCAACAACTCAAGAAAGAGGTACAGAACTTAGAGCAAGTGAACACGAAGTAACATTACAACTAGATGCAGTTTTAGCTAAAGAAAAACGTTTGAAAGATGAAAATGAGACTTTTGAGTTTGAAAAAAATGATGGATATAATTTTGTAAAAGGGCAAGAAACATTACAAGAAAAGAAAAATAAACTTGTTACTATAAAAAATGAGTTAGAAAAAATTGATTTAAATATTAATCAACTCAATGCCTCTTTATCTAATAATAAAGACAGTGAAAAGACTATCCAAAATGAATTGAATGAAAAACGTTCAAACCTTGCAGTCGAAAAAGAACGTAACCGTTTGAAAGAACGAGATAAGAAAAGATTAAAAGAAGATTTAAATGAACAAGAACATACACTAAGTAAAATAAATGATCAATTAGAATTAATTAATTCTGATGAATATACAGGCAGTGGACAGTTTGAAAAAGTAGAAGGTCAAATTCAGCATTTTACTGTCTTAAAACAAGAAATTGAAACTAAAATGATGGATCAACAAGATAAGTATAAATTGATTCAAGAAGAAATTGGGAAAATAGAACAAGATACTCAAACATTACATCAAAATATTTCTGGTATAGAAACCGGACTTCAAGATATGGTAAGTAAACATTCTAAAATTGATATTATGATAGAACATCAATTGTCACATCTGAATGAAACTTATCAACTTACATTTGAAAAAGCACAGTCACTTTATGAAATGCCAGAAGATATTTCAGAAGCTCGAAAAACTGTGAAATTAACTAAGATGTCTATAGATGAATTAGGTCATGTAAATATAAATGCTATTGATCAATTTAAAGAAGTGAATGAAAGATATACTTTCTTAAGCGATCAAAGAACTGATTTATTAGAAGCTAAAGAAACTTTAGAACAAGTTATTTTAGAAATGGATAGTGAAGTATCTACAAGATTTAAAGAAACGTTTGATGAAGTTAATCATCATTTTGGCAATGTATTTAAATCACTATTTAATGGTGGGAGAGCAGAATTGCAGCTTACTGATAAAGACATTCTAAATGCGGGTGTTGAAATTGTTGTGCAACCTCCTGGTAAAAATAGACAATATTTATCATTGTTAAGTGGTGGAGAACGAGCATTATCTGCTATCAGTTTGCTATTTGCGATATTGAAGTCGAGAACAGCTCCATTTGTTATACTTGATGAAGTAGAAGCAGCTCTTGATGAACAAAATGTAATCAGATACGCTGAATACTTGGATAAATTAAAAGCAGAAACGCAATTTATCGTGATAACACATAGAAAAGGTACAATGTCTTACGCTGATAGTTTATATGGTGTGACTATGCAAGAAGCAGGCATTTCTAAACTTGTGAGTGTTAACTTAAAATCAATTAAAGAAGAAGAATTGGAGGCATTACAATCATGAGTTTTTTTAAAAGATTAAAAAGTAAATTTTCTCCTTCAGAAGAAACGAATAAAGAATTAGAAACTCAAGAAGAAAAACCAGTTCAAGACTTACCACCTGAATCCAATGAAAAAGAAAATCCTGAAGCGGTACAATTTGATGACGGACTTATGTCATTGGATGAATTTGAGGAATGGGAATCTGAACAACTTGGTGCGAAATTTAAACAAGGACTTGAAAAATCTAGAGAGAATTTCCAAAATAAACTAAATGATTTATTAGCAGTTTATAGAAAAGTAGACGAAGATTTCTTTGAAGCATTAGAAGAAATGTTAATTCAAGCTGATGTTGGTTTCAACACGGTTATGGAATTAGTAGATGAACTACGTATGGAAGCGAAACGTCAAAACATAACTGAAACATCTGAATTACGAGAAGTTATCGTTGAAAAGATTGTGGATATATATGTACAAGATGATGAAGAAATTGATCGTATGAACATTGAAGATGACCGATTAAATGTTATATTAATGGTTGGTGTTAATGGTGTTGGAAAAACAACAACTATCGGTAAATTAGCACACCGTTATAAACAAGAAGGTAAAAAAGTAGTCTTAGCAGCTGGTGACACATTCCGTGCTGGAGCAATTGAACAATTGAAAGTATGGGGAGAAAGAGTTGGTGTTGAGGTAATAAGTCAAAAAGAAGGTTCTGACCCTGCAGCTGTTATGTATGATGCTGTAAATGCTGCAAAAAATAGAGGTGCAGATATTCTTATTTGTGATACTGCAGGAAGATTACAAAATAAAGCTAACTTAATGAATGAGTTACAAAAAGTTAGAAAAGTTATTGATCGTAACATTCCTGGTGCACCGCATGAAGTATTACTAGCTTTAGATGCTACAACTGGACAAAATGCTTTGTCTCAAGCAAAATCATTCAAAGAAGTCACTCAAGTTACAGGTATCGTATTAACTAAACTTGACGGTACTGCAAAAGGTGGTATTGTATTAGCAATACGTAATGAATTACAAATCCCTGTTAAATATGTTGGATTAGGTGAAAAGTTAGACGATTTACAACCGTTTGATGCGGAAAGTTATGTATATGGACTATTCGCTGACATGATTGATTCAAATGAAGATATTGAAAATACTACTGAAGAAGTTGATCATAATGAAGGAAAGTAATGACCTCGTTAAAACGATGAGAATGAATTACTTATTTGATTTTTATCAAGGTTTATTAACAGAAAAACAACGTAATTATTTAGAATTATATTATTTACAAGATTATGCTTTAAGTGAAATAGCAGAGACTTTTCATGTGAGTCGACAAGCTGTATATGATAATATAAAGCGAACAGATGAATTACTAGAAGAGTATGAAACTAAATTACAACTCTTTAACAAATTTAAAGAACGACAAACAATTATAGACGAATTAAAAAGATTGTCAGGAGATAATCAAGAACTTAAGCAAGCAATAGAACGCTTAGAAATTCTTGAATAGGAGGAGAAATTTATGGCATTTGAAGGGTTATCAGAAAGACTTCAAGCCACGATGCAACGCATCAAAGGTAAAGGTAAAGTTACAGAACAAGACATTAAAGCAATGATGCGTGAAGTACGATTAGCATTGTTAGAAGCGGATGTTAACTTTAAAGTTGTTAAATCTTTTGTTAACACAGTATCTGAACGCGCATTAGGTGCAGATGTAATGCAATCTTTAACACCAGGTCAACAAGTTATCAAAATTGTACAAGATGAATTAACTTCGTTGATGGGTGGAGAAAATAGTAAAATTAATATGAGCAGTAAACCACCAACTGTTGTTATGATGGTTGGTTTACAAGGTGCTGGTAAAACGACAACTGCAGGTAAGTTAGCATTGTTAATGAGAAAGCAATATAACAAAAAGCCATTGCTTGTAGCGTGTGATGTTTATAGACCAGCTGCTATTCAACAATTACAAACTGTTGGTAAACAAATTGATATACCTGTCTATACAGAAGGTGATCAAGTTAGTCCAAAAGAAATTACAGAAAATGCTTTGAAATATGCAAGAGAAGAGCATTTAGATTTCGTAATCATTGATACAGCAGGTCGTTTGCACATTGATGAAGCGTTAATGAATGAACTTGTAGATGTTAAAGAAGTATCTACACCTGATGAAATTATGCTTGTAGTAGACTCCATGACAGGTCAAGACGCAGTAAATGTTGCTGAATCGTTTGATAAAACATTAGACGTTTCCGGCGTAACGTTAACGAAATTAGATGGTGATACACGTGGTGGTGCTGCGCTTTCAATTCGTTCCGTAACGAATAAACCAATTAAGTTTATCGGTATGAGTGAGAAACTTGATGGACTTGAGTTATTCCATCCAGAACGTATGGCATCTAGAATTTTAGGTATGGGTGATGTCTTAAGTTTAATTGAAAAAGCCCAAGAGGGTGTAGATGAAACGAAAGCTAAAGAATTAGAAAAGAAAATGAGAACTTCTTCATTTACTTTTGATGATTTCTTAGAACAATTGGAACAAGTAAAAGGATTAGGTTCAATAGATGATCTAATGAATATGATTCCTGGGGCAAACAAAATGAAAGGCATGAAGAATGCTAACATGGACCCTAAACAAATTGATAATGTACAAGCAATTATTCGTTCTATGACTTTAGAAGAAAGAAATAATCCAGAAATCTTAAACGTCTCTAGAAAGCGTCGTATAGCAAAAGGTTCTGGACGATCTTTACAAGAAGTTAATAGATTAATAAAACAATTTGGCGATATGAAAAAAATGATGAAACAATTTACAGGTAGTAATAAAAAAGGTAAAAAGGGCAAAAGAGCTAGTAATCCATTCCAAGGTATGAACTTACCGTTTTAATGTGATTACGATGAACGGTGTATGATTAACGACTTTAATAATCATCATCGTTCTTCTTTTTTAGTAAAATTTAAATTGGTAAAGAGAAAACACTTTACAAACTATTTATATCCTGTTATAGTATTTACTTGTAGAAGATAAATTATAAATGAGTAAGGAGTTTTTTAAACATGGCAGTTAAAATTCGTTTAACACGTAAGGGTTCAAAAAGAAACCCATTTTATCGTATAGTAGTAGCAGATGCACGTTCTCCACGTGATGGTCGTATTATCGAACCAATCGGTACTTACAATCCAGTTGCTAAACCTGAAGCAGAAATCAAAGTTAATGAAGAATTAGCTTTAAAATGGTTAGCTGATGGAGCAAAACCTACTGATACAGTTCGTGATATCTTATCAACTCAAGGTATCATGGAGAAATTCCATAATTCTAAACTTTCTAAGTAAAGCGTAGATTATATTGGAAAAATTAATACAAACAATTATAGTACCGCTCGTAGATTATCCGGAGAACATCAATATATCTAAAGATGAACAAGATTCTAGCATTACGTTCAATATAGACGTTCATGAAGAAGACATTGGCAGAATTATTGGTAAGAAGGGCAGAATGATTAAAGCCATTCGTACAATTGTGTCTGGTTCAATGAACGAGTATGGCAAGAAAGTGTTTGTAGAAGTTAATTAAGAGTGCCTATTCGGTGCTCTTTTTTATTGTTAATTAAGAAACAGTTGAGGAGGCTTGGCTCAATGAATGTTGAAATAGGTAAAATTGTAAATACACATGGCATTAAAGGTGAAGTTAAAATATTAACCGATTCAGATTTTACAGATGAACGTTTTAAAAAAGGGCAACTTATAAAAGTGAAAAATAAAAACGAAGAAATTCCTTTTACAATTGCATCACATAGAATACACAAGAACTTTCATTTATTAACATTTGAAGGTATTCATAATATTAATGATATTGAACATTTAAAAGGTTGCAAAATTTTTCAAGATCAAGAAAATGAATCGATTGAACTAGAAGAAAATGAATACTATTATTATCAAATTATAGGATGTACTGTGTTTGTTCAAGACGACGCTTTAGGTAGAGTCGTTGATATTATGGAAACTGGTGCAAACGATGTATGGGTCGTTAAAGGTGATAAAGAATATTTAATACCTTATATTGAAGATGTTGTTAAATTAGTTGATGTTGATCGCAAAACAATTAAAATCGAACCATTAGAAGGTTTGTTAGATTAATGAAAATAGATTATTTAACTTTATTTCCAGAAATGTATGAAGGTGTGCTTAATCATTCCATAATGAAAAGAGCACAAGACAAAGAAATTGTTCAGTTTAACACTGTTAATTTTAGAGACTATGCAAATAATAAACATTCACAAGTTGATGACTATCCATATGGAGGCGGCCAAGGTATGGTGCTTAAGCCAGAGCCTATATTTAATGCCCTAGAAGCTTTGGATAAAACTGAAAAGACACGTGTTATTTTAATGTGTCCTCAAGGTGAACCATTTACTCAACAAAAAGCAGAGTCATTATCAGAAAGTGAGCACATCATCTTTATATGTGGTCATTACGAAGGTTATGATGAACGTATAAGAGAGCATTGTGTAACGGATGAAATCTCAATTGGCGATTATGTATTAACTGGCGGCGAGCTTGCAAGTATGACTATGACAGATGCTATTGTGAGACTCATACCAGGAGTACTTGGCAATCAAGTTTCTCATGAAGATGATTCATTTTCATCTGGATTATTAGAGCATCCTCAGTATACAAGACCGGCAGATTATGAAGGATTAAAGGTTCCAGATGTATTGTTATCAGGTAATCATGCAAACATAGAAAATTGGAGACATCAACAATCCTTATTGAGAACACAACAGAGAAGACCAGATTTATTAGAGCAATACCCTTTAACTGAAAAAGATCAAAAATTCTTAAATAGCAATAAAAAATAGATTGAATCAAATTACCCGATGTGATATATTAATATAAGTGTGTGAGCACAATATCACTATGATCCGCTGCTAGCATTTAATTGAATTATATACATTGGGCAAGAACATAGTCAGAAGGAGAGAAAATAATGAGTAATCATAAGTTAATCGAAGCAGTAACTAAAGACCAATTACGTACGGACATTCCTACATTCCGTGCTGGTGACACTTTAACTGTACACGTACGTATCGTTGAAGGAAGTCGCGAACGTATCCAACTTTTCGAAGGTGTAGTTATTAAACGTCGTGGTGGCGGTATTTCTGAAACGTTTACAGTTCGTAAAATTTCTTACGGTGTTGGTGTTGAACGTACATTCCCTGTACACACTCCAAAAATCGAGAAAATCGAAGTTAAACGTCGCGGTAAAGTACGTCGTGCGAAACTTTACTACTTACGTAGCTTACGTGGTAAAGCTGCTCGTATTAAAGAAATTAGATAAATTAAGACTTAGGTCATTGACCTTTGTACTTAAAGAAAAGAGCTTAGAATATATTATTCTAAGCTCTTTTTTGTGTGGAGAAAGTGGGATTGTGAGGATAGGATTGATTGTGAAACTTGAAGGCATTGATTATAGGTCGTGTGCTAAGTGGCAGGATTCCGAATAGTGCTCGTTAGATTGTTCTTAGTGGCAGAATTCCGAATAGTGCACGTTAGATTGTTCTTAGTAGCAGAATTCTGGATTGTGATCATTAGACACTATTTCTTACGGACATTTCACGGAATAATGTCCCTAACAACACCTCTTACGGACATTACTCGGAATTATGTCCCTAACAACACCTCTTACGGACATTACTCGGAATTATGTCCCTAACAGCACCTCTTACGGACATTACTCAGAATTATGTCCCTAACAACACCTCTTACGGACATTTCTCAGAATAATGTCCCTTATACAATGAAGATAGTGGGATAAAAATAAATTTTTTTGAAAAATTGGATAAGATGTAATTTATAAGGCAGTTAATTTAAGAGATCGACCAAGTTGTAGATTAAGTCAGTAGTTAATCTAAGACATCCTCAAAATCAACACTGCACAATGAAAGGCTGAGACAATTAATTTGTCTCAGCCTCTTTCAATGATTATTCAACTACTCTTTTATAATTTGTACTTTTTTCTTAACCATACTAGCAATATCAGTCCTATCAACATTCCGCAAATACTCGTTTTGAAAAATGGTGTTTCATATGTTATTTTTACTTTTTTATCATTTTTATCGACTTTGATGCTAGACATTAAATAGTTCACTTTATTTATTTTAACTGGTTTTCCATCAATTGACGCTTTTAATCCTTTATTATAAATAATTGGCATAACGAGATTGCCTGAAGGATTTTTATTCAAATCTATTTCATAATGTGTGTGTTTGTTATGAAATTTAATATTTTGAGATTGAGCATCTTTAGTAGCATTTTTTAATGTTGAATAATCTTCACCTTGTATGTTTTTTAAATTGAAATGATATGTTCCTTTTTTTAATTTTATATGAACGGTATTTGTTGATTTTATATTTGCTGTTGTAGTGTGATGTGGTCTAATATAACGATAGTTTAATCTATATCTAAATATTTTATTTTCATTTGTTGAAATATAATAGTTCATATCTCTAGGTTTTATTATTTTAGCGTCCATCATTAAATATAATGTTTTATATTTTTCAGCAGTATTTTTTGGTAAATCAATCGTTAAGCCACCACCATTTTTATTTACAGTTAAATGTTTACCATTATAACTTGCGTTATTGTATGAAATGTTTGCTGATTTAAGTAAGTCATTAGGTGGTTTAATTTGTTTGTTTGATTTTTTATCATTTGTAATTATGCCGTTTAACATGGCATGTTCTTTTTCTAAAGGGCTGTCTAAATGTGTGTCATTATAAATGTTATTAACAACTCTTGCGCTAGGCAACTTTTCTGTATTTTCATATATGTGGAAATACTCATCTTGGTCTTTAAAGGAGTCAATTCTTTTTGAAAGTGCTGGATAATGTAAATCATCTTTTGCTTTAATAGTATAATCAACATTAAATAAACTGTTTAAGTTAGCTCTTTCAGAAAAGCTAGCGTAATAACTATTACTATTTCTTGGCATACTGACTAATAAATCTTTTTCATAAAATTTAAGTATTTCTGCGTCGTAAATACTGCTATAAAGTTTAGTTCCATTAAAATCATAATACATTGCTGAATTGATAGAAAGTGGTCTTAACATATCAATACGTCTTAAATCATCAATTTGATTTTCTTTTAGTTTTTGAATTTTTGAGGATGTTTGTTGTGAATATATATTTGATTTACTGACAGTTTTAATATTTGGTGTATACTTTTTAATAACTTTATCTTGGTAGTTTTGTATAAGCGTAAATTGGTATGCAATAAGTACACAGCAAATAGCTATATTCAAATATTTAAACGGATGTTTTATTTTAAATAATAATAGAATGAGCATTATTGGTATGAAAATGATCCAACTATAAAAAGATTGTTGCCAAAATGCTGAAATAGTAATGAATAAAATAGGTGGTACAGATGCTAAAAGAAATTGTTTTACTGTGATCATTTGGATATGTTGAACAAGCATTGCAGTAAGGCCAGCTGTAGATAGAGCCAATGCATAAACCCATCTTCTTTCAGGCATTGAAAAGCCGTTGAAAAACGAATCAAAATAAGGTGACAATGATCCAATTAAAGATAAAATGGTGAATGTCGCTAATAATTTAAAATAATATTTCTTATATAATGGTTTTAAAAATAAAGCTGTAATAGATAGGAATGAAATCGTAATATAAAATCCACCATATAGCATATTATATTGCTTTTTAAATGGAATAATTGCATCAACATGATTGTTGATCAAACTTCTATCGTTATTGATATAAGATAGAACACCTTGTACAAAACCAAAATTGCCAATTAAAAAACCTATCGTAATACATAAAATGAGATACAATAATTTTTGTTTAACTGTCAAAATGTCTTCTTTATATTTAAAAATAATTCTATATATTGCATAACAAGCTAAAATAATAAATTCATAATATGTAAAGTAAAAATTAGACGTAATCGTTACCGCTACTGCAAGTGTAAGTATCGTAATTTTCTTTTGTCTAAAGAGTAGTTCAATACCTAATAAAGCGAGTGGTAGGTAGAACATAACATCGCTAAAGAACGACCAAGTGAATGTAAAATAATAATAAACTGTTGAGCAAGCGTAAAGTATGCTACCTATAAAGGCATAAATTTTGCGTATGTTGTACTTTAAAAATAAGAAATAAGTTACAACTATGATACACGCACATTTAAAGATTGCTATGACTATTTGATTTGCAATAACGATATAGACTAAGTGTTCGTAGTTTGCAAAAAATTGATATATTAAAACAAAACAAATACTGATCCAAGCAAAAGGAGAAGTTGAATAATAATAACTTAAATTAGAAAAATAATCTCCACCAAGACCAAATCCAATGTCATAAAACATTGTAAATTGTTTAGCATGCTCTATTAAAAACATTTGAAAAGGTATCATTTGTTTTAAACCGTCGCCAACACTTGTATATAAATCACCAAAGTGTATAAATCTATAAATGGTTGGTATGTAATATAGGATTGAAATAATAACTGATAGAAGTAATATGTATAGGATGTGTTTAAATTTCTTTAACATAGTCGGTACCTTTTATCCTTTTAATATGTTGTTGTATAATTAGTTAATTATTCCCAATTATATGGATTCTTAAACTTTAACAGTAATAAATTATTGATAAAGAAAAGAGGCTGAGACTTTTAAATTGTCTCAACCCCGAAAATAATAAGTTGAATTATGGTTTTCGATTAACTTTTCTTGTGAATATTATGCTCAGTCCTATGAATAGGATTGAAATGATGATCATTGTTTTAAAATAGGGTGGCGTATATGATAATTCTATATGTTTATCTTGTTTATCGACATCAACAGCAGTCATAATATGGTTTACCTTTTGAACAGGTGTTTTCTCTCCATCAACTTTAGCTCTCATACCATTTCTATAAGGGATATTGATAACCGCCGTTCCTTTATGGTGTGCTTTTAAATGTATATCTATTTTGCCATTTTCTTCTAGATAAGTGTATTGTTTACGCTTATCAGCTTGTTTCAATGCATTGTAATTCTCGCCATACAACCCTTGTAATTTTAAGTTATATTTGCCATTTGTTAATCCTATAAAAATTTTACCGTCTTTCGGTACTGGAATACGATACAATAAATCATCTTGATTCATTCTATATTTAGAGTCTTCAAACAGACGATTATTTTCATAATTATTAATTTGAATTGTAAAATTGGATTGAGGTAATTTCCGTTCTAAATGCATCATTAAATACATGTCTTCGTACTTACTTGCTACTTTTTTAGGTAAATTTATTGTTATACCATCACCGTTATTTGGAACTGTTAAAGTATTATTATTATAGTTAGCATCTCGTTCTGTAATTTTTGTTTGATTTAATAAATTTTGTGTCTTGTTTAATTGTGTATATTCTTTTGAAGAGTCAGAAGTAACAACACCTTTAATCATGGCATGTTCTAAATCTAAAGGATTACTTATCTTTTTCTTATCAAAATATTGATCTGTAACTTTAACAGCAGGTAACATTTCCTCATTTTCTAATATTTGATATTTGCCATCATCGCTTTTGATTTTAAAGTTAGCAGGTGTTTCTTTTTGATAACTCTTTTTCATAATGTATTTAGTAGACCATAAACTATATAGATTCGATCTCCCTTGCATATTGCTATAGCGACTTAAAGATTCGTCTTGTAAATTTACTTTTGCATCGCTAAATAAATATTGATTTAATTGACCATCAAAAATACTTGAATATAAACTCATACCTTTAAAATGTTGGTACATCGGCGTATTATCTTGAGTTAATACTCTCCATCCAATTCTTTCATCATCACCAGTTTGATTTTTTAATTTCGATATATGCTTACGTTGAAGGCCACTATCAAATGTGCTTGCTTGTATATAAAAATCATTTGCTCTTCTTTCGTGGTCATCATGATAGATTTGATTTTTACTATGCTCTTTTGATACAAGAAAAGATAATAACAAAATTAACAATGAATAAATTATAATTGGTAGCTTACGTGTTACATTTAAAGTTAAAACAAGCAAACCACTAATGAGTAAAATCGGAACCATCCATATCCATATGACATAATCTTTAGTTATGAAATAACTTGCAAATATAACAACAAAAGTTGGTAAAGTAGTTAAAATATAATGTTTAAGTGGAATTGTTTTAAAATAATAAACATAAAAACCAATTAAACCACTAGAGAAAAATGTTAATAAGTAATGCCATCTTTTTTGTGGAGCAGAAAAACCATTAAATACACTATCGACGTATGGTATAAAGCTAAAGACGATTAACATTATCGTAAATATACTGAATAGACGATAATAATAATGTTTATATAATTTAAATGTAAGTAATGCTTGTATCGTAATAAATAGTACAACGAATAAATAGTTGTCATAAAAAATATTGTCGTGCTTCGTAAAATCTGAAAGTAATGGTATTCTACCTTGATATACTTCTCTATTATTACCTATAAAACTATGAGCAGAATGGAAAAATACAAACAAACTACTACCTAAACCAAGAACACTGGCAATAATTAATAACGTTAATTGCTGGATTCTAGGAACAAGATCATCTTTATGAGTGAATATAAATCGATATAAAAAGTAAATTAGCCCTGTTAATAACTGGTAGTATGCAAAGTAGAAATTATTAATAAAAGTAATCGCAACAACAATAATAACCAAACCTATTTTTTTATCTTTTAAAAATCTTTCAATACTAAGAATTAAAAGAGGTAAAAGCATAAATACATCGCTAAAAAATGGCCAGTAAACTGTAAATCTAAAATAAATAGGAGATACAGCAAATAAAAATGACACAACAATAGAGGATATGTGATTTAATCCAAGTTTTTTAAATAGTAGATATGTAAAAGTCATGATTAAAAATGATTTTACGATAGATATAAATATTGCGTTTTGTGCCCAAAAAATCATATGTTCAGTATTAAAATTAAAAATGAATGAGCCTAACCAAATCAAAATTACGTTTATTATAAATAAAATATTTGTAGAAAAATAATATGCAAAATCCATAAACATATCTCCACCGAGTCCTAAATCAGTTGAATAGAAGAATGAACCACTCGTCCAATGTTCATATAAATACATTTGAATAGGGAGCATTTGTTCAATGCCATCATTAGGACCTGTGAAGATAACACCATCTTTAAAATATCTGAAAAGCACATAACTATGACCTAATATTGCTAAAATAATGAATAGGAAAATATATTTAATTTTAACCTTGTTATTTATGTAATTTTTGAATTTGTTTACCATCTCATTCACCTATATCATTATTTAATTATTCATGTTTTTTTAAATTTGATTGTTCTATTATATATTTCGGTCTATCTTTTGTTTCGTAATATATACGGCCAATATATTCGCCGATTACACCTAAACTAAATAATTGAAGTCCTCCTAAGAATAAAATAGCTGAAATTATTGTAAAATAACCAGGTTCTTCAATTCCATGTAAGAGAATATTAATAAATGTTATAAAAATATATAACAGGCATATAAACATTGTAAAGCCACCGAAATAAAAGCATAATCGAAGCGGTTTATTATTAAAACTAATTATGCCATCTATAGCATAATCAATTAATTTAAATATGGAAAATTTTGAATAACCATCATTTCTTTCTTGATGGTCAAAAGTTATTGTTGTCTTACTAAAACCAACCCACTCAAATATTCCTTTTGAAAACCTATTATATTCAGTCATTTTTAAAATTGAATTTGCAACTTCTTTCGATATTAAACGAAAGTCGCCTTCACCACTTTTTAATTTAACATCAATCATATATTGAGATAGTTTATAAAATACTTTAGCAGGAATTTTTTTAATAAATGATTCATTTTTACGATTTCTTAAAGCGACGACTTGGCTAAAGCCTTCTTCGTGTAATTGAATCAATTTTGGAATTATTTCTGGAGGATGCTGCAAATCAGAATCCATAATAATAATGGCATCTCCATTAGAATGTTCCAATCCACAATACATAGCTGACTCTTTCCCAAAGTTATTAGAGAAAGAAACATATTTAACTCGCGCATCTTTTTCGGCTAAAGATTTCAAGACTTGAAGAGAGTGATCAGTAGATCCATCATTAATAAATATTAATTCAAATTGATGTGACAAATTTAAAAAGACGTTCGAGACTTTTTCATGTAAAATAGAGATGTTAGTTTCCTCGTTATAAAGAGGAACTATAATTGATAAGAACATAACAAACCTCCTATATAGATATGGTAAATATATCATATTTCATAAGTTTAAGATAAGAAAGGATAAATATAAATGACAATTCAATGGTTCCCTGGCCATATGGCTAAAGCACGTAGAGAAGTAACTGAACAATTAAAGATGGTAGATGTAGTTTTTGAGCTTGTAGATGCTCGAATACCGTTATCTTCTAGAAATCCAATGATTGATGATATCGTTAAACAAAAACCGAGAGTTGTAATACTCAATAAAAAAGATATGTCTAAACAAAGTGAAACAGATAAATGGATGCAATATTTCAAGAATCAAGGATTTTATCCAGTACAAATTGATTCTAAACATGGTAAACATTTAGGTGAGCTTATGAAGGCTGCACAAGCTGCAACTAAAGAGAAATTTGATAGAGAAAAGAGTAAAGGACTTCGCCCAAGAGCGATTAGAGCCATGATTGTAGGGATTCCTAATGTTGGAAAATCAACCCTTATTAATAAATTAGCCAAAAAATCTATTGCTAAAACTGGAAATACACCAGGTGTAACAAAAAAACAACAATGGATTAAAGTTGGAAAAGAATTAGAACTATTAGATACACCAGGTATTTTATGGCCGAAGTTTGAAGACCAAACGATAGGAAAAAAACTTAGTTTAACTGGTGCGATAAAAGATAGCATCGTTCATTTAGACGAAGTTGCGATATATGGATTGAACTTCTTAATTGATAATGATCCTGAAAAGCTAAAACAATTTTATCAAATAGAATTAAATGAAGAAGATGAAGTTGTAGATTTATTCGATCAAATTGGTAGAAGAAGAGGTATGTTGAAACGAGGAAATGAGATAGATTATGAATCAGTAACAGAATTGATTATTAGAGACTTAAGAAATGCTAAAATAGGCAACTATTGCTTCGATATTTATGAAGAAATGAAGGATGGACTTTATGAAACAAAAGAGCATTAAAGATATTACATCTGAGATTAATCTTTATGAATCAATTGATGAAATAAAAGGCTCTATTTGTTACGAAGATGAAAGAAAAGGGGTTCAAACCGCTTTTAAAAAAAGATTAAAACAATTAGAAAAAATAGAAGATCTTAATCTGAAATATATTAAAATGAATCAATATGAGAATCAAATATTAGCTGATAAAGAAGAAGCACTGATATGTGGAATAGACGAAGTAGGTCGAGGTCCATTAGCTGGTCCTGTTGTAGCAAGTGCAGTCATTTTAGAACGAGACCATCATTATTTAGGTATTACAGATTCTAAAGCATTATCACAAAGTAAAAGAGTGTTTTTTGAACAAGAAATTTATAATAAAGCATTATCAGTAGGTATTGGAATTGCTACAGTTGAAGAAATCGATCAATTAAACATATATGAAGCTACTAAAGTTGCTATGCAAAGAGCGATTGACCAATTGGATTACAAGCCAGACCATTTATTGATAGATGCTATGAAGCTAGATAATGGTATTCCCCAAACATCAATTATTAAAGGTGATCTGAACAGTGTTTCTATCTCTGCAGCAAGTGTAATTGCAAAAGAGTACCGAGATAGATTGATGGTAAAGTTGAATTCAGAATATCCAGGATATGATTTTGATAAAAATAAAGGTTATGGTACTAAAGCTCATTTAGAAGGAATTGAGAATTACGGAATAACGCCTATTCATAGGAAATCTTTTGAGCCAATTAAATCAAAAGTGAAATATTAGTCTAACAATTCTTAAAAATAGACTCTCCTTGTTTACAATAACGCTTACATTTTCTATAATTGAGAAGTAAGCAAACATATTGTATGTAATAGGAGGATGGAGAATGAATATCCATGAGTATCAAGGTAAAGAGATTTTTCGCTCTATGGGCGTAGCTGTACCTAATGGTTCAGTGGCTTTTTCACCTGCTGAAGCAGTAGAAAAAGCAAAAGAATTAGATTCAAATGTTTATGTAGTTAAAGCACAAATCCATGCTGGTGGCCGTGGTAAAGCTGGCGGAGTTAAAATTGCTAAATCAATTGATGAAGTTCGTGAGTACGCTAAAGAATTATTAGGTAAAGTACTTGTTACACACCAAACAGGTCCAGAAGGCAAAGAAGTTAAACGTCTTTTAGTTGAAGAAGGATGCGATATTCAAAAAGAATATTACATTGGTTTTGTTATTGATAGAGCAACAGATAGAATTACTTTAATGGCTTCAGAAGAAGGCGGAACTGAAATTGAAGAAGTTGCAGCAGCAACACCTGAAAAAATCTTCAAAGAAGTAATTGATCCTGTAACTGGATTAATGCCTTATCAAGCTAGAAGAATTGCATTTAATATTAACATCCCTAAAGAATCAGTGAATAAAGCTGTTAAATTAATGATGTCTTTATATAATGTGTTTGTAGAAAAAGACTGTTCAATTGTTGAAATTAACCCATTAGTTACAACTGGTGAAGGTGAAGTTTTAGCACTTGATGCAAAAGTAAACTTCGATGATAATGCTTTATTCAGACATAAAGATATCGTTGAAATGCGCGACTTAGAAGAAGAAGACGAGAAAGAAATCGAAGCTTCTAAATATGATTTATCATATATTGCTTTAGATGGAAATATTGGTTGTATGGTAAACGGAGCTGGTTTAGCTATGGCTACGATGGATACAATTAATCACTTCGGCGGTAATCCGGCTAACTTCCTTGACGTGGGGGGCGGCGCTACTAAAGAAAAAGTTACTGAAGCATTCAAAATCATTTTAGGTGATTCACAAGTAGAAGGTATTTTTGTAAATATCTTCGGTGGAATTATGAAATGTGATGTTATTGCAGAAGGTATTGTAGCAGCTGTCAAAGAAGTTTCATTAGATATGCCTTTAGTTGTTAGACTAGAAGGTACTAATGTAGAACAAGGTAAACAAATCTTAAAAGAATCTGGTTTAGCAATCGAACCTGCATCAATCATGGCTGATGGTGCTCAAAAAATTGTTAAATTAGTTCAAGAACGATAAGAAAGGCGGAGAGTTACGTGAGTGTATACATCGATAAAAATACAAAAGTATTAGTTCAAGGTATTACTGGTGCAACAGCACTTTTCCATACGAAACAAATGCTAGATTATGGTACTCAAATCGTTGCTGGGGTAACACCTGGTAAAGGTGGCCAAGTAGTTGAAGGCGTACCAGTATTCAATACAATAGAAGAAGCAGTTGCAGAAACTGGCGCTACTGTATCAGTAATATATGTTCCAGCTCCATTTGCAGCAGATGCAATTGTTGAATGTGCAGACGCTGAATTAGATTTAGCGATTTGTATAACTGAACATATTCCAGTTATTGATATGATAAAAGTTAAGAGATATTTAGAAGGCAAAAAAACGCGTTTAGTAGGACCAAACTGTCCAGGTGTTATTACAGCTGACGAATGTAAAATTGGTATTATGCCAGGCTACATTCACAAAAAAGGTCATGTAGGCGTAGTATCACGTTCTGGTACTTTAACTTATGAAGCAGTTCATCAATTAACTCAAGCTGGTATCGGTCAAACGACAGCAGTAGGTATTGGTGGCGACCCTGTAAACGGTACAGACTTTATTGATGTATTAAAAGCATTCAATGAAGATGACGACACATATGCTGTTGTTATGATTGGTGAAATTGGCGGTACAGCAGAAGAAGAAGCTGCTGAATGGATCAAAGCTAATATGACTAAACCTGTTGTCGGTTTCATCGGTGGTCAAACAGCACCTCCAGGAAAACGTATGGGTCATGCTGGTGCGATTATTTCAGGCGGTAAAGGTACTGCATCTGAAAAAATCAAAACACTTAATGACTGTGGCGTAGATACTGCAGATACACCATCTGTTATTGCTGAAACATTAATCAACCGTATTAAAAAAGAAGACGGTTTATATGAAAAATGTTTAACAATCAAATAATTTAGTTTATATGAATAAGTGCAGTGTTTTTACGAGTAGTAAACACTGTGCTTATTTGGTGTTTTAATTTTGAGAGGAAAGGGACAATTAATTTGTTTCTCTCCTCTTATTTTTTATGGACTAAATTAAATTCATATAATATAATATATGTAAAATATTTACAAACAAGGAGTGAAAGAAGAACTTTAACTCAGATTTTTTATATTACAATGCACTACAATCAAGGTGTGAAGCTAATAATAGCAACTATGAAATAATAAATAAGATACATGGTTATGAAGGTGAACGTATTGTTGATAACCATTTAAAACTTTATGGAGATATCGTTTATAAACATAATCTTGAATTTATAGCTACGAATCCATTCCAAATTGACTTTTTAATAGTACATAATAATCAAATTAGTATTTTAGAAGTAAAACATTATTACGAGGACTTTGAATTTTTTGATCAATATATACAAAGTGCTCATCATAATCGTTAACCCTCACCGTTTATACAACTAAAAAAAGGAAAAATAAATCTCCAACAAATTCTTCTCGAAATAGATATTAACCTACCAATAAATGAATATTTAATATTCTCAAATTCAACATTTACAGCAAAATCTTCAATTCCAAAACGCTCACAAGTACTTTTGAAATCAGAATTTCATAAATTTCCAAAATTATTTCAATCAAAACAGATTACTAGGGACAAGTTGATTCTTAAGCAAATCATGTAAAAACAACAATTTTTTTCACATAAATTTAAACAGAGAATTAAACTTGATTTTTCACTTATAAAGAAAGGTATTAAATGTCCAAATTGCAAAAAGCTTTATACTATTTCAATTGAAAAAAATAAGAAGTATACGATATGCATACAATGCAAGAATACTTTCAAACGAAGGACGGTTTATTATTTCAACATAATGGAATTAGCAGTTATAAAAGGAGAAGAAGGGTTTACCTTATAAGAGGCAATTCAATGGTGTGAAGCAGAAAATGTATATTCAGTAAGGAGGATATGTAATGAGTTTTTAGAATGTGAAGGACAAAGATATAAGAGATATTATTTAAAAAACATAGAAAGAAGTTAGAGGGAGAGTTGATAACGAGGAAGAAATAGTAAACAAGCTCGTTAACACTTTCTTCTTCTAACAATTATTAAATTAACATAATAAGGAGCATAACTATTATGAATAATTATCAACAAACGATTTTGAAACTAATTTATGCAGGTTACACGACAAATCATATTCATAAAATGCTTCGATATGATTCAACCTTAAGTTTTGTAGCTTATCGAAGTGAGTTTTTAAATTTTATTTATAAAAGTGGATTAAATTATAACAATATGTTAGAAATGTATACTAAATATGTGAGTAGCGATATTGATAAAATTCTCAAAGCAATGCATATAAGAAACATTAAATTATTATTTAGTGATGATGAAAATTATCCAAGGCTATTGAAAGAAATTTATGATTATCCTTTAGTTTTATTTGGTATCGGTGATATGTCAATATTGAATAATGAGAAGAAATTAGCTATAGTCGGTTCAAGGAAGGCTACAACTTATTCTGAACAAATATGTAATGCTATTATTCCAAAGCTAATAAATACAAAAATAGCAATTGTCTCTGGTATGGCTATGGGTGCAGATTATTTTGCGCACTTAAAAACAATTGAACATGGTGGTCAAACAATAGGTGTTGCTGCTTTTGGTTTAGATTATCATTATCCAAACGCTACAAAATATATAAATGAATTAATGAGAAAATATCATCTTGTTATATCTGAGTATTACCCGACTACAAAAGTTCAAAAGTGGCGTTTTCCAGAAAGGAATCGTCTTATAAGTGGATTGTCTCAAGGTGTACTTGTTACAGAAGCTGATGAACGTAGTGGATCTTTAATTACAATCGATTTAGCTTTGGAACAAAATCGAAATGTTTATTGTTGCCCAGGGACGATTTTTCAGACGTTAAGTAAGGGTGGTAATAACAGAATTAAAGAAGGTGCAAAGCTTGTACAAAATGCTCAAGATATTATAGAAGATTATTGTACATTTAGTGAACAAAAACTAATTTTATAAAATGTTTTAATTGACAAAGCTGAATTTATCAGTTTATCATTTACACTTGTAATCAATAGAAAAGCAAGGGGGACTTACTTTGGCAGAAAATCTTGTCATTGTTGAATCGCCTGCAAAAGCAAAAACCATTGAAAAATATTTAGGAAAAAAATATAAAGTCGTTGCATCTATGGGGCATGTAAGAGATTTACCTCGTAGTCAAATGGGCGTTGATGTTGAAAATAATTATGAACCTAGATATATAACAATTCGCGGTAAAGGACCAGTCGTCAAAGATTTAAAACGTTATGCTAAAAAAGCAAAAAACGTTTATCTTGCAAGTGACCCGGACCGTGAAGGCGAAGCGATTGCGTGGCATTTAGCACATATATTAGATATAGATAAAAATGAAAAATCAAGAGTAGTATTTAATGAAATTACAAAAGATGCAGTAAAAGATAGTTTTAAGCATCCTAGAGAAATCGAGCATGAATTAGTAGATGCTCAACAAGCACGTAGAATTTTAGATAGATTAGTTGGTTATAATATTTCTCCTGTTTTATGGAAAAAAGTTAAAAAAGGTTTATCAGCTGGTCGTGTACAATCTGTAGCATTAAGACTAGTTATAGATCGTGAAAATGAAATTAATAATTTCAAGCCTGAAGAGTATTGGACAATTGAAGGTTTATTTAAACATAAAACAAAATCATTTAGTGCGAAGTTTTTACATGAAAAAAGTAAACCAGTTAAATTAAAAACTGAAAATGATGTTAAAAAAATAACAACTCAATTAGATGGAGATAAATTCGAAGTCACTCAAGTAACTAAAAAAGAAAAACTGAGATATCCAGCTAAATCATTTACAACTTCTTCTTTACAACAAGAAGCTTCTCGTAAATTGAATTTTAAAGCGAGAAAAACAATGATGCTTGCACAACAATTATACGAAGGTATCGATTTGAAACGCCAAGGTACAGTTGGTTTAATTACTTATATGAGAACAGACTCTACACGTATTGCTGACAGTGCAAAAGCAGAAGCTGCGACATTTATTGAGAATCAATATGGTAAAGAATATTTATCAAAATCAAAAGAAACAAAAGGTAAACAAGGCGCGCAAGATGCCCACGAAGCTGTGAGACCAACTGGTGTTGACCGTACACCTGATCAAATGAAAGCATTCTTATCTAGAGATCAATATCGTTTGTATAAATTGATTTGGGAACGTTTCATGGCTAGTCAAATGGCTCCAGCAATCGCAGATACTGTTGCAGCTGATATCACGCAAGGTGATTTGAAATTCAGAGCAAATGGACAAACTATCAAATTTAAAGGTTTCATGAAAGTTTATGTTGAAACTAAAGATGATACGGATGAAGAAAAAGAAGGCAAGTTACCACCGTTAGAAAAAGGTGACCTTGTAACTGCTGAGAAAATTGATCCGAAACAGCACTTTACTCAACCACCACCTCGATACACTGAGGCACGTTTAGTTAAGACTTTAGAAGAACTTAAAATTGGTAGACCGTCGACTTATGCACCAACAATCGACACAATACAAAAGAGAAATTATGTAAAAGTCGATCAAAAAAGATTTGTTCCAACTGAACTAGGAGAAATCGTTCATGAATCTGTTAAAGAGTACTTCCCTGAAATCATAGATGTAGACTTTACTGTTAATATGGAAACACTTCTAGATAAAGTAGCTGATGGTGAAATTGAGTGGAAGAAAGTAATAGATATGTTTTATGAGAATTTCAAAATAGATGTAGCTAGAGCAGAAGAAGAAATGGAAAAAATCGAAATTAAAGATGAACCAGCTGGTGAAGATTGTGAATTATGTGGTTCTCCAATGGTTTATAAAATGGGCCGATATGGTAAGTTTATGGCATGTTCCAACTTCCCAGATTGTAGAAATACAAAAGCAATCATTAAAACAATCGGCGTGAAGTGCCCTAAATGTAAAGAGGGCGAAGTTGTAGAACGTAAATCTAAAAAGAATAGAATATTCTTCGGTTGTTCTAGATATCCTGAATGTGATTACACATCATGGGATAAACCATTAGATCGTTCATGTCCTAAATGTGAAACTGTATTAGTTGAGCGTAAAAAAGGAAAATCAGCTCAAGTGGTATGTCCAAATTGTGATTATAAAGAACAAGAACAAAAATAGAAATACAAAGTGCAAAAAGTTATTTTTAAGGATAACTTTTTGCACTTGTTTTTTGTTTTAATGATTTAAAGGTAAAACGTCACTAAATTTTAAAAATTATTATTACTTTATCATTTGATTAAATTCAGATTTGTTATACAATTCAATGTGGAGCAAAAATTGGAAAATCAAGGAGGCATATAAAATGACTTCAATTAACGTTATAGGAGCTGGGTTGGCTGGTTCCGAAGCGGCTTATCAAATAGCCAAGAGGGGAATACATGTTAATTTATATGAGATGAGACCGGTTAAGCAAACACCAGCACATCATACAGATCAATTCGCTGAACTAGTATGTTCGAATTCTCTACGTGGTAATCAGTTAACAAATGCAGTAGGTGTTTTAAAAGAAGAAATGAGACAGCTTGATTCACTTATTATCAAAGCTGCAGATAATGCTCGTGTTCCTGCGGGAGGGGCACTTGCAGTAGATAGACATGATTTTGCAGGATACATTACAGATACATTAAAAAATCATTCTAATATAACTGTGAAAAACGAAGAAATTACTGAGATACCAGCAGGTCCAACAATAATTGCGACTGGTCCTTTAACAACAGAAAGCTTAACGAAGCAAATTATGGATATAACTGGTGAGGAGCAATTGTATTTTTATGATGCCGCTGCACCAATTATTGATAAAGAATCAATCAATATGGATAAAGTGTATCTAAAATCACGTTATGATAAAGGTGATGCAGCTTACTTAAATTGTCCTATGACAGAAGAAGAATTTGATACATTTTATAATGCTTTAATTAAAGCAGATGTTGTTCCTTTAAAAGAATTTGAAAAAGAAATTTATTTTGAAGGATGTATGCCTTTTGAAGTGATGGCTGAAAGAGGAAAGAAAACTTTATTATTTGGTCCAATGAAGCCTGTAGGTTTAGAAGATCCGAAAACTGGTAAAAGACCATATGCAGTTGTTCAATTGAGACAAGATGACGCTGCAGGTACTTTATATAATATTGTAGGTTTCCAAACTCATTTAAAATGGGGTGCTCAAAAAGAAGTTATTTCATTAATTCCAGGATTAGAAAATGTAGATATCGTGCGTTATGGTGTTATGCACAGAAATACATTCATTAATTCACCAAACGCTTTAAAAGAAACATATCAATTAAACTCTAGAAATGATTTATTCTTTGCAGGACAGATGACAGGTGTTGAAGGGTATGTAGAAAGTGCAGCAAGTGGATTAATTGCGGGTATTAATGCGAGTAAATTAGTTTCTGATTTAGAGCCTATTAAATTCCCAAGAGAAACTATTATTGGAAGTATGGCGTATTATATAACACACGCTAATAAGAAAAATTTCCAGCCTATGAATGCGAACTTTGGATTATTACCTTCATTAGAAAAACGAATTAAAGATAAAAAAGTACGTTACGAGACATTAGCTAATCGCGCTCTTAAGCACTTAAACTCATTTAAAGTAATGCTATAGTAAATATTTTAAGATTTATTATAATTGTGATACAATTCAGATAAATTGGGAGGAATAAGTAATGATGCATACAATTGAACAGCAGTTTATTGATATGCTAACGTATGAAAAGCAATTTTCTAATCATACTTTAAATGCATATCAGCTAGATTTAAACGAGTTTAACGCATTTTTACAATCCGAACATTTATCTTTAGATTCTTTTGAGTATAAAGATGCAAGGAGATACCTTGCTTTTTTATATGATAAGGGACATAAGCGAACAAGTGTATCACGAAAAATTTCGACACTAAGATCTTTATACCAATATTGGATGAGCGTAGATGGTGAAATACAAAATCCATTTGTTCAGCTCGTACATCCTAAAAAAGAACATCATTTACCAAGTTTTTTCTATGAAGAAGAAATGGAAAAGTTATTTAAAACGTTAGATGATGGTAAGAAAACAAATATTAGAGATAGAGTAATTTTAGAGTTGCTATATGCAACAGGCATACGTGTGTCGGAGTTAGTGCATATAAAGATAAATGATATAGACTTAAATTATTCATTTGTAAAAGTTTTAGGAAAAGGAAATAAAGAACGTATTGTTCCTTTTGGTGAATATTGTCAAAGTGCTATTACGGATTATCTTGAAAGCTTCAGAAATCAATTAAATATTGATCATGACTATTTAATTGTAAATATGAGAGGTCAAGCGATTACTGAACGAGGTGTGCGCTATGCACTAAATGAAATAGTGAAGCGAACTCAAGGGGTATATCATATTCATCCTCATAAATTGAGACATACATTTGCTACACATTTATTAAATCAAGGTGCTGATATGAGAAGTGTTCAAAGTTTATTAGGACATGAAAGTTTATCGACAACTAGTCAATATACACACGTAACGAAAGATCAGTTAAGAAAAGTATATCTATCTGCACATCCACGTGCGTAAAGGAGAATTTATAATGAGTTCATCATTACATGCAACAACAATTTTTGCTATTAGACATAATGGACATTCTGCAATGGCAGGTGACGGCCAAGTTACATTAGGTGAACAAGTCATCATGAAACAAACTGCAAGAAAAGTTAGAAGACTGTATCATGATAAAGTAGTCGCTGGCTTTGCTGGTAGTGTTGCAGATGCTTTTACATTATTTGAAAAGTTCGAAGTCAAATTACAAGAATACAGTGGGAATTTGACGAGAGCTGCTGTAGAGCTTGCTCAAGAATGGCGAGGAGATAAAATGCTACGCCAACTTGAAGCGATGTTAATCGTTATGAATGAGACAGATTTATTAGTTGTAAGTGGTACAGGCGAAGTTATCGAACCAGATGATGGTATAATCGCTATTGGTTCTGGCGGTAACTATGCATTAAGTGCTGGAAGAGCGCTTAAGTCATATGCACCACATTTATCAGCTAAAGAGATAGCGGAAGCTTCATTGAATACTGCTGCAGATATTTGTGTATTTACAAATCATGAAATAAAAGTAGAAGAAATATAAATGGAGGGTTTAAGGTTGTCACAAAATCAATTGAAAATGACACCGCACGACATTGTTGATCGATTAAATGATCATATCATTGGTCAACAAGATGCTAAACGTAAAGTTGCTATTGCACTAAGAAACCGTTATAGACGTAGTTTGTTAGACGATCAACTAAGAAGTGAAATTATACCTAAAAATATTCTTATGATTGGCCCTACTGGTGTAGGTAAGACTGAAATAGCTAGAAGGATGGCTAAGTTAGTTGGAGCACCATTTGTAAAAGTCGAAGCTACGAAATTTACTGAAGTAGGTTACGTAGGACGTGATGTTGAAAGTATGATTCGAGATTTAGTTGAAGTAGGTCGTCGTATTGTCAAAGAGGAAAAGAAAAAAGAAGTACATGATGACGCTACTAAGAAAGCGAATGAAAAATTAATTAAATTACTTGTACCAAGTATGAAGAAAAAAGCACAAAGTAATGGTAACAACCCACTTGAATCTTTATTTGGCGGTCAATTTCCAAACTTTAACCAACAAGAAGAAGTTGAAGAAGCACCAACTGAAGAAATTAAAACGAAACGTGAAGATATAAAAAATCAATTATCTAACGGTGAATTAGAAGAAGAAATTGTTAAAATCAAAGTAGAACAAGAGCAACAATCTTTAGGCATGATGGGCATGGAAAATAATCCACAAATGCAAGATATGTTAAGTCAAATGATGCCTAAGAAAAAAATAGAACGTAAATTACCAGTTAAAACTGCAAGAAAAATTTTAACTGATGAAATTGCTAACGAATTAATTGATCAAGAATCAGTAAATGAAGAAGCCATCCAGTTAACTGAACAAATGGGCATGGTGTTTATTGATGAAATAGACAAAATTGCAGTTAGTAATAATAATGGTGGGCAAGATGTTTCAAGACAAGGCGTTCAAAGGGATATTCTTCCTATAGTAGAAGGTAGCGTAGTACAAACAAAATATGGTTCTATCAATACAGAACATATTTTATTTATTGGGGCTGGGGCATTCCATATGTCTAAACCTAGTGATTTAATACCTGAACTACAAGGTAGATTTCCAATTCGTGTTGAATTAGACAGTTTGACTACTGAAGATTTTGTTAAAATTTTAAAAGAACCAAAACAATCATTACTTGAACAGTACAAAGCGATGTTACAAACTGAATTAGTAACAATCAACTTTACTGATGAAGCTATCAATAGATTAGCTGAAATTGCTTTTCAAGTGAACCAAGAAACAGATAATATTGGCGCAAGAAGACTGCATACAATACTTGAAAAAATGTTAGAAGATCTTTCTTTCGAAGCTTCAAATATGCCAAATGCAGTAGTAGATATTACACCAGAATACGTTAATCAAAAATTAGAATCGATTGCAACAAATAAAGATTTAAGTGCATTTATTCTATAAAAAAGGAGAAAAAATTAAATGAGTTTATTAACAAAAACAAGAGAATTAAATACATTACTACAAAAGCATAAAGGTATTGCTGTAGATTTTAAAGATATGGCAAAAACTATTAGTGATGTAACAGTTACAAATGTATTTATTGTGTCAAGAAGAGGTAAAATTCTAGGTTCAAGCTTAAATGAATTATTAAGTAACGAGCGTATTATTAAAATGTTAGAAGACAGACACATACCTAAAGAATATACTGATCAATTAATGCATGTTGAACAAACAATGTCTAACATTGATATTGAGAACGTTCTAACTGTATTTCCACCAGAAAACAAAGAATTATTCGTAGATAGCCAAACAACAATCTTCCCTATTTTAGGTGGCGGTGAACGTTTAGGAACATTAGTAGTTGGTCGTGTTTCTCAAGACTTTAATGACAATGACCTTGTTCTTGGTGAATATGCAGCAACTGTAATCGGAATGGAAATTTTAAGAGAAAAACATAACGAAATTGAACAAGAAGCAAGAGATAAAGCAGCTATTACTATGGCAATTAATTCACTTTCTTATTCAGAAAGAGAAGCAATTGAACATATCTTCGAAGAACTTGGAGCACCTGAAGGTTTATTAGTAGCTTCAAAAGTTGCTGATAGAGTTGGTATTACAAGATCTGTAATAGTAAATGCATTAAGGAAATTAGAAAGTGCTGGCGTTATCGAATCACGTTCTTTAGGGATGAAAGGTACATTCATTCGAATCAAAAAAGAACGTTTCTTAGATGAATTAGGTTTAAATAAATAAAATACTTGATGAACAGTATAAGATGTGATATATTTAACAACGGCTATAAAAGCCAAATTCACACATATTCACGTAAATTATAGAGTGGTGCAACATATCATGTTGTTTCTATAAAAAGTGTATATGGCGGAATAAAACCAATTAGGAGGAATTATCATGGCAGTTATCTCAATGAAACAATTGCTTGAAGCAGGTGTTCACTTCGGTCACCAAACACGCCGTTGGAACCCAAAAATGAAAAAATATATTTTCACAGAAAGAAACGGTATCTATATTATCGACTTACAAAAAACAGTTAAAAAAGTTGACGAAGCATACAACTTTATTAAATCTGTTTCAGAAGAAGGCGGTAAAGTATTATTCGTAGGTACTAAAAAACAAGCACAAGAGTCAGTTAAAGAAGAAGCTGAACGTGCTGGACATTACTACATTAACCAAAGATGGTTAGGTGGTATCTTAACTAACTACAAAACAATTTCTAAACGTGTAAAACGTATTTCTGAAATCGAAAAAATGGAAGAAGACGGTACATTTGATGTACTACCTAAAAAAGAAGTTGTAGAACTTAAAAAAGAATACAACCGTTTAATCAAATTCTTAGGCGGTATTCGTGATATGAAATCAATGCCTCAAGCATTATTCGTAGTTGACCCTCGTAAAGAGCGTAACGCGATTGCTGAAGCACGTAAATTACACATTCCAATCGTTGGTATTGTTGATACAAACTGTGATCCAGATGAAATCGATTATGTTATCCCTGCAAACGATGATGCTATTCGTGCTGTTAAATTGTTAACTGGTAAAATGGCTGATGCTATTTTAGAAGGTCAACAAGGCGTTTCAAATGAAGATGTAGCTGAAGAGCAAAACATCGACTTAAAAGAAACAGAACAAGCACCTAAAGAAGAATCAACTGAAACTACTGAAGCATAATTTCAAAAAGGTGATAAGGTTCTATAACTTATCACCTTTTTTTAGAAAGATTTACTATAAACAACTTATTACTTATATAAATGGAGGAATTAGATTATGGCTATTTCAGCTAAACTTGTCAAAGAACTACGTGAAAAAACTGGCGCAGGTATGATGGACTGTAAAAAAGCTTTAACAGAAACTGATGGTGACATCGACAAAGCGGTAGATTACTTACGTGAAAAAGGTATTGCTAAAGCTGCTAAAAAAGCAGACCGTATTGCTGCTGAAGGTACAACTTATGTTGCTTCTAAAGGTAACGATGCTGTAATTCTTGAATTAAACGCAGAAACAGATTTCGTTGCTCGTAACGAAGGTTTCCAAAACTTAGTTAAAGAAATGGCAGATCATATTCTTGAAGTTAAACCAGCTGATGTTGAAGAATTAAATGCTTCTAAATTAGCAAATGGACAAACTGTTGACGAAAGAATGAACGAAGCAATTTCTACAATTGGTGAAAAATTAACATTACGTAGATTCACTTTAAAAACTAAAACTGACAACGATTCATTCGGTGAGTACTTACACATGGCTGGACGTATCGGTGTGTTAACTGTTGTTGAAGGTTCAACTAATGCTGATGCAGCTAAAGACGTTGCTATGCACATTGCTGCATTAAATCCTAAATTTGTTTCTCGTGACCAAGTTTCAGAAGAAGAATTAGCTCACGAAAAAGAAATTCTTAAACAACAAGCTTTAAATGAAGGTAAACCTGAAAATATCGTTGAAAAAATGGTTGAAGGTAGAATGCGTAAATATTTAGAAGAAATCTGTGCTGTAGACCAAGCATTCGTTAAAAATCCAGACCAAACTGTTGCTGAATTCTTAAAAACAGAAGGTGGCGTGCTTGTAGATTTCGTTCGTTACGAAGTTGGGGAAGGTATCGAGAAACGTTCTGATAACTTTGCTGATGAAGTAAAAGGACAAATGAAAGGCAACTAAGTTTGCTTTTTAGAAAGAAGACACGTCTTGTGTCTTCTTTCGTTATATATAAAGACCTAATTATAAGCATAGAGAGGGATCAAGATGACTAAGAATTCTAAATATAATCGCGTCGTTCTAAAACTAAGTGGAGAAGCTTTAGCCGGTGATTCAGGCTTTGGTATCAACCCAGTAGTGATAAAAAGTATAGCACAACAAGTGTCGGAAGTTGCTCAAATGGACTGTGAAGTTGCAGTTATCGTTGGTGGCGGAAACATTTGGAGAGGTAAAACAGGAAGCGATTTAGGTATGGATCGTGGTACTGCAGATTATATGGGCATGTTAGCCACAGTAATGAATGCTTTAGCATTACAAGATAGTTTAGAACAATTAGAATGTGATACTCGTGTATTAACTTCAATTGAAATGAAACAAGTTGCAGAACCATATATTAGAAGACGCGCAATTCGTCACTTAGAGAAAAATAGAGTGGTTATATTTGCAGCAGGAATTGGTAATCCATATTTCTCTACAGATACAACTGCAGCTTTAAGAGCAGCTGAAGTAGAAGCTGATGTTATCTTAATGGGTAAAAATAACGTAGATGGCGTTTATTCTGCTGACCCGAAAGTAGATCCTAATGCAGAAAAATATGAAAGATTAACATATATTCAAATGTTACAAGAAGGATTACAAGTAATGGATTCAACAGCTTCATCGTTCTGTATGGACAATGATATCCCACTTGTTGTATTCTCAATTATGGAAGAAGGAAATATTAAACGTGCTGTTCAAGGTGAAGAAATCGGTACGATTATTACAAAATAAACATGAGGTGTAATTCCATGGCAGATGTTATTCAAGAAATAAAGTCAAAAATGACAAAAACAATTGAAAGTTTTAGTAGAGATTTAGCTTCAATAAGAACTGGTCATGCAAATGCGAATCTTTTAGAAAGAGTTAATGTTGAGTATTATGGTGTACCAACACCAATTCAACAATTAGCTGGTATTTCTGTACCAGAAGCGCGTTTACTTGTCGTGCAACCTTACGATAAATCTTCAGTTGAAGATGTTCTTAAAGCGATTAATGCAGCAAATCTTGGTGTTAATCCAACAAGTGATGGTACTATCATTAGAATTTCAGTACCAGCATTAACAGAAGAACGTAGAAAAGAATTAGTGAAAGAAGCTAAAAAAGAAGCAGAAAGTGCTAAAGTAGCAATTCGTAACGTTCGTCGTGACTCAAATGAAGATTTGAAGAAACAAGAAAAGAATGGCGATATTACTGAAGATGACTTAAGAAGTCAAACAGATGAAGTTCAAGATATTACGAACGATTTCATCAAACAGATAGATGATTTAACTGCACAAAAAGAAAATGACATTTTGGAAGTTTAAAGATAAGAACTGTACCAAATCAGACTTTGGTACGGTTTTTTTCTTTATGTACACAGAACCGTTCTTTTTGTGATAAAATGTATTACGATATGTTTAATTAATTATACATATAAATTCGCGTTTGTTTGATGGAGGACGCTATGATAAAAAAGTTTATAAAGCAAAAACAACAAATAAATAATCAAGACATTGAATTAACAGTCCCTGAACATATAGCAATAATTATGGATGGTAACGGTAGATGGGCTAAGAATAGAAAAATGCCTCGAGTTAAAGGGCACTATGAGGGTATGCAAACAGTAAAAAAAATCACACGTAAAGCAAATGATTTAGGTGTGAAATATTTGACTCTATACGCTTTTTCTACGGAAAATTGGTCAAGACCAAAAGATGAAGTGAAATATTTAATGAAACTACCTGTTGATTTCCTTAAAACGTTCTTGCCTGAACTCATCGAGAAAAATGTTAAAGTTACGACAATTGGTTTTACAGAGGCTTTGCCGAAGCATACTAAAAATGCTATTGAAGAAGCTATCGAAAAAACTAAAGATAATACAGGATTAAATCTTGTATTTGCATTGAATTATGGTGGTAGAGCTGAAATTCTAAATGCAGTTAAAGAACTTTATCATGAAGTCGAACAGGGTCATTTATCTATTGATGAAGTATGTGAAGATAATTTGAAAAAACATTTATTTACTTCTGAAATACCAGATCCTGAATTGCTTATACGTACTTCAGGAGAAGAAAGATTGAGTAATTTCTTAATTTGGCAATCATCATATAGTGAATTTATCTTTACTAAAACATTGTGGCCAGATTTTGATGAACAATCTTTAATAGACTGTTTGAAAATTTATCAGTCGAGACAACGTAGATTTGGTGGGCTGTAAAGGAGATAAAAATGAAGACGAGAACAATATCTGCAATCGTTGCAATGGCTGTATTTCTTCCAATCGTAATATATGGGGGATTACCGGTCATCGCATTAGCGTATCTACTTGCGATAATTGCATTAAAAGAAATTTTAAATATGAATAATTTATCGATTGTTTCTATACCAGGTTTTTTGTCTGTTATTTCACTATGCATTATTTTATTACCTCAAGAACTGATTAATAACGATATACGTATACAGTTACAATTATTAATCATTATGAGTTTCTTAATGTTGAGTTATACAGTCATGTCTAAAAATAGATTTAACTTCATGGATGCATCTTTTTGCGTTATGTCAGTTACATATATTGGTATAGGTTTTATGTATTTTTATGAAACGAGAGAACATGGCTTACAATTTATCTTATTTGCGTTACTATTAGTGTGGTTGACTGATACTGGTGCATATATATTTGGTAGATTATTTGGTAAGCATAAATTATGGCCATTAATTAGTCCTAATAAGACGATAGAAGGTTTTATTGGTGGTATTTTCTCGAGTTTAATAGTGGCGGTTATTTTTGGACAATCATTTAATATGGATGTATCATTATGGTTATTAATTCCTTTAACAATGCTATTAAGTATGTTTGGTCAATTAGGTGACCTTGTAGAATCAGGATTAAAAAGACATTTTGGTGTTAAAGATTCAGGGAATATAATGCCAGGACACGGTGGTATACTAGACAGGTTTGATAGTTTTATCTTTGTGTTACCATTGTTAAATCTTTTCTTATTTCAATTGTAAATTGGGGTGAAATCTATGAAGAATATTGCTATTTTAGGAGCAAGTGGGTCAGTGGGACAACAAGCATTAGATGTTATAAGAGAACACAACTCACAGTTTAATTTAGTGGCATTATCAGTAGGGAAAAATATTGCATATGCTCAAAATATAATAGAAGAATTTCATCCAGAGCTTGTATCTGTACAACATGAAGAAGACATGGATAAACTTAAACATCTAGATGTAGATCTCGTACATGGCGAAGAGGGATTATTAGCTGCTGCGACATATTCTAACTCTGATTTGCTATTGAATTCTATATTAGGAAGTATTGGATTACGACCTACTATGGCTGCAATTGATGCAGGTAAAGATATTGCTTTAGCTAATAAAGAAACATTAGTAGTCGCTGGTGAGCTTGTGATGGCAAAAGCTAAAGAAAAAAATGTAAAGATATTGCCCGTAGATTCTGAGCACTCAGCAATTTTTCAATGTTTAAATGGTGAACACCAAAAAGATATAAACAAGTTAATTATCACTGCTAGTGGAGGTTCATTTAGAGACTTAAAACGAGCAGATTTGAAAAATGTAACACTTGAAGATGCTTTAAATCACCCTAATTGGTCAATGGGTCAAAAA
Organism: Mammaliicoccus sp. H-M34; assembly: GCF_022386495.1. Classification (NCBI taxonomy): domain Bacteria; kingdom Bacillati; phylum Bacillota; class Bacilli; order Caryophanales; family Staphylococcaceae; genus Mammaliicoccus; species Mammaliicoccus sp. H-M34. The sequence continues at coordinate 212,497 of NZ_JAJNIK010000002.1, forward strand.
ATTACGATTGATTCTGCAACTATGATGAATAAAGGATTAGAAGTGATTGAAGCTAAATGGTTATTTGATTTGAATATTGATCAAATTGAAACGGTTTTACATAAAGAGAGTATTATTCATTCTATGGTTGAATTTAACGATACAAGTGTAATTGCACAGTTAGGTACTCCAGATATGAGAACACCAATACAGTATGCATTTACATACCCAAAACGAGCATTTAGAGATGCTGAAAGACTCAATTTAGCTCAAATAGGACAATTGAACTTTAAGGAAATGGATTTTAATCGATTTAAATGTATACACTTTGCTTATGAAGCTATTAAAATAGGGGGCACGATGCCTGTTGTATTAAATGCTGTAAATGAAGTGGCGGTTCACAAATTTTTGAATAATGAAATATCATTTTTAAAAATTGAAGATATGATTGAGGAAGCAATGAAAGAACATGAAGTTATAGAGCATCCAGATTTAGAAACAATTCTAAAAATTGATGCAGCTTATAAATCTAAGGATTACGGGGTGTAAGCGTGATTTATACAATTTTAGCATTTATCTTTGTCTTTGGTCTTTTAGTTACTGTACATGAGTATGGACACATGTTTTTTGCAAAAAGAGCTGGTATTATGTGTCCGGAATTTGCTATAGGTATGGGGCCGAAAATTTACTCATATAAGAAAAATGAAACACTTTATACAATTAGATTACTGCCAGTTGGTGGATATGTCAGAATGGCAGGCGATGGTTTAGAACAAAACCCTTTAACACCTGGTATGCATATTGCAATTAAATTGAATGACCATAATGAAATAACACATGTAATTATGGATGATCAACATAAATTTCAACAAATTGAGCATTTAGAAATTAAAGATAGTGATTTTGAAGATGAAATCTACATCGAAGGTATTACTGCCAGTGATGATGAAAGACACCATTTCAAATTAGCGAGAGAGGCTTATTTTGTTCAAGGTGGAGACTTAATTCAAATCGCACCAAAGGATAGACAATTAATGTCTAAAAAGCCTTATCAAAGATTTCTTACTTTATTTGCAGGTCCTCTGTTTAACTTTATTCTTGCACTTGTAATATTCGTAGGACTAGCTTATTGGAACGGCGTACCAACAAATGATCCAGTATTTGGAGATTTACAAGATGGTGCTCCAGCACAAACAGCAGGTATTAAAAAAGGCGATGAAATTAAAACAGTTGATGGTAAAAAAATAAATGAATTCACTGATATACAGACTATTTTTAAAGAGAAGAAAACAGAACCCGTCGAAATAAAAGTGGATCGAGATGGAAAAGAAAAGACTTTCAAAGTTGCGGCTAAGAAAGATACACAAGAAGTAAGTAAAGGTAAATATGAAACAAGATACATTATTGGTGTAGCACAACCGACAGAACATACAGTATTTGGACCATTATTAGCTGGAATTGAAAAGACTATCGTAGCTGGTCAAGTAATCTTCCAAGCTGTACTAGGTTTAATTGGAAGCATTTTTACGGGTGGTTTCTCGTTTGATATGTTAAATGGTCCAGTTGGTATATATAGTAATGTTGATACAGTGGTGAAACAAGGTTTTGAAACATTAATGGGCTTCACTGCATTGTTAAGTGTGAATTTAGGTATTATGAATTTATTACCAATTCCAGCTTTAGATGGTGGTAGACTATTATTTGTAATTTATGAAATGATATTTAGAAGACCAATTAATAAAAAAGCAGAAATGGTTATGCTTTCCATTGGTGCTGTATTTTTAATATTTGTAATGATTATGGTTACATGGAATGATATTCAACGTTACTTCATGTAATTTATAGGAGGAAACTTATGAAACAGTCTAAAATATTTATACCAACATTAAGAGAAGTTCCTGCAGAAGCGGAATCTATTAGTCATAAACTTTTATTAAAGTCAGGTATGATTAAACAAAATGCGCGTGGTATTTATAGTTATTTACCAACAGCTAAGCGTGTACTTAATAAAATTGAACAAATCGTTCGTGAAGAAATGGAAGTCATTGATGGTGTTGAAGTATTAATGCCTGTATTACAACAAGCAGAATTATGGAAAGAATCAGGTAGATGGGATGCTTATGGTCCTGAATTAATGAGACTACAAGATCGTAACAAACGTGATTTTAGTCTTGGTCCTACTCATGAAGAAGTTGTGACTTCACTTGTACGAGATGAATTAAAATCATACAAACGATTACCAATAACATTATTCCAAATACAAACTAAATTTAGAGACGAGCAGCGTCCAAGATTCGGACTATTACGTGGCCGTGAATTTATTATGAAAGATGCGTATTCTTTCCATGCTGATGAATCTTCATTAGATGACACTTATCATGATATGTATAACGCTTATCATAAAATTTTCACAAGAGTTGGTTTGAACTTTAGACCTGTATTAGCAGACTCAGGCGCTATTGGTGGAGACCATACACATGAATTTATGGCGCTAGCAGAAATTGGTGAAGATACAATAGTTTATAGTGAAACGAGTGATTTTGCTGCAAATATTGAAAAAGCAGAAGTGGCATATACTCCAAATCATGAACATACTTCTTTGAAAGATTTAGAAAAGATTGAAACGCCAAATGTTACAACAGCTCAAGCTTTAGCTGATTTCTTAAATGTAACAGTTGATAAAATTATTAAATCTATGATCATCAAAGTTGAAGATGAATATGTCATGATACTAATTAGAGGACATCATGAAGTAAATGATGTTAAATTAAAATCTTATTTCAAAACTGAAAATATCGAGATGGCTAATGATAATGAGATTGAAAATATTTTAAATGCAAAGCCTGGTAGTTTAGGACCTGTAAATGTAGATCAAATTAAGATATATGCTGATAATTTTGTTCAAGATATCAATAATTTAGCAGTTGGAGCAAATGATAATGGCTTCCATTATTTAAATGCTAATGTGGACAGAGATTTTAAAATTGAAGCATATGGTGATTTTAGATTTATTTTAGAAGGTGAAGCATTACCTGACAATTTAGGGAAAGCTAAATTTGCTGAAGGTATTGAAGTTGGACAAGTATTTAAACTTGGAACGAAATATTCTGAAAGTATGAATGCTACATTCTTAGATGAACAAGGAAAAGCGAAACCTTTAATTATGGGTTGCTATGGTGTTGGTATTTCAAGAACACTAGCAGCTGTTATAGAGCAACATCATGATGACAAAGGGATTATTTGGCCAAAAGCTATCTCACCTTATGAAGTGCATTTAATTGCAATTAATCCTAAAAAAGATGATCAAAAAGAACTTGCAGAACAACTTTATAGTCAATTGAAAAATCAATATGACGTGTTATATGATGATCGTAAAGAAAGTGCTGGGGTTAAATTTAACGATGCAGATTTAATTGGCTTGCCAGTACGTGTTATGGTTGGTAAAAAAGCAGCTGAAGGAATCGTTGAGGTAAAACGTCGCGATAATTCAGAAAGTCAAGAAGTGCATATTGATGAGTTAAATGATGTATTATCATCATTTTACAATGCAGTGAAATAGACTGTTAAAAACAATTAATTCTGATATAATATAAGATATTTAAAGAGGCTATTTTTAGATTAGCCTCTTTTTCATTTTGATGAAGGTGGTCGTATAAGTGTCAATGACAGGGAAAGAGAAATTCCAAACGCTTCTCACACAGATGAACATTACAGATGAACTTGATAATAGTATTGTTGAACAAGGTGAATTAACAAGAATTGATGTATCTCAAGCTAAAAGATTGTGGCATTTCTATATCAAATTACCGCAATACTTATCAAGCGAAATGTATCTTGTTTTTACGAATCAACTAAAATCTGCTTTTCAAAGTATTGCAGAAGTTGATTGGACAATTGAAGTGGCTAATAAAGAACAAATAGATGAGCATATTCTAAAATATATGCCACATTGTATCGATGGTACAGATTTAAGTGATAAAGTTAAACATCAATTAAAACAAAAACCAATTATTTTTGCTGAAGAAGTAGTGAAAGTTCAAGTTAATAATGATATTGAGCGTGACTATTTTGATAAAAGGGTTAACGGTTCATTAGTTAAAGCATTGCAAAAATGTGGTTTTCAAATAAATCGTGTCATTTTTGAAACAATGGATAATGAAGAACAAATGAAGAGAGAGCTAGAGTCATTCGAAGCTCATATACAACAAGAAGATGAAGAAGCAGCTCGAATTGCATCTGAGAAAATGGAAAAAATGAAAAAAGAAAAAGCTGAATCTGGTGATAGTGAAAATGCTGTGTCACGATGTCAAATTGGTAAAGATATTCCAGTTGATTCAATCCGTAAAATTGAAGAAATTATAGAAGAAGAATACAAAGTAGCACTAGAAGGTGTTATTTTTGATATTGAAATGAAAGAATTAAAAAGTGGTAGACATATTGTTACACTTAAAATTACTGACTATACGGATTCACTGATTCTTAAAATGTTCACTAGAAAAGGTAAAGATGATTTAGAACATTTTAAAGCTTTAAAAGTTGGGACTTGGGTTAGAGCACAAGGAAGAATTGAACAAGACCAATTTATTCGTGATTTAGTAATGATGATGACTGATATTCACGAAATTAAGAAATCACCGAAACTAGATAAAGCCCCAGATAAAAGGGTAGAATTTCATCTGCATACATCAATGAGTCAAATGGATGGTATTAGTCATATTGGAAAGTATGTTGAACAAGCTGCAAAGTGGGGACATAAAGCTATTGCGATAACTGATCATAACGGTGTACAAGGGTATCCTGATGCTCATGCTGCTGCTATGAAAAATGATATTAAAATGATTTATGGAATGGAAGGTATGTTAGTGGATGATGGTGTTCCAATTGCATATAAACCACAGGATATACCTCTTAAAACAGCTACATATATCGTATTTGACGTGGAGACAACAGGACTATCAAGTCAATATGACCAAATCATAGAATTAGCAGCTGTAAAAGTAAGGAATGGAGAAGTCATTGATACTTTCGAACGCTTCTCTGATCCGGGTGAACGTTTATCAGAAATAATTAAAAACTTAACAGGTATCACGGATGAAATGTTACAAGGACAGCCGGATATTAAAACAGTATTAAGTGAATTTCATGAGTGGGTTGGAGATGCAATATATATTGCACATAATGCTTCATTCGATATGGGCTTTATAGACACTGGCTTTGAAAGAATAGGTATTGGTGCTACTACAAATGCTGTAATCGATACATTAGAATTATCTCGAACAGTTAATACTGAATATGGTAAGCATGGCTTGAATTTCTTAGCGAAAAAATATGGAGTAGAACTTACTCAACACCATAGAGCGATATATGATGCTGAAACTACAGCTCATATATTCATCAAAATGCTGAAACAATTAGAAGAATTAGGTGTACATAATCACAATCAAATTAATGAACATTTATCTAACGATGAAGCTTATAAACGAGCAAGACCGTCTCATGTTACATTGATTGTTCAAAATCAAGTAGGATTAAAAAATCTATTTAAAATTGTAAGTGCATCATTAGTTGATTACTACTATCGTACGCCGCGTATACCACGTTCATTGTTAAATAAGCACCGTGAAGGTATTCTAGTTGGAAGCGCATGTGATGAAGGTGAAGTATTTACAACTGTCATGCAAAAAGACCAAGATGAAGTTGAAAAAGTTGCCAAATATTATGATTATATAGAAGTTCAACCTAAGAGCTTATATCAAGATTTAATTGATAGAGAACTTATTAAAGACAATGAAACAATGGAAGAAATTTATTCTCGTATATTGAGCGTTGGTGAAAAACTGGATATCCCAGTTATCGCAACAGGAAATGCACATTATTTAAATGAGCATGATGCTGTAGCTAGAAAAATACTGATTGCAGCTCAACCTGGTAATCCACTTAATAGACAAACGTTACCAAAAGCACACTTTAGAACGACAGATGAAATGTTAGATGAATTCCACTTTTTAGGTGAAGAAAAAGCATATGAAATCGTAGTAAAAAATACAAACGAACTTGCTGACCGACTAGAAACAGTCGTTCCAATTAGAGATGAATTATATACGCCTAACATGGAAGGTGCAAACGAAGAAATTCGTGAAATGAGTTATGTTAATGCTAAAAATTTATACGGTGAAGAACTGCCTCAAATTGTTATTGATAGACTAGAAAAAGAACTTGAAAGTATTATTGGAAATGGATTTGCAGTTATTTATTTAATTTCACAAAGATTGGTTAAGAAATCTCTTAATGATGGATATTTAGTAGGATCACGTGGTTCTGTCGGTTCTAGTTTTGTTGCTACAATGACCGAAATTACAGAGGTTAATCCATTGCCACCACACTACATCTGTCCATCTTGTAAAGAAAGTCACTTCTTTAATGATGGTTCTGTCGGTTCTGGATTTGACTTGCCTGATAAACAATGTGAAAAATGTCATGTAGATATGATAAAAGAAGGACAAGATATTCCTTTCGAAACATTCTTAGGCTTTAAAGGTGATAAAGTACCAGATATTGACTTGAACTTTAGTGGTGAGTATCAACCTATTGCACATAATTATACGAAAGAACTTTTCGGTGAAGATAAAGTATTTAGAGCAGGAACAATTGGTACTGTAGCTGAAAAAACAGCATTCGGTTATGTGAAAGGATATTTGAATGATCAAGGTATTCATAAGCGTGCAGCTGAAGTTGATAGATTGGTGAAAGGCTGTACCGGTGTTAAACGAACAACCGGACAACATCCAGGTGGTATTATTGTTGTACCTGATTACATGGATATATACGATTTTACACCGATACAATTTCCAGCAGATGATCAGAAATCAGCATGGAAAACGACTCACTTTGATTTCCATTCAATTCACGATAATATTCTGAAGCTTGATATTTTAGGACATGATGATCCTACTATGATCAGAATGCTTCAAGATTTATCAGGAATTGATCCGAAGACTATTCCAGTAGATGATAAAGAAACTATGAAAATATTTAGTACACCAGAATCATTAGGTGTTACAGAAGAAGATATTTTATGTAAGACTGGAACATTCGGTGTACCAGAATTTGGTACTGGTTTCGTAAGACAAATGCTTGAAGATACTAAACCAACGACGTTTTCAGAACTCGTTCAAATATCAGGATTATCACATGGTACGGACGTATGGTTAGGAAACGCACAAGAATTAATTAAAACTGGTACGTGTGACTTATCAAGTGTTATTGGTTGCCGTGATGATATTATGGTTTATTTAATGTATAACGGTTTAGAACCTTCACTTGCCTTTAAAATCATGGAAGCGGTACGTAAAGGTAAAGGTTTAACTGATGAATTTGAAGAAGCAATGAAAGAAAATGAAGTGCCGGATTGGTATTTAGATTCATGTAAGAAAATTAAATACATGTTCCCTAAAGCACATGCTGCAGCATACGTATTAATGGCTTTAAGAATCGCTTACTTCAAAGTTCACTATCCATTGTATTATTACGCAAGTTACTTTACAGTACGTGCAACAGACTTTGATTTAAAAGTCATGACTAAAGATAAAGAATCTATTAAATCTGCAATTAAAGAGTATTACAGTAGATTCCATGAATTAGCTAAAAAAGAAAAAGATGTATTAACAGTATTAGAAATTGCGAATGAAATGGCTCATCGTGGATTTAAATTATTACCGGTAAGTTTAGAAAAAAGTGATGCATTTGAATTCAAAATTGAAGGTGACACTTTAATCCCTCCATTTATCGCAGTTCCAGGACTGGGTGAGAATGTAGCTAAACGTATCGTTGAAACGAGACAAGAAGGGCCATTTTTAGCTAAAGAAGATCTTAATAAAAAGGCTGGAGTTTCGCAAAAAATCATAGATTATTTGGATGAACTTGGTTCACTTCCAAATATGCCAGATAAAGCTCAGCTTTCTATTTTTGATTTGTAACGTATATCCTTGAGCATAGCGCCATTATGTGATATACTGTTATTGCTTAAAATAATACTCTGACGTTGAAAGAGTGGGACATTTCCCGCTCTTTTCTGTTTGTATTAAGAGGGAGGTCATTATGAGTAAAGTTGCAGCAAACGTTGAGGAAATCATTCAACCAATACTTGAAGAATTAAATTATGAACTTGTAGATGTCGAATATGTTAAAGAAGGACCAGACTATTATCTACGTATTGCAATTGATAAAGACGGTGGCGTTGATTTAAACGACTGCACAATTGCCTCTGAAAAGATTAGTGAAGTTATGGACAAAGAAGATCCAATTAAAGAACCGTATTTCATGGATGTATCATCTCCAGGAGCGGAACGTCCATTAAAAAAAGAAAAAGACTATCTGAATGCAATTGATCAACCTGTATTTATCTCATTATATGAACCTATTGAAGGGGATAAAGAATGGTTAGGTGTTTTAAAAGAAGTTACTGAAGAATCGATTTTGCTTGAAGTGAAAATAAAAACAAGAACTAAAAATGTCACGTTGCCTCGCAAAAAAATAGCAAAAGCACGTCGATCAGTAATTTTATAATATAAAGGAGGATACATTGTGAAAGGTAATGAATTATTACTTGCAATTGAATACCTTGAGAAGGAAAAAAGAATACCACGTGAGGTATTAATAGATGCAATTGAAGCAGCATTGATTACTGCTTATAAAAAAAATTATGACAGTGCTAAAAATGTTAGAATAGAATTAAATCTTGACGAAGGAACTTATAGAGTTATTTCTAGAAAAGACGTTGTCGAAGATGTTGAAGATTACAGAGACCAAGTAGCTTTAGATACAGCTCTTTTAACGAACCCAGCATATGAAATTGGTGATGTCTTTGAAGAAGATGTTACACCTAAAGATTTTGGCCGTGTTGGTGCACAAGCTGCTAAACAAGCAGTAATGCAACGTTTAAGAGACGCAGAACGAGGCATTCTTTATGATGAATTTATTGATAAAGAAGATGATATCGTAACAGGTGTTATTGATAGAGTCGATCATCGTTATGTATATGTTAATTTAGGTCGTACTGAAGCAGTTCTTTCAGAAGCTGAAAGAAGTCCAAATGAACAATACTTACCAAATGAACGTATTAAAGTTTATGTAAATAAAGTTGAGCAAACTACTAAAGGACCTCAAATCTTTGTTTCACGTACACATCCTGGCTTATTAAAACGTTTGTTTGAGCAAGAAGTACCTGAAATTTATGATGGTACAGTTATTGTTAAATCAGTAGCACGTGAAGCGGGTGACCGTTCTAAAATAAGTGTTACTTCTGAAAACGGAGATATCGATGCAGTTGGTGCTTGTGTTGGTGCTAAAGGCGTTCGTGTTGAAGCTGTAGTTAATGAACTAGGCGGAGAAAAAATCGATATTGTCGAATGGGATGAAGATCCAAAAGTATTTGTAAGAAATGCATTGAGCCCTTCTCAAGTTGTAGAAGTTATTGTTGATGAAGCTAATCAATCAACTACTGTAGTTGTACCAGATTATCAATTGTCATTAGCGATTGGTAAACGTGGTCAAAATGCTCGTCTTGCAGCAAAATTAACTGGTTGGAAGATTGACATCAAATCAGAAACTGATGCAAAAGAAGCAGGCATTATTTCAACTGAAGAATCATAAGGTAGGTGCTTTTATCATGAAACAGAAAAAGATACCAATGCGTAAATGTATACTTTCAAATGAAATGAAACCAAAAAATGATATGATTCGAGTAGTTAAAAATAAAGCTGACGAAATTAAAGCTGACGCAACTGGTAAAGCACCAGGACGTGGCGCATATGTTTCTAAAGATCTAGACGTTGTTGAAACTGCACAGCAACAAGGTAAATTAGAACGATATTTCGGCAGTGATAAAGAAACACTCGAACCTGTATATAAAGAAATTATTCGTTTAATATATCGTGAGCGTATACCTAAATGAGTATAGATAAGAAAGACCAAATTTTGAACCTTCTCGGTCTAGCAACAAGAGCTAGAAAGATTAAAACAGGGGAAGAAATTGTTATAAGTGAAATGAGAAGAGGCAACGTAAAACTTGTCATACTATCAGAAGATGCTGCAGCAAATGTTACAAAAACAATAAAAAATAAATGTGCAACTTATCATGTAACACTTTTAACTTTTGCTACACGCTTTGAATTAGGCTACGCAATTGGAAAAGAAAGCAGAGTGGTGTTGGGCATAACTGACATTGGATTTAGCAAAAAGCTAAAAACGATGATTCATGATTTTCATGAGGAGTGAGTATATGAGTAAAAAAAGAATATATGAGTATGCAAAAGAAATCAATTTAAAGAGTAAAGATATAATTGATGAGTTAAAGAAAAATAATATAGAAGTATCAAATCACATGCAAGCATTAGAGGAGAACGACATTAAAATTTTAGATAAAGCATTCAAAAAGCAAGAAACAGCTAAAAAAGAACAACCAACTACTCACGCAAATACTAGCAAAACAAATAACAAACCAAACAACAACAAACCAAATAATAATCAACAAAAGAATAATAAAAATAAGAAGCAAAATAACAAAAAGCAAAATAATCAACAACAGCAGCAACAACAACCTAAAGAAGTAGTTCAAGAATCACCATCTTTAATTACTTATGAAGAAGGTATCACTGTTGGTGAATTAGCTGATAAAATTAATAAAGATGCTTCTGAAATTATTAAAAAATTATTCTTACTTGGTGTAGTAGCTAATATTAACCAAGGTTTAGATACTGAAACTGTTGAATTGATCTGTGCTGATTATGAAATCGAAGCAGAGTTAGAAATTCATGTTGATGAAACTGACTTAGAAAATTACTTTGAAACTGAAGACGAAAATGATGAAAGTTTAATCGAAAGACCAGCAGTTGTTACAATCATGGGGCACGTTGACCACGGTAAAACAACGCTATTAGACTCAATTCGTCATACACGTGTAACAGCTGGAGAAGCTGGCGGTATTACTCAACATATTGGTGCTTATCAAATAGAAAATAATAACAAAAAAATTACTTTCTTAGATACTCCAGGACATGCTGCATTTACAACAATGAGAGCACGTGGAGCTCAAGTAACTGATATTACAGTACTTGTAGTAGCTGCTGATGATGGTGTTATGCCTCAAACAATTGAAGCGATTAACCATGCAAAAGCTGCTGAAGTACCTATTATTGTAGCTGTAAACAAAGTTGACAAACCAACAGCAAATCCTGATCGTGTTATGCAAGAATTAGGAGAGTATGGTTTATACCCTGAAGATTGGGGTGGCGATACAATCTTTGTTCAACTATCTGCAATTCAAGGTGATGGAATCGACGATTTACTAGAAATGATCGGACTTGTTTCTGAAGTCGAAGAATTAAAAGCCAAAACTGACCGTGCAGCAGTTGGTACAGTTATTGAAGCAGAGTTAGATAAATCACGTGGACCTGCAGCATCTCTATTAGTACAAAATGGTACTTTAGAAGTTGGAGATTCATTAGTAGTAGGTAACACATATGGTCGTGTACGTGCTATGGTAAGTGATTTAGGTAAACGTATTAAAACAGCTGGCCCATCTACGCCTGTTGAAATTACTGGTTTACATGATGTACCTCAAGCTGGAGATCGTTTTGTAGTATTTAAAAACGAAAAAGAAGCTCGTCAAATCGGTGAAAGACGTCAACAAGAAAACATCCTAAAACAACGTCAAGATAGTAAGAGTGTTTCTTTAGATAACTTGTTTGAACAAATGAAACAAGGTGAAATGAAAGACTTAAATATTATCATTAAAGGTGATGTACAAGGTTCAGTAGAAGCTTTAGCAGCATCATTAATGAAAATTGATGTAGAAGGTGTTAACGTACGTATTATTCATACAGCAGTTGGTGCTATCAATGCATCAGACGTTACCCTTGCAGCAGCATCAAACGGTATAATAATTGGATTTAACGTAAGACCTGATGCAGGTGCAAAACGTGCCGCTGAAGAAGAAAACGTAGATATGAGATTACACCGTATTATATATAAAGTAATCGAAGAAATTGAATCAGCAATGAAAGGATTGTTAGATCCTGAATATGAAGAACAAGTAATTGGACAAGCAGAAGTGCGTCAAACTTTCAAAGTATCTAAAGTAGGTACAATTGCAGGTAGTTACGTAACTGAAGGTAAAATTACGAGAGATTCAAGTGTCCGTATAATACGTGACGGTATCGTTATCTTTGAAGGTGAACTAGATACATTAAAACGTTTCAAAGATGACGCTAAAGAAGTAGCAACAGGATACGAATGTGGTATCACAATTGAGAAATTCAACGATATTAAAGAAGGCGACATATTTGAAGCTTTCAAAATGGTTGAAATCGAAAGAAAATAATATTTAATATTAAGTTGAGGCTGAGACAATTAATTTGTCCCAGCCTCATTTTTTTATATCGGATATGAGCTGTACCGCACGATATCTTTGAAGTCTTCGTGCGTTTTGTCTGAATATGAGCTGAATCGCACGATATCACTGAAGTCTTCGTGCGTTTTTGACTGGAATTGAGCTGAATCGCACGATATCCTTGAAGTCTTCGTGCGTTTTGACTGGAAATCAGCTGAATCGCACGATATCTTTGAAGTCTTCGTGCGATTTTACTTGATTTTAATCTAAAATCTATATAGACAATCATCTATATAGATGCTAATCTATTAAGAGGAATGAGGGAGAATTTATGGATTACAAAGCACTATCAACATTATTAAAGACAATATCTGATTCAAATCGTTTAGAAATTATAGATTTACTATCATGTGGTGAACTTTGTGCTTGCGACTTATTAGAACATTTTCAGTTTTCTCAACCAACTTTAAGCCATCATATGAAGTCTCTTGTTAATAGTAATTTGATCTTTACTAGAAAAGAAGGTAATAAAAGAATGTATCGTTTAAATACAGAATTATTTAATGAGTTAAACAATCAACTTCAAAGCATTTATCACAATAGTGAATCTTGTATTTGTAACTCAATGGAGCCAGGAGTGTGCAAAGCATGACTATATTAGCGATATTGATTTTTGTAATAACTCTAATATTTGTTATATGGCAACCTAAAGGCTTGGATATTGGTATTACAGCACTAATAGGAGCTATCATCTCCATTATAACGGGAGTGGTTAGTTTTTCTGATGTAATAGAAGTGACTGGCATTGTATGGAATGCAACATTAACATTTGTGGCAGTTATTCTAATATCTCTTATTCTAGATGAAATTGGCTTCTTTGAATGGTCAGCTATACATATGGTAAAAGCATCTAATGGTAATGGATTGAAAATGTTTATATATATTATGTTATTAGGTTCTGTTGTTGCAGCATTTTTCGCTAACGATGGGGCTGCACTTATATTAACACCGATTGTATTAGCAATGGTCCGTAATTTAGGGTTTAATAAAAAGATTATATTCCCGTTTATCATTGCGAGTGGATTTATAGCAGATACGACTTCACTACCATTAATCGTAAGTAATTTAGTTAATATCGTTTCAGCCGATTATTTTAATATTGGCTTTGTAGAATACTTCACGCGTATGATTATTCCTAACATATTTTCTTTAGCTGCAAGTATTCTTGTATTATGGTTGTTTTTCAAATCATCAATTCCAAGAACTTTTGATGCAAGTCATATTAAAAATCCTAGAACTGCAATTAAAGATGAAAGACTCTTTTATATATCTTGGGTAGTGTTAGCGATATTATTAATAGGATATTTAATTAGCGAATTTGTTCATATACCTGTATCGATTATTGCTGGTATAATAGCAATAATATTTATATTACTTGCACGAAAATCAAAAGCTGTAAATACAAAAGCAGTAATTAAAGGTGCGCCATGGAATATTGTAATATTCTCAATAGGAATGTACCTCGTAGTGTTTGGACTTAAAAACGTAGGTATTACAACAATCCTAGGAGATATCCTTACATCAATTTCTCAACATGGCCTGTTTGCAAGTATTATGGGGATGGGATTTATCGCAGCATTTCTATCGTCTATTATGAATAACATGCCCACCGTTCTAATTGATGCATTAGCAATAAACCAATCAAATGTAATTGGGACATTAAAAGAAGGCATGATATATGCAAATGTTATAGGTTCAGATTTAGGACCTAAAATAACACCTATAGGTTCATTAGCTACTTTGCTATGGTTACACGTACTTTCTCAAAAAGGCGTAAAAATACCATGGGGAACATATTTTAAAACAGGTATAATCATTACAATCCCAGTACTATTTATTACATTATTAGGCTTATATATAACGTTGATAATATTTTAAAGAAAAAGAGGCATTTATATATGAATAAAAAAATAATTTACTTTATATGCACTGGTAATTCATGTAGAAGTCAAATTGCTGAAGGATGGGGTAAGCAATTACTAGGTGACGAATGGAGTGTATATTCAGCTGGTATAGAAACACATGGCGTAAATCCAAAAGCAATAGATGCAATGAAAGAAGTTAACATTGATATTACTGACCAAACTTCTGATTTAATTCATACAAATATACTTAACCAAGCTGATTTAGTTGTGACTTTATGCAGTCATGCAGATCAAAACTGCCCAACAATTCCAGCACATGTACAAAAAGAACATTGGGGTTTTGACGATCCAGCAGGAAAAGAATGGTCTGAATTTCAACGAGTTAGAGATGAAATAGGATTGAAAATCAAAATATTTAAAGAAGAAACGACAAATAAATAAACATAAAACCTTCATATAAGTGGATATATATGAAGGTTTTATTTTATCCTGTATGATGAGAGAAAGACCATTTGGGAGGTTAGACTATGATAGAAAAAGACAATAGTAGAAAAATTATTCTAGATTTAGCTGTTACGCTTGATGGATTTATAGAAGGTGAAAATGGTGAAATTGATTGGTGTATTATGGATCCTGAAATGAATTTCGATGATTTTCTAGATCAAATAGATACTATTTTCTATGGTAGAAAAAGTTATGAAATGTGGGGAGATTTTCAACCAAGTTTAACGGATTCTGAAGATGATAAAGCGATGTGGAGTAAGGTACATTCTAAAGAAAAATATGTCTTTTCCAAAAAGTTTAATTTTGATGATTATCATGTAAATATTATTAAAGATGATATTGTTAAAAGGGTAAATGAAATAAAAAAAGAACCTGGAAAAGATATTTGGTTGTACGGCGGATCAAGCTTAATTACATCATTTGTAAACTACGGCTTAGTTGATGAATTTAGATTATCAGTACATCCCATCGTTCTCGGAAAAGGAAAACCGCTATTTATAGATATTGAAGATAGACAAGAACTAAAACTCATCAATACTAGAACATTTCAATCAGGTGTAATACAGTTGATTTATAGAAATGATGAATAACAAAATGTAATTTCTTATGTGTACTTCTACCAAAAAACGGGAATATATTTGTATTAAGAAATATGGGGTAGATAGATATGAAAACATTATTTAAAGGTGTAGCTACTGTCGGAGGTACTTTAGCACTTAGCCAAGTTGTAATCAAGAAACTTTCTAAAAGAAGTATGAGAAGTCAAATTGCTGAATGGATTATTGCTTCAAAAACGCAACGTCCTAGTTATGACGATTATGATTCTAAATGTGATTTTGTTAATGCGTTGTATAAAGTTAATAAGGAAGAATATCAACTTCCTAAAATGTATAAGCCAAAGACTGATATGGATGATTATTTTATTGATGAAATGAAAGTAATTAATTATAATGTGAAAGCAAAATCAAATATTGGTATATTATACCTACATGGTGGTGCATATATTCATCAACCGTCTATTTTTCATCATTATTTTATAGAAGAATTAGCGACGAAAGTAGATGCTACTGTTGAGTTGCCAATATATCCTAAAGCTCCAAATGAAATGTTTTTAAGGTCTTATGAACTTATTATTGATTTGTATCGTAGAATGATTGAAACTTACGATTACATAGTGATAATTGGTGATTCTGCTGGAGGTGGATTAGCGACAGGTTTAGTTCAGTTATTGAAAGAACAAGAGATTAAACAACCGCTTCATGTCTTTTTAATTTCTCCATGGATTGATATTAATATGGATAATGAAAATATTACTGAATTCCTTCAAGAAAGTGATCCAATGTTAACAGTTGAATCATTAAAATTTGTCGGTGAATTATGGAGTGGTCATACTGATAAAAAGCATCATTTATTATCACCAACTTATGGAGACTTGCATGACTTACCACCAATTACATTATTCGTAGGTTCTAGAGAAATTTTATTACCGGATATTCAATTGTTTAATGACAAGTTACAAGCATTTAATAATAACGTGGCATATCATGAGTATATAAATCAAAATCATGTATTTACATTAGAGCCTATACCAGAAGCTAAAGAAGCAAGAAGTATTATTTATAATACGATCAATGCTTATAAAGATAAGAAAGATTAATGATGTTTAAATAATGTCACATTTATCATAATATTTAAACTACCTAAACTTCGATATGATTGTCTTTTTAAGCCAACAAGCATGTGTTATAATTTAATAATGTATAAATAGAGATTTGAATATTAAGAGGTGAAAGAAATGAGTATTCGTTCTGAACGCGTTGGCGAACAAATGAAAAAAGAATTAATGGATATTATAAACAATAAACTTAAAGATCCAAGAGTTGGATTTTTAACGATTACAGATGTAGAACTTCCTGGTGATTTATCTCATGCTACTGTTTATTTAACAGTATTAGGAACAGATAAAGAAAAAGAAGATACATTTAAAGGTTTAGAAAAAGGTAAAGGTTTCATTAAATCTGAGATTGGAAGTCGTATGAAATTACGTATTCTACCTGAATTACATTTTAAATATGATGAATCAATCGATTATGGTAATAAGATTGAACGTATGATTCAAGATTTAAATCGTAATGACTAAAGTTTGAATAATTGATTGAATTTAAGCACCTGGTACTTTCACGGAAAAGTGAATTTATCAGGTGTCTTTATTAGGTTTTTTACAGTTTATCAGTTATTTCTTCTTTTTAATTGCATTTTCATGTAAACTTATATTGAAATGAAGCATGTTTTGGAGGTCGTAAAGTTGGATGGCATATTAGCAATTCATAAAGAAGTAGGCATGACAAGCCATGATGTTGTGTTTAAACTTCGTAAAATATTAAAGACAAAAAAAGTTGGTCATACGGGAACATTGGATCCGGAAGTGAGTGGTGTATTACCTATCTGTATTGGTAAAGCAACACGTGTAAGTGACTATGTTATGGAAAGTGGCAAAAAATATAAAGCAGAAGTTACGATTGGTTTTAGTACGACTACTGAAGATCAAACAGGTGAATTAGTAGAACAGAAAATTGTAAATGAGCATACATGGAGTACCGAAGATATAAGATTTACATTGAATAAATTAGTTGGTGAGATTGAACAAATACCACCTATGTACTCTGCTGTAAAAGTAAACGGCAAAAAATTATATGAATACGCACGACAAAATATTGAAGTTGAAAGACCTGTTCGTAAAGTCGTTATTAATAGCATAGAATTAACTTCAGAAATTTCATATGTTGACCAAATCTGCAAATTTGAAATCGAAGTAGAATGTGGTAAAGGGACTTATATTAGAACTTTAGCAACCCAAGTGGGTGAGTTATTAGGCTTTCCAGCACATATGTCTCATTTGATCAGATTAAAAAGTGGTGGATTTTCACTCGATCAAGCTGTTAAATTGGATGATTTAAGAGAAATAGTTGAGCAAGATAAGTTACAAAATGTGCTTCTTCCATTAGAATATGGATTGAATGGTTTAGAAAAAATAACGATAAATGATGAAGACATCGTTAAAAGAATTCAAAACGGACAAAAAATAGAAAAACATTTAATAGACGAACATAAACATGATGGTATATTCGTTGTTTGGTATGAAGAAAAAGCCATAGCAATAATGGATACATACGAAAAAAACAGTGCATTATATAAGCCGAAAAAAGTTTTTCTTTAAAGGAGTATTTTGATGGAAGTTATAGAAATTACACACCCAATAAAATCAACACAATTTGTAAATGAAAATATTGCTTTAGCAATTGGATTTTTTGATGGCATACATTTAGGGCATCAAAAAGTACTTCAAAAAATGATTAAAGTAGCTAAAGATCAACATTTAAAGAAAGCAGTTATGACATTTGATCCACACCCTTCAGTAGTATTGAATCCTGAGAAGAAGCGAACAACATATTTAACACCTATTGCTGACAAAATAGAATCAATAGAAAAATTAGGCGTCGATTATTGTTTCGTAGTAAACTTTTCTTCAACTTTTGCAAATGTATCTGCAGATGATTTTATAGATCAGTATTTCATACAAAATCATGTGAAAGCTGTTATTGCAGGATATGATTTTAGTTTTGGTAAATATGGAAAAGGTAATATGTCTTCTTTACAAGAGAATGATTATCCTTTTAGCGTACATGTAGTATCTAAACAAACTTTGCAAGACGATGATAAAATTTCTACAACGGATATAAGAGCTTCACTTGAACTTGGTGAAATTGAAGCGTGTAATTTGGCTCTTGGTAGACCTTATGTTATTAAAGGAATGGTTGTACAAGGTGAAAAAAGAGGTAGAACAATTGGATTTCCAACGGCTAATGTAGAACCGGTTGATGATTATGTTTTACCTAGAAAAGGTGTATACGCAGTTACTATACTTATTAAATCTAGAGATAAAACGTATAAAGGTGTATGTAACGTTGGTGTTAAACCGACATTCCATGACCCTTCTGTTTCTCAAATAAGCATTGAAGTAAATATATTTGATTTTGATGAAAGTATTTACGGAGAGCGTGTTGAAGTTTATTGGCATCACTTTATTCGACCAGAACAAAAGTTTGATGGAATAGATGCACTCGTAAGTCAAATCACAAAAGATAAAGAAGAAGCGAAATCGTTATTATTGCTTGAAAGATAATATGCTTTTATGTATAATAGTTTAAGTGCCTATTCCTTGGCTAATCGACACTCCGACGATTCGCTCAGGTTTACGGTGAATACAATTATAGGAGGGAAATTGACAATGGCAATTTCACAAGAAAGAAAAAACGAACTAATTAAAGAATACCGCGTACACGAAACAGATACGGGTTCTCCAGAAGTACAAATCGCAGTTTTAACTGAAGAAATTACTACTTTAAACGAACATTTACGTACACATAAGAAAGACCATCATTCACGTCGTGGATTATTAAAAATGGTTGGTCGTCGTAAACATTTATTAACATATTTACGTGACAATGATGTTCAACGTTACCGTGATTTAATCAAATCATTAGGATTACGTCGTTAATCACAATATCAATCGAAGGAAATCGATCAGATTTCTTTCGATTTTTTTTATAAATAAATATAAAAAATAAGTATATAATGGTATGATATAAGAGATTAATTGTATGAGAGGAGATTCATAAATGTCTCAAGAGAAAAAAGTCTTTAAGACAGAATGGGCAGGCAGTCCATTAATAATTGAAACAGGCCAATTAGCAAAACAAGCTAATGGTGCAGTATTAGTAAGATATGGGGATACAGTTGTATTATCAACAGCAACTGCATCTAAAGAACCTAGAAATGTAGACTTTTTCCCATTAATGGTAAATTACGAAGAAAAAATGTACGCAGCAGGTAAAATTCCTGGTGGATTTAATAAACGTGAAGGTAGACCTGGTGAAGATGCTACTTTAACAAGTCGATTAATTGATAGACCAATTAGACCTCTATTTCCTAAAGGCTATAAACATGATGTTCAAGTAATATCAATTGTAATGAGTGTAGATTCAAATTGTTCTCCAGAAATGGCAGCAATGATTGGTTCTTCAATGGCATTATCTGTTTCTGACATCCCATTTGAAAGACCTATTGCAGGTGTAAATGTAGGTTTAGTAGATGGTGAGTATGTTATAAATCCAAATGTAGAGCAAAAAGAAGTTTCTTTATTGGATTTACAAGTAGCAGGACATAAAGATGCAGTAAACATGGTTGAAGCAGGTGCTAAAGAAGTAACTGAAGAAATGATGTTAAATGGAATTTTGTTCGGACATAAAGAAATACAAAGACTTGTTGAATTCCAAGAAGCAATTATTGAAGAAATTCAACCTGTAAAAGCAGAATTTATTCCAGTAGAAATTGAAGCTTCATTTGAAGAATCAGTTCGTACAAAAGCTGAAGCTTTAGACATAAACGCTGCAATAAGAACTGAAGAAAAACAACAACGTGATATTAATATATCTGCTGTTAAAGATGAAGTGCTTCAACATTTCGATAATGAAGAAGATCCTGATAACGAACAAGTTCTAAAGTCTGTAAGTAAAATTTTAGATACACTTGTTAAGGATGAAGTTCGTCGCTTAATTACAGAAGATAAAATTAGACCTGATGGACGTAATCCTGAAGAAATTAGACCATTAGCATCAGAAGTTGGTCTATTACCAAGAGCGCATGGTTCTGGATTGTTTACACGTGGACAAACACAAGCATTTTCAGTTGCTACTTTAGGTGCGCTTGGAGAACATCAAATTATTGATGGACTTGGTACTGAAGAACAAAAACGTTACATGCATCACTATAATTTCCCTAACTTCTCAGTTGGTGAAACTGGCCCAGTAAGAGGACCAGGTCGACGTGAAATTGGACACGGTGCATTAGGAGAACGTGCTTTATTACAAGTAATTCCAGATGAAAAAGAATTCCCTTATACAATAAGAGTTGTATCTGAAGTACTTGAATCTAATGGTTCATCTTCACAAGCTTCAATTTGTGGATCAACATTAGCATTAATGGATGCTGGTGTACCAATTAAAGCGCCAGTTGCAGGTATCGCAATGGGGTTAATTACTAAAGATGATAATTATACAATTTTATCAGATATTCAAGGTATGGAAGATGCATTAGGTGATATGGACTTTAAAGTTGCAGGTACTGAAAAAGGTATTACTGCAATTCAAATGGATATCAAGATTGATGGTTTAAGTGAGCAAATTTTAAAAGAAGCACTTGAACAAGCTAGAATTGGTAGACTATATATCTTAAACCACATGTTAGAAACTTTAAGAGAGCCTAGAGAAGAATTAAGTCAATATGCTCCTAAAATAGAAATCATGCATATTAAATCAGCCAAAATAAGAGATGTTATTGGACCTGGAGGTAAAAAAATCAATGAAATCATTGATGAAACAGGTGTTAAATTAGACATTGAACAAGATGGTACAGTATTTATCGGTTCTAAAGATAAAGAAATGATTGATCGTGCACGTAAAATCATTGAAGATATCGTAAGAGAAGCGGAAGTCGGCGCTATTTATATGGGTACAGTTAAACGTATCGAGAAATTTGGTGCATTTGTTGAAATATTCCCAGGTAAAGATGCACTAGTTCATATCTCTCAATTTTCAAACGAAAGAGTTAACAAAGTTGAAGATGTAGCAAAAATTGGTGATCAATTCTTAGTGAAAGTTACTGAAATTGACCGTCAAGGACGTGTAAATGCTTCACGTAAAGTGTTATTGGATGAAGAAAAAGAACAAAAATAGTAATATAATTAAATAAATGCTTTAAATAGGGACATTCACGTGTCCCTATTTTTATTATGAGGTGATAGAATGACAGAATTAAAAACATTAAAAAATGGTACAACATTAATATTTGAAGATGTTCCTAATAGTGAAACAATTAGTATTGGTGTATATGTAAAGACTGGTACAGCTAATGAAGGAGATTATCCTGAAGGTATTGCCCATTTTATGGAACATATGCTTTTTAAAGGAAGTAAACAGTATTCAAGACAGCAATTATCAACTGAATTTGATAAAATTGGTGGATATAATAATGCATACACAACTAAGCTTTATACTTGTTACTTCTGTAAAACTTTAAAAAGATTTGAAAAAAAAGCAACAGATTTATTATTGGACATGGTTAAGAATCCTTTATTTATAGAAGAAGAAATTACGCGTGAGAAAAAAGTAATCCTTGAAGAAATTAAAATGATTGAAGATACACCTGAAGAATGGTTATTGGATAAATTAGAAAATGAAATCTATAAAGATCAACCATTAGGTAGAATGATTTTAGGTACACCACAAAGTGTTAATGAAATTGATAGAAAAACTTTAGTCGATTTTCATGAAAAATTTTATCAAAGTAATCGATTAATCGTTTCTGTTGCTGGCGCGTACAGCGAATCTTTAAAAGAAGAAATAATCGAACGATTAACAGATGAGCAGAGTATTGCTATTGATGAAGATCAACAAAAAATGCAGTTTATTGAAAAGAAAGAAACTTACTATAAAAATGAACTTGAACAAACGCACTTTATGAGAAGCTACGTCGCACCAAGCTATAATGATGAGCACTATTATTCTACTAATATATTAAATACAATATTAGGTGAAACGATGAGTTCTAAATTATTCCAAGTGCTTAGAGAAGAACACGGTCTTTGCTATAATGTTTATTCGGATTTCCAAAGCTTTCCGAACGATGGCTTGTTGACAATCTATGTTGCAACAGATAAAGAGAACGTAGATGCTTCAAGCAAGTTGATTACAGAAGTTCTTGAAAACTTACTCAAAGATGGCATCACGCAAGAAGAACTAGACGATGCAAAAAGTCATATTATAACAAGTTTCTTAATGGCTTCTGAATCTAATCAAAATAAAATGACAAGAAATGCGCGTTCAATCATGTTTCATAACGAACTTATTTCAAACGATAAATTTGAAAAAGAAATCAATCAAATTCAGTTAAAAGATATTAAAACAGCTACAAAAATATTACTTGAAGCGTCTTATTCTGAATTTATACTTACAGAGAAATAATATATATCGTAATAAGAAGTAAAAATATTCTCTTCCTTTATTTTAATTATGTATAAGTCTGTTGTATGTGCTTGTGTAAACGATTATATAAATGGTATGATTAAATAAATATATTATGGACGGGACTACATTTAGGAGGAACAATTTTGAGTTTAATTAAAAAGAAAAATGATAAAATTCGTATCATACCACTTGGTGGTGTTGGAGAAATCGCAAAAAATATGTATATCGTTGAAGTGGATGAAGAAATGTTCATGTTAGACGCTGGTTTAATGTTTCCAGAAGATGAAATGTTAGGTGTAGACGTTGTTATACCAGATATACAATATGTAATTGAAAATAAAGAAAAGCTTAAAGGTATCTTCTTATCACATGGACATGAAGATTCAATTGGTGCAGTAAGTTATATACTTGAGAAACTAGATGCACCTGTTTATGGTTCTAGATTAACGATTGCGTTAGTAAAAGACCATATGAAAGCTAGAAAAATAAATAAAAAAGTACGTTACTATACAGTAAATAAAGATTCAGTAATGAGATTTAAAAATGTTAATGTAACGTTCTTTAATACAACACATTCAATCCCAGATAGTTTAGGTGTATGTATACATACATCTTACGGATCTATCGTATATACTGGTGAATTTAAATTCGACCAAAGTTTACAAGGGGCATATGCACCAGATATTGCTAAAATGACTGAAATTGGTCAAAATGGTGTATTTGCACTAATTAGTGATTCAACAGAAGCAGAAAAGCCTGGATATAATGTTCCGGAAAATGTTATTGAAAGTCATATAGTAGATGAATTTGCTAAAGCAAATGGTCGAATCATTGTATCTTGTTATGCATCTAACTTTATCCGTATACAACAAGTATTAAACGCAGCAAGCAAATTAAATCGTAAAGTTTCATTCTTAGGACGTTCATTAGAAAGTTCATTTAACGTAGCACGTAAACTAGGTTATTTTAATATACCAGAAAACTTATTAGTTCCTGTTCACGATATTAGTAAGTATCCTAAGAACGAAATGATTATCATTGCAACTGGTATGCAAGGTGAACCAATTGAAGCACTAGGTCAAATGGCTCAACAAAGACATCCAATTATGAATATTTTAGAAGGGGATAATGTTTACATTTCTACTACTGCCTCTGCAAATATGGAAGTTATTATTGGACAAACTTTAAATGAGCTTGTTAAAGCTGGTGCACATATCATGCCTAATAATAAAAAGACGCATGCTTCAAGTCATGGTTGTATGGAAGAACTTAAAATGATGCTTAATTTAATGAAACCGGAATACTTTATTCCTGTACAAGGTGAATTTAAAATGCAAATTGCACATGCGAAATTGGCTGCTGAAACTGGTGTGAATCCTGAGAAGATTTTCTTACTTGAAAAAGGTGACGTTGTTAACTTTGATGGTGAAAAAATGCTTGCCAATGAAAAAGTAACAGCAGGGAATGTATTAATAGACGGAATTGGTGTCGGAGATGTAGGTAATATTGTCTTAAGAGATAGACACTTATTAGCTGAAGATGGCATATTTATAGCTGTAGTAACATTAGATCCTAAGAACAGAAAAATTGTTGGAGGACCTGAAATTCAATCACGTGGATTTGTATATGTAAGAGAAAGTGAAGAATTATTAAATGATGCTTCAGAAAAAGTACGTGAAATTGTTGAAGAAGGATTACTCCAAAAGAAAATTGAATGGTCTGAAATGAAACAAAATATGCGTGATAAACTCGGCAAATATTTATATGAACAAACGAAGCGTCGCCCGATGATTATTCCTATTATTTCTGAAATCTAATGGATTGTTTTATGGAAGATTTATTAACAGTCAAATAAGCCCAATCATGGGCTTATTTTTTGCATTATTGATAAGGAGGCTATTTCAAGATGGTACAAAAGAAGAAGCCAGCAACTAGTAAAAGAAAAACAACACGTGGTAAGAAAAAGCAAAAGGATAATACTTTAAAATATGTCATTCAAATGATTGTGCTGTTTTTATTAGTGCTAGGAGTTTTTCAATTAGGATTTATAGGATTAATGATAGATAGCTTCTTTCATTTTTTATTCGGTTACTCTAAGTACTTCACATATATTCTCATTGCGGTTATATCACTGCTAATTACAATAAACGGTAAATTGAAATTTACAAGAAGACTAAATGGTCTACTTATATTTCAAGTTGCACTAATTTTTGTTATGCAATTGATTTTATATTTTAAAGATAAGTCTTTTGATACTTTTAAAATGACAATAAGTGAAACGTACTCAAGTTTAGAAAGAAATTCATTTTACTTTAATGGTGGTGGATACATAGGTTATTATGCTTTTAACGTTTTGAGTAAACTAATATCTGTTTTTGGTTATAGCTTATTAACAATACTTATATTAATATCTAGTGTTATTTTAATTTCTAAGAAAAGACATCGTGACATAACGAAATCAACTTTTGATATTGCTCAAAGCAAAACTAAATCAAAAATGACTAATTTAGAAAAAAAACGTGAAGAGAAAGCAAGAGCTAAACAATTAGAAAAAGAAAAGCGTCAAAAAAATCAACCAAAAGATGTATCGAACTTAAAAGAACTAGAACCTACTAATGAAGTTTCAACAGTTGAACCAGAACCAGTGAATGAAGATATTCCAATTTATGAATCACAAGAAAAACTAGAAGCTAAAAGAAAGCAACAGCCGAAGCGATCACCACAAAATACTGAACCTGTCGAAAGTGAAATCAATGAATCAACTATAGATGAAACGGAGAATTTAAATTATAAATTACCATCATTAGATATTTTAAATGATCCACCTCAATCTCAATCGGTTTCAAAAAAGACTGTTCAAGAAAAAGGCAAGTTACTAGAAGCAACATTAAGAAACTTTAATGTAGATGCTAAAGTAACACAAATTAGAATTGGTCCAGCTGTTACTCAATATGAAGTTCAGCCAGCTCAAGGTGTGAAAGTTAACAAAATAGTCAATTTAAGTAATGACATCGCGCTTAATTTAGCAGCTAAAGACATAAGAATTGAAGCACCTATTCCAGGTAAATCTGCTGTTGGAATTGAAGTGCCAAACGAACATATTTCAATGGTTACATTAAAAGAAGTGTTAAGCGAAGCGAAACCTACGACAAATAAACTTGAAGTAGCACTTGGTAGAGATATTTCTGGTGAGCCAATTACAGCAGAGTTAAATAAATTACCTCATTTACTTGTAGCTGGTGCAACTGGTAGTGGTAAATCAGTTTGTATTAATGGTATTATTACGAGTATTTTAATGAATGCTAAACCACATGAAGTGAAACTAATGCTGATTGACCCTAAAATGGTAGAATTAAATGTTTATAATGGTGTGCCGCATTTATTAACGCCGGTAGTCACAAACCCTCAAAAGGCAAATCAAGCATTACAAAAAGTTGTATCAGAGATGGAAAAAAGATATGACTTATTCCAACATGTAGGTGCGAGAAATATAGAAGGATATAATCAATTTATTGAACGTACGAATCAAGAAATGGAAGAAAAGCAAGCACAATTACCATATATCGTAGTTATTGTTGATGAGCTTGCAGATTTAATGATGGTTGCAGGGAAAGATGTGGAATCATCAATTATGCGAATAGCTCAGTTAGCTAGAGCAGCAGGTATACATTTAATAATTGCGACGCAAAGACCTTCTGTAGATGTTATTACAGGTAGTATTAAAGCAAATATACCTTCGAGAATTGCCTTTGCAGTAAGTTCTGCAACAGATTCTAGAACGATACTAGATGGTGGTGGTGCTGAAAAACTACTTGGTAGAGGAGATATGCTATTCTTATCAAGAGATTCATCAAAACCAACAAGAATACAAGGTGCATTCTTATCAGATGGTGAAGTAGAGACAGTCGTCCAGCATGTAGTTGGAGAACAAACTGCTAATTATGTGAAAGAAATGGAACCTGATGAACCTACTGAAGCGAGTGAAATGGAAAGTGAAGATGCACTTTATAAAGAAGCATATTTATTTGTTGTTGAAGAACAAAAAGCAAGTGCTAGTTTGTTACAACGAAGATTTAGAATAGGTTATAATAGAGCATCTAGATTAATGGACGATTTAGAAAACAATGGTGTTATTGGACCACAATCAGGTAGTAAACCTAGACAAGTATTGGTTGATATTTATCAAGAGGAATAGGGGGATATTATGTCTACAGATGCAACTACAAATTTTGTTAAGAACTGGATATTAGATCAAATTCAATCAGGAGAAATTAAACCTGGTGAAACGATACCTAATGAGTTCGAAATCAAAAGATTGTTGAAAGTAAATTATGAAGAAATTGAAAAAGCTATACATGAACTTGTCACTGAACAAATCCTATCGCAAAAATCTGGGGATGTCACAGTTGTTAAACCGACACAACCTTACTATTATCCTTTAGATGAATTGTTAAGTATTACTAAAATGATAGAAAAGAATGGAGAAGTGGCGGGTACAGAATTTATCAGTTTAGATGAAGAAGTTGCTACTTCAAAAGATATAGAAGTTCTTAATTTAGAAAAAGATGCCATGATATCTGTAATTGAAAGATTGCGAACTGCTGATGGAGAACCAGTTGTATATTGTTTAGATAAAATTGCTACTGATTTATTTGCATGTAGTGACTACCGTTCGAATTCTTCAATACTATCAGCAATAGAAAGTAAAGTAGAGTTTAAAATTACGCATGCAAATACATCTATAGAATCTATAAGCTATGAACCTTATATAAGTGAAATACTTAACTCTGAACCAGACGATGCTATGATGTTATTAACACAGATACATTATAATGAACATGGTACACCGGTTCTTTATTCTTTAAATTATTTCAAAAGTAGTCTTGTAAAGTTTCGAATTACAAGAAATAGGATATAATAAATATATTGAGGAAAACAAAGTAACAATTGTTGCTTTGTTTCTGTATATATATACATATAAGAGAGGTGTATTTGATGATTACTACAGAACATATACAATTAGCATCAAACGATGTTTATGTAATACCAACAGAAAAGTTTAAAACAACTACGATAGTTTTTAAATTTGTAGCGCCTTTAAATAGTGCTACGATTACATCTAGGTCAATTTTAAGTAAATTAATAACAAGAATAACTAAAAAGTATCAAACAGATAGAGAGATGAATAATCTACTCGCTGATTTATACGGTGCACATTTATTTAGTTATGTAAATAAACAAGCAAATAATCATATTATGACGATTGGTATTGAAATAGTGAATGAAAAATACTTAAAAAGTGAGTTATCCTTATTTGAAAATGCCGTTCAATTATTACACGAAGTAATATTTAATCCATTAATTGAAAATGGAAAGTTCAATGAAAAATATACAAAGCAAGAAAAATCACTTTTACATAAAAAATTAACTGCAATAGAAGATAACAAGTCGCAACGAGCGTTTATTCAGTTCATGAATCATATGTTTGAGGATGAACCATATAAATATTTAGCATCTGGTCGTCTTGAAGACATTGATAATGTGACTCCAGAATCATTAGTTGATACATATCATGATTTACTTCATGAAAACGCAATTTCTACATATATTATTGGAAACGTTGAATTAGACGAAGTTAAAGCACTTTGTAATGATTATTTTAGTTTTGATCACAATAGTCATTTAGAAATTGAAACTTCATCATTAAAAGTCATTGAAGAAGTAAAAGAAATAGTGGATTATACTAAAATTGATCAAGCTAAGTTAAATATGGGCTATAGATTCCCAATTGCATTCCATTCTAAAGAATATTATTCATTTTTAGTATTGAATATGTTATTAGGTGGAGATGCATCCTCGATATTATTTAGCGAAGTTCGAGAAAAACAAAGTTTGGCATATTCTATTCATTCTCAAATTGATGCTAGAAATGGCTTTTTATATATTGTTGGTGGAATTTCCAAAGATAAAGTTCAATTAGCTAAAGACACGATATTGGACATTTATAAAGATTTAGAGGAAGGGAACTTCGACGAGCAAAAGTTAGAATTAGCTAAAAAAGTTCTTATATCTCATGCACGAGAGACGTTTGATAAGCAACGACAAATGATTGATTTATTACATACACATGCACGTTATCAATCAGTATATAATCATGATGATTGGATTAAAGAAATAGAATCAATTACGATAGATGACATTAAAAATATTGCTCAACTTGGACAATTGGATACAATATATATACTGACTGAAGGTGAAAATAATGAGTAATCAATATTACGAACAGATTGATGAAACAGTTTATGAAGAAACTTTAGACAATGGATTAAAAGTGGTTGTTATTCCTAAGGCAGGTTTTTCTAAAACTTTTGTAACATATACGACTAATTTTGGTTCACTTGACCATACATTTAAACCACACGGGAAAGAAGCATTTGTCTCAGTTCCTGATGGTGTGGCACATTTTCTAGAACATAAACTTTTTGAAAAAGAAGAAGGCGATGTGTTTACTAGCTTTGCCGAAAATGATGCACAAGTTAATGCCTTTACGACTTTCGACAGAACGAGTTATTTATTTAGCGCGACTGGTAATATAAATAACAATATTATGAGACTATTAAAAATGATAGAGAGTCCTTATTTTACAGAGAAGACTGTTGAGAAAGAAAAAGGTATTATAGCTGAAGAAATTAAAATGTATCAAGAACAGCCGAATTATAAATTAATGTTTCAAACTTTAGGAGCACTTTATCATAATCATCCAGTTCAAGTAGATATTGCTGGTTCAGTAGACAGCATTTATAAAATAACTGCTGAAGACTTATATTTATCTTATGAAACGTTTTACCATCCTGCGAATATGGTGTTAATTATTGTTGGAGATGTAAGTCCAGAAGACACAATAGAGTTAGTGCGTAAACATGAGGCTGCAAGAAATATGAAAGAAATGCCGCCTATTACAAGAAAACCTATAGAAGAACCTACATCGGTGCATACGCCTTACATCGAAACAAAAATGGATATAATACAAGAGAAGTCTATGTTAGCTTTTAAATTCGAGCCTAATACAATTTCAGACAAAAATAGAGTTAAAAATGATATGGAAATGATGATTGCTTTAGACTTGATGTTTGGAGAACAGACAGATTTTTATCAAGGACTTCTTGAAGAAGGTATTATTGATGATACGTTTGGTTATCAATTTGCTAATGAAATGACATATAGTTACTTAATTCTAGCTGTAACAACAGATAACCATAAAGTATTTAAAGATGCTTTATTTAGAGAATTAAATAATTATATTAATACAGGTTTTAATAAAGATGAATTAGAAAGAGTCCGAAAACAAACATTAGGGGAAATTATTTCAAGTTTGAATTCTCCAGAATATATTGCAAATCAATATACGAAGTTTTATTTTGAAGGTGTTGAGCTATTTGAACTGATTGATATATTAGAATCAGTAACTGTTGATAGTGTTCAGCAAACATTGAAATCATTAATTGATTTTGACAATATAGTTGAAAGTCGTTTGGTGAAACAAAATGGCTAGAACGCTTATAATAGGTGGAAGCGGCGATATTGGACTTTCAATAGTAGACGAATGTTTATCACTTGGTAATGAAGTCATACTACATTATAATAGTTCGGATTTAAATCTACTTAAACAAAGATACGAAGGACAAGCAGTTAGTTTTCTACAGTTTGATCTTGCAATAAGGAATGACATAAGTGAATTAGAATCAGTAGGACATATAGATCAGTTGATATACGTAGCTGGACAATCGTCATTTGGATCTATTCAAGACTTTACTGATCAAGAAATTGATGTACAATACCATATAAATGTCTTTTCTTTAATTAAGGTAGTACAATTATTTGTAGATAGACTGAGAAAAAGTGAAAATGGAAGAGTTATTGTTGTATCTTCAATTTGGGGAGAAACAGGTGCAAGTTACGAAACGATTTACTCAACTATGAAAGCTGCACAATTAGGTTTTGTAAAGTCATTAGCTAAAGAGTTAGCTTTAACATCAATTACAGTTAATGCTATAACTCCAGGCGTTGTTCATGGTAAAATGACAGATGAACTTGATGCAATTACTCAAACACAGTTAAAAGAAGAAATACCACAAGGTCGTTTTGTTACGACTGGAGAGATTAGTGCGACTGTAGCTTATTTACTAAACCCGCTATCTCAAAGTGTAACTGGCCAAGTACTTCGAATTAACGGAGGATGGTATATTTAATATTGGGGTGGATATTATGGAAGAAGTAATTAAAAAAGAATGGTACTTAGAATATGATATTCAAGTAAATAGAGCAGGATTATTAGGGGATATATCTAGTCTATTAGGTATTTTAGGTATTAATATTATTACGATTAATGGTGTAGACCAAGGTAGAAGAGGTTTGCTCATTAAAACAGATGATATGAATAAAGTTAAACGCTTCGAAAATATCGTGAAAGAAATTGATGATATTACCATAAAGAAATTACGTACACCTGGTTTAAGAGATAGATTGGCAGTAAGACATGGTAGGTATATTAAACGAGATGTTGATGATAAAAAGACATTTAGATTTGAAAGAAAAGATTTAGGTTTGTTAGTTGATTTTATGGCTGAACTTTTTAAAGAAAATCGACATAAATTGATTGGTGTACGTGGTATGCCGAGAGTTGGTAAGACAGAGTCAGTAGTAGCAGCAAGTGTCTGTGCACATAAGAAATGGTTGTTTATTAGTTCAACTCTGATTAAACAAACTGTGAGAAGCTCTCTCTTAAAAGGTGAATATGGAGACGAGAACGTTTATATAATTGATGGTGCTGTAACATCTAAACAGACAGATGAAAAGCATAAACAGTTGGTTAGAGAAGTCATGAGTTTACCAACTATTAAAGTCGTTGAACATCCTGATTTATTTGTGCAGCGCTCTGAATATAGTCTTGAAGATTTTGATTATATTATTGAATTGAGAGAAACTGAAGATCAAGAAATTACATACGAACAATTGAATAAAAATGATTTATTTACAAATGACAATATGGCATTTGGAGATGGATTTGGTTTCTTTGAATAATTTTGCTGAGGTGAATATATTTTGAAATATATTGGGGAAACATTAAGGAATAAAAGAGAACAGTTAGGTATGACATTAGTTGAACTTGAAAAAAAGACTAAGATACAGAGACCATTTTTAGTGATGATTGAAAAAAATGAATTCGAAAAATTACCAAATCCTGATTACGCTAGAGGATTCATCACTAAGTATGCATCTGCAATTAATGTAAGTCCTGCAGAATTAATTGATAAACATCAAAGTGAATTGCCTAAAACAACGCCATCTGCAAAAGAAGCATTTCGTTTATTAACACAAGAGAAAAGAAGCCAAACAGAAATATCTGAGAATAAAATGGTCGCTAAGTTAATTACTCAAATGGTTACTTTCTTTGGCGTATGTCTTATTGCTTGGGTATTATTAATAATTATCATTTAATTATATAAGCGATTGATTTATAATAGTATTATTATGTGTTTGTATGAAAAGAAGGAGAAAGAATATGAATATTCCTAATCAGTTAACGGTATTACGTGTTATTTTAATACCTATTTTTGTATTATTTTTACTTGTTGATTTTAATATGGGACAAATGAGCTTTTTGTTCGGTCAAGAAATGCGAGTAGAACAATTTATAGCAGGTATTATCTTTATTTTAGCTTCTGTTACAGATTGGTTTGACGGCTATTTAGCTAGAAAATGGGAACTTGTAACAAACATGGGGAAATTTTTAGACCCATTAGCTGATAAATTATTAGTAGCTAGTGCATTAATTGCATTAGTAGAACTAGATAAAGTATCTTCTGTTATCGCAATCATTATTATAGCGAGAGAATTTGCAGTAACGGGGTTACGATTATTGCAAATAGAACAAGGATTTGTAAGTGCAGCAGGTCAATTAGGTAAAATTAAAACGGCGGTTACGATGGTAGCTATTGTATTTATTTTACTACAAGAACCTTTCTCTACTTTATGGCAAATTAATTTAGGGCAATGGCTAATGTATGTGGCTACATTCTTTACTATTTTATCTGGAATAGAGTATTTTTATAATGGTAGAGATGTATTTAAAGGATCAAAATAATAATGACAATCAACCTACAACATTGAGTTTGTAGGTTTTTCTTTAGGAGGAACATATATGAAAGTGAGCATATTAAGTGTTGGTACTGAAATATTATTAGGACAAATTGCGAATACCAATGCTCAATTTATCTCAAAAGTATTAAATGAACTTGGTGCAAGTGTTGTGAGACATGTTGCAGTTGGTGACAATCCGGAAAGATTAGAAAGAACTTTTAAAGAAGAATTATTTAACCATGATGTTGTTATTCTCACTGGAGGATTAGGACCAACTAAGGATGATTTGACGAAACAAACAGTAGCACAAGTGTTAGAGAGAGGTCTTGAAACAAATCAACAAGCCATGGATCATATAGAGCGATATTTTAAAAATGAAAATCGCACTATGACGCCTAATAATAAACAGCAAGCGCTTGTTATTGAAGGTAGTGATGTATTAAATAATGATGTCGGTATGGCTCCAGGCATGTATTTGGAGTTAGATAACAAAAAAATTGTGTTGTTACCAGGTCCACCAAAAGAACTTCAGCCTATGGTCAATCAATATCTTATACCATATTTCTTAAATGAAGAGCATGTGATTTTCTCCGAGTCATTAAAGTTTACTGGAATAGGTGAATCAAGTCTAGAAACAGAATTGATGGATATAATAGATAATCAAACAAATCCTACAATAGCTCCTTTAGCAGGTCAACATGAAGTTTCATTAAGAATAACTGCAAATACAGAAACGAAACAAAAAGCGCTCGAATTAATCAAGCCTGTAAAAGAAGAAATTCTAAGTAGAATTGGTAAGTACTATTATGGCAGTGATGATTTATCAATTGAAGAAGCGGTATTTAATGAATTAGATCAACCTTTTGTAATTTATGACGGCATAACTGATGGAGTACTATATTCAAGGTTAAAGCTTAGTGAGAAAAGTGAAGAGTACTTAAAAGCTTATACAGTTAAAAATGATTGGTCAGACAGTGTACTTAATATTGCACAAAATGATACGAGTGAAGAAATCACTAAAAAGTTAAAAGAAGTATTTAAAGTAGAAAGCACCATCTTATTATTGCAAGATGATAAAGAGTCTACAGTTTATATTTCGCATAAGCAAAAAAACAAAAAATTTATTTCTTCTTTAAGCCAATCATATGCTGGAAGACGTGATAGAATAAGCAATATAGCACTTATTGAATATTTAAACTTATTACGATGAGATTCGTAATTTAATAATATCGGTACCTATGTTCGCATATTTTCAAAAAACGAACACAAAAACACGAACAAATATTCGCTTTATGCTTGCAATTTAGAACGAAACCAGATATAGTAATAATAGCTAATTAAACAAGTAAATTCATTTTATATATATAGGAGGTTATCGCGTGAACGACCGTCAGAAAGCACTCGATACAGTAATTAAGAATATGGAAAAATCCTTTGGTAAAGGGGCAGTAATGAAGCTAGGGGATAATACAAGTAGAGAAGTATCTGCAGTTTCTAGTGGATCTATCACACTTGATAAAGCACTAGGTGTTGGTGGATATCCTAAAGGACGTATCATAGAGATATATGGACCAGAAAGTTCTGGTAAAACGACAGTAGCTTTACATGCTATTGCCGAAGCACAACGACAAGGTGGCGTAGCTGCTTTCATTGATGCTGAACACGCATTAGATCCTGTTTATGCTAAGAACTTAGGCGTAGATATTGATAACCTATACTTATCTCAACCTGACCATGGTGAGCAAGGATTAGAAATAGCTGAAGCTTTTGTACGAAGTGGTGCTGTGGATATCGTAATTATTGACTCAGTTGCTGCTTTAACACCTAAAGCAGAAATTGAAGGCGAAATGGGAGATACTCATGTTGGTTTACAAGCAAGATTGATGAGTCAAGCTTTGCGTAAATTATCAGGAGCAATTTCTAAATCTAATACAACTGCAGTATTTATAAACCAAATTCGTGAAAAAGTTGGCGTTATGTTTGGTAATCCAGAAGTAACACCTGGTGGACGTGCACTTAAATTCTATAGTTCTGTCCGTTTAGAAGTACGCCGTGCTGAACAATTGAAACAAGGACAAGAAGTTGTAGGTAACCGTACTAAAATTAAAGTTGTTAAAAATAAAGTTGCACCACCATTTAGAGTAGCAGAAGTAGATATCATGTATGGTGAAGGTATTTCTCGTGAAGGTGAGTTAATAGACTTAGCTGTTGAATATGATTTTGTTGATAAATCTGGTGCTTGGTATTCATACAATGGAGAACGTATGGGTCAAGGTAAAGAAAATGTTAAATCTTATTTAAAAGAAAATCCAGCAATTATTGAAGAAATTGATGGTCTTTTAAGAGATGAATTAGGCTTCAATGGTAAAAAGAAAGAAGAAGCTAAAAAAGAAGACAAAGCTAAAAAGGAAGATAAAGCTGAAAAGACAGGAAGTCCAGGACAAGAAACTTTATTAGACTAAACTGTGTTTATCTATAAATTTAAACATTCTATAAATCACTTTTTTAAAAGTAGATTTGTAGAATGTTTTTTTATAAAAGAGTATTAAAAATAAAGTCCATGTCCTTGACACTTGTACAAATTTAAACGTACAATTGAGTTGTATGATTCCAATGTTCCATTTAATCATATTTTTGTATATATAAGACATAGAACCTAGATAGAAGGAGGTGTTTATGTGGACTTATTAACCCTCTTACTCATTTTGCTAGGAGTTATTCTAGGTGTTGTTGTAGGATACTTTTTCGCACATAATAGCTTAACGAAAAAGCAAGATCAAGCCCGTCAGTCTGCTCACTATATAATAAGTGAGGCTAATAAAGAAGCTGAGAGCCTAAAGAAAGAAAAGTTGATTGAAGCAAAAGAAGAAAATCAACAAATTAGAGATCATCTTGATAGTGAAATACGAGAGAGAAGAAGTGACCTACAAAAGCAAGAAGCAAGATTACTTCAAAAAGAAGAAAACTTAGAGCGCAAATCTGATCTTTTAGACAAAAAAGATGAAATTCTAGAAAACAAAGAAGCTAAAATTGAAGAGCGACAACAACAGGTAGATGCAAAAGAGAGTAATGTTCAAGAAATAATAACGAAACATGAACAAGAACTAGAACGCATCTCCGGACTAACACGTGAAGAAGCTCGTAAAGAGCAATTTTCACAAGTTGAAGAAGAACTGTCACATGATATTGCTGTACTTGTAAAAGACAAAGAACGCGAACTAAAAACAAATGTAGATAAGAAAGCTAAAGAACTGTTAGCAACAACAGTGCAAAGATTAGCTGCAGATCATACTTCTGAGTCAACTGTATCAGTTGTTAATCTACCTAACGATGAAATGAAAGGTCGTATTATCGGTCGTGAAGGTCGAAATATACGTACTTTAGAAACATTGACAGGTGTAGATTTAATAATAGACGATACACCAGAAGCAGTAATTTTATCTGGATTTGACCCAATTCGTAGAGAAATCGCTAAGACAGCTTTAACTAATTTAGTATCTGATGGACGTATCCATCCAGGTAGAATTGAAGATATGGTTGAAAAAGCGAGAAGAGAAGTTGATGAACTGATGAGAGAATCAGGTGAACAAGCTACCTTTGAATTAGGTATTCATAACTTACATCCAGAATTGGTTAAAATTTTAGGACGAATGAAATATCGTACAAGTTATGGCCAAAGTGTACTGAAACACTCTGTAGAAGTTGCACAACTTTCAGGAATGTTAGCAGCTGAATTGGGTGAAGACGTCACTTTAGCAAAACGAGCAGGTTTATTACATGATATTGGGAAAGCTATTGATCACGAAGTTGAAGGTAGCCATGTTGAAATAGGGGTAGAACTTGCAAAGAAATATCATGAACATGATACAGTCATAAATGCAATACACTCACATCATGGGGATGTAGATCCAACATCAGTCATTTCTATATTGGTAGCAGCAGCAGATGCATTAAGTGCTGCAAGACCAGGAGCTAGACGTGAAACTTTAGAAAATTATGTAAAACGTTTAGAAAGATTAGAAGAAATATCAGAAGGTTATCAAGGTGTAGAAAAAGCCTTTGCAATACAAGCAGGTAGAGAGATTAGAGTAATTGTTTCTCCTGAAGATATTGACGACTTGAAGGCACATAGGATAGCAAGAGATATTAAAGATCAAATAGAAGGTGAATTACAATATCCAGGGCATATTAAAGTGACAGTTGTCCGCGAGATGAGAGCAACCGAATACGCTAAATAGTTGCCCTTAGAAATAAAACCCTTTAACCACATCGGTTAGAGGGTTTTTTGCTATCTATAAATGGGTGGCACTTTATAATATTGGGATATTAATAAAAACAAAATCATTTGTACAATTTTTATTATACCGGTACAATATAATTAAACCGTATAAAAAGGGGTATTAAATTGGATATTAAATTAGTTGTAACAGATATGGATGGGACTTTTTTAGATAGTAATAGTGATTTTAATAGAGAAGCATTTAAAGCATTAAAGAAAAACCTGGATTCTAAAGATATTAGATTTGTATTTTGTACTGGGAAACAATGCGAAAGAGTCGAAAATATTGTGGGAGATTTGAGTAACGATACTTTTATCATTGGAGATAGTGCTACGCGTATAAAGTATAATGGAGAATTTCTATATACAGCTACTATCAATAATAATTTAGGCTTAAATATTATTGAATCGTTAAAAGAAATAGATGAAGAACAGACTATTATAGCTTGTACAGAAGAAGTTGCTTATGTTTTAGAATCTACTTCTGAAGAAGAACGTAAATTTGTGCATGGATCATATCAAAATGTGAAATACATAAAAGATTTTGTAGAAATAAAAAGTGATTTCTTAAAGATTACTGTTCATGATATTAAAGGGAAATGTAAGAATACAGCCGAACAAATAGGTTACTTTAAAAATGAGGTTTATATAGTTGCTTCTGAACATTATTGGATTGATATTACAACATTAGGTGTTAATAAAGGAACGACTATAAATAGAATACAAAGTATTTTAAATATAGACCCATCTGAAACGATTGCTTTTGGAGATGGTTTAAACGATATCGACTTATTTAAATCAGCTAAGTATAAAGTAGCAATGGATAACGCATATCCAGAACTAAAAGAAGCAGCAAATCTAATTTCAGTAAATAATAATAAAAGTGGGGTTATTAAAACTTTGGAATTATTAGTTTAAATAACTTAACTAAAGTCAGTTAGTGACTTTATATGATAATTTACATTTTCTTAATATTATGGTTTACTATATATAAGTTAAACATCGTAGATAATCATAGTCTCGCTCGAATGAGTGAGACTTTTTTATATTGTTATAAATTAAATAGTGGGGGAGTTTTATGTTATATACTATTACATCGATACT
This sequence comes from Mammaliicoccus sp. H-M34, assembly GCF_022386495.1. Classification (NCBI taxonomy): domain Bacteria; kingdom Bacillati; phylum Bacillota; class Bacilli; order Caryophanales; family Staphylococcaceae; genus Mammaliicoccus; species Mammaliicoccus sp. H-M34. Next base: position 250,900 of record NZ_JAJNIK010000002.1, read on the forward strand.
ACCAAAGATACATGGGGGTCGAACTAAATCCTTATTGTACAGAATTAAGTTTTTAGAAGAACATCTAAACCAAAAGTCTGTTATCCACACTACTAATTATAATCCGGATTATTTTAATGTTTATGATGACTTTAAGAAAAGAAATATCATAAGTGATTCTTTAGAAATAAAAAATATTTATGAATGGCTATCTAACGACAAATTGCTTGAAAGATATTCTAGTCCAACAATTTTTACTAAAAAAAAGAAAGAAACTGAGTACACTATTGAACACTTAAATGAAAAAATTAATAAAAACATTGTTAGATACTATAATAAGGATGAATATGTGTTATATAGAAAATTTTACTTTGGTACTAAAATTTTGCTGTTCGAAGATTTTATGTCGCCTATATCAAGTAAAAGGTTAGAAAGAAGAGAGTATACAAGAAATGGTGTGCTTCATAGAATTACTAACTATTCGCCAACAAGTTATAATAAATTATACGAAGAATATTATAATAAGGTAGGAGATATATATTTAAAAAAATACTATTCTGATGTTGAGAAGAATAAAATTTTGTATATAACGCTTTATCAAGGAAATAGACCAGCTAAATTTTTTAGAAATGAAAAAGAGATGTTTACTTATTATTTCAATAATGTTCTTGAAGATGAATCAATAGTGTTTAATGATGCTAGGTTATTGGATAAATCTTTAATAGAATGTGATAAAAATTTAAAAAGGGTAGTTGTGTTTCATAGCACTCATTTAGTGGAAAGAGGAATTAGAGCTTCTTATAAGTTGGTTTTAAATAGTGATGATATTATTGATAAGTATATAGTTCTTACTGATTATCAAAAAAAAGATATTCAAAAAGACTTCGAAATTGAAGATGATAAATTCAAAGTAATTCCACATTTTGTTGAGGAAATGAAATCTCATGAAATTAACGAGAAAAACAATCAATTTTGTTACGTTGGTAGAATTTCAAAAGAAAAGCAAATTGATCATATTATTAAAGCTTTTAGTATATATATAAGTAAAGGTAATGATTCAAAATTACTTATATATGGTAAAGATGGAGATGGAGAGTTGAACTCATTAAAAATACTAGTGAAAGAATTGAATTTAAATGAATATGTAGAATTTAAAGGGTACACTAGTAATCCTGAAAAAGTTTTCGAAAATTCAATTGCTTCTATTTTAACTAGTAAATTTGAAGGTTTTGGACTTACTATAATGGAAAGTTTAAATAATGGATGTCCAGTTTTATCTTACAATATTAAATATGGTTCAAGTGAATTAATAGAAAATAATAAAAATGGCATTCTAGTAGAAAAAGACAATATTGACGAACTTGCAACAGCTATGGAAAATGCTAGAAATATACCTTTGAAAGATGTAAAATTGAATAATAGATTTAGTCTAGAATCTGCAATTAATAATTATAAAAACTTACTAGATGAATTAAAATATTAAAAGTTTGAAAAAATGGGGAGAAAAAATGAATAAATTATCGATTATTATTACATTTTATAATAATAAAGATCATATATTAGATTGTATAGAAAGTATAAAAAGTCAAAGAAATCAAAACTTTGATTTGATTATTGTCGATGATGGTTCAACTGACTCATCAGCTAATTTAGTTAAAGAGTCGATTAATACCTATGATAAACACATTAATTTTATTACATTAGAAAATAATTCAGGTCATGCACATGCTAGAAATATTGCTTTAGAACATGTAAATACACAATATGTTATGTTTTTAGACGCAGACGACCAACTAGCAAGTTATTCAGTTGAGTATTATTTATCTAAAGTTAACGGATTGGATGGATTAGTAGCACCTATACACAAATTCACTATGAATAAACCACAATACGTTAATAAAGATAAAGTAAGAGTTGAATATTTAACTCAAAAATCTAATCCTAATTCATTTTTAAGAAAGAATACTGTTTGTAATATTTTATTTAAAAATGCAATTATACAAGCTCATAACATTAGATTTAATGAAAATTTGAAAATATACACTGATGCTTCATTTGTACTTGATTATATGAAGTATGTTGAAAGATTTGCCAGAATATTTGATTTTCCGTTTTATTATAGAGGTGAAGTATACGATCCATTTGAAGGAAATACTCTAACTGACCAAGAATTTATATTAACATTTGAAGACTATGTTAATAGCTATTTCGATTCTATTGAAAGAACTGATAATAAAAAAGTAATTCATTTCTTAACTGATAAAATGAAAAAAGAAATCAAAAATGGCTTCGATCCATCTTTAAAAGATATTGAGTTGAGATACAATACCCTTGAGAAACCATTAGTTAAGGTGGTTAAATCTTTAAAGTGGGACTTAATGAAAGACGCTAAGATTTTATACAACTTAGAGATACTATTTTTATCTATGAATGCGATCGAAAATGCAAAGTATGTTAATAATCTTAGATATGTAAGTAGACATGTAAAAAATATATTACAAAATAATAAATTGAAAAATCGTTCTAAGTATCAATTGTTTGATAAAGAAGATGGTGTAGATTCAAACACAATTGTATTTGAATCATTTGGTGGCAAAAATTATAGTGATAGTCCTAAGTATATATATGAATATATGCAAAGAAACTATCCTCAGTTAAATTATATTTGGGTATTTGTCAAACCTGAACAAAATGTAATTATCGGAAATGCTGAGAAAGTTAAAAAAGGATCTAAAGAATATTACGATGCATACTCTAAAGCAAAGTTTTGGGTTACCAATGCTAGACTACCTCTTTATTTAAACAAGAAAGAAAATCAAATATATATTCAAACTTGGCATGGTACACCATTAAAAAGATTAGCTAACGATATGAAAGTTGTTAGAATGCCAGGTACAACTACGTCTAATTACAAAAAGAATTTTTATGCTGAAACATCAAGATGGGATTATTTAGTTTCTCCAAACAGATATTCAACAAATATTTTTAAAACTGCTTTCTGGATGGATGAAGAAAGAACGATGGAAATTGGTTATCCTAGAAATGATGTATTAGTTAATAGAAGTAATGATCAAGAATATATTGAACAAATAAAAAAAGATTTGAATTTACCAGAAGGAAAAAAAATCATTATGTACGCTCCTACATGGAGAGATGATGAATTTGTCAAAAAAGGAAAGTATTTATTTGATTTAAAAATTAATCTAGAAAATTTACAAAAAGAGTTAGGTGACGAATATGTCATATTACTTAGAATGCATTATTTGATTTCTAATGCTCTAGATTTAAATGGATATGAAGACTTTGCTATTGATGTATCTAATTATAATGATATTTCTGAATTATACTTAATATCTGATGCTTTAATTACAGACTACTCTTCGGTTATGTTTGACTTTGGTATTCTTAAGAAACCTCAATTCTTTTTTGCTTATGATATTGAAAAGTATGATAAAGGTTTAAGAGGATTCTATATGGATTATATGACTGACTTACCAGGTGAAATTATAACAGATGAGTTTAAATTAGCAGAAGAGTTAAAAAATATTGACGAACATAAAGAAAAATATAAAGATAAGATAGAGAAGTTTTATGAGAAATTCTGTTCTTTAGAAAAAGGAGAATCATCTAAATATATAGGTGATTATATATTTAACAATACAAAATAGTGTCCAGGACATGTATATGTGTTAAACAAATTTGATTTGTACTTTTTGGTTGTTCTTATAAAAAATAAGCATATCACTGTAAAACTGTAGTAATCAGTTCTAGTGATATGCTTATTTATATTTTAAAAATCTAAATAGTAATATATATCATATTTACCTTCTTGGTTAGTGAAACTATAGTCTTTCGTATTTAATCCGCCTATTTCAAATCCATAACGTAAATAAAAGCGATTAGCGCTTAAGTTATTGTCTTGCGCAATTGTATATAGTCCACATATTTCTTTTGTTTTTGCTTCTGATATTGCTGCATCTAACAACATTGAAGCAATATTTTTTCTGCGATGTGATGAAGCCACTTTTAAATCACTTAGATATAGATATTTATTCCAATTATTTTCGAAAATTGCTAAACCTACACATTTACTATTTTCAAAAGCACCAAGTGCAAATCCATTTTGATTAATTATGTCTAGTTGATAATTTTCATCTGGAAAAACCATTGTTTCAGTTTCAGTTAAAATTTCATGATAATTCCATAAATTATTTGCTCTTGTAACGATTAATTTTCCGTATAATTCAAACTTTTCATTGGGCAGTTTAAGTGCTTTTTGATTCTCATTTGTTATCTTCTCTACATTTATCATAGTAGGAAATCCCCCCTTATTAACGCTTATTCTATCTCTACAATGCAATCCATATTTAGCTTTAGCAACTCATTATTTTTAAGCACTTCTAACTTATTTCGTTCACTATCAAATTTATTTATTTCACAATCTACTTCTTTAAAATAACCATTATCCCAATATTTAATTGATGCTTTTGGATTATAGAATATCTTCTCTGCTAAAACATGATTTAAATCGTTTAATGCAGTGTCCTCTAATATAGGTTTATCAACCTTTGTTTGATCTCTTATAAACTGTTTAATCGTTTCGTATTGTTGTGGCATTGTCGCAAATGGTGCCCATTTAATCATACCACGGCCTTTAGGTATGTTTTGTTGAAGATATTTATTTGGTATTTTTCGATAATCAGATTCATATTTGTAAGGTTCAGGCATACTTGGATTAATGACTTTCATATGCAAGTTCCTTATTTATTTTATTTAAGCGATGAATCGCGTTGTTTAATGCAACAATCATAGTATTTCTTTGAGTATGTGAAGACTGTACGTCATCATAAACTGTGCATAGTAACTCTAAATAATCTGTATATAAGATGAACTTTTCTGTTCGACTATTAAATGACTTAAGATAATTACAAACATTGTTTATTTCTTTATAAATAACTTTGTCGTTTAAAAATTTTGCGGTGTCATTAGTTGGCTCAATGCTATCTAACATGTAAATATAAGATTCAAATTTATTAATCATTAAGTTTATATACTTATTCATAATTAACACCTCTCGTAGAATTATTACCTTCATTATACGAACAAGTGTTCGTGTTTGTAAAGTGTTAAGTTAAAAATTTAAATAGAATAACTTAATTAAATTCTTCAAACGCTTCAAATATAACACTTAGAATGTGAGACTATTACTTTTACTAGAAGCTTTCAAAATATTATATTTATCTTTATTTACAAGAAAATTTCTTGTCAAAAAAATTTACTCTAGATTTGTTTAACAATATATAGTTATAATTAGTATATATTATTTAGCATTTGTTAACTATTTGTAAAAAATCCTATAGTAAGATAATTGTTAAAATTAAAGAGGAGTACATTTATGAAAGTATATACATCAGTTATATTTTGGATGAGAGCAATGGCATGTTTAAGTATTGTTATGATCCATACTATAACAACAACATTCTATAAATTTGAAATGCCAAATGAAGGCTATTTATTAAGAGTTTTTCAATTATTATTACTATATGCAACACCGATATTTGTGTTTATTTCTGAATTCTTATTAGCTAAGCATTATAAGACAGAAGTTAAAGAAGGCTTTGTGAAGCAGAAGTTACTTATTTTAGGAATTCCTTATATTATTATCAATTTAGGGCTAGCTTATGTGTATGGTCATCCTGAAAATATGAAAGAATATATGGAATCAGTTAATTTTATGATGTTTCACGGTGGAACATTAACTTATTTTATTATCATTATTTTTCAATTTTACGCATTACATATGTTATTCGCTAAATACTTAGTGAAGCTGAATCCTATAAAGATGATTTTTTATTCATTAATTATAACGAGCCTATTTTGGGCAATGCGAACATTTATAGATGCACCTGATGCCTTTTATTTAAATTGGATGTGGCAAAGAGAAGGATGGATGGTCTTTATAGGTTGGCTAAGTTATTTCTTATTAGGCTTTTATATGGGTTACTACTATGAAACATTCATGGCTAATATACAAAGATACAGTGTTCATATTCTAGTCGGTACTTTAATTGTTACTGTAATAACTGTGTTCAACTATTTATCTGGTTGGCTAACTTTAGTAGATTCAAAACGTATAGATACACCTCTATATGTTACTATGATTATTCTGGTATTCTTTTTAATATCATCTTATACTAAGTATGTTCCAAGATTTTTTATATTCATTAGTAATTATTCGTTCTCTATTTATCTAATACACTATTTTATTGTTCATAGATTAGGGAAATTACATGATAATCCAGCATTTAATATATTATTTACGTTTACATTGACTGTTACTTTTGCAATTTGTATAACATATTTGTTTAATTTAACAAAATTTGGGAAATATATAGTTGGCGGTATTGGAAAAGTTAAGTATGAGTCGTTTTATAATAGTTATAAAAATAATCAAGTAGATTAAAGGGGGAGAAATGATGGGGAAGTTAGTCTCGATTATAGTATCTGTATATAATAAAGAACCTTATTTAAAGAAATGTATAGAATCATTAATTAATTTAAATATAGATCACTCGAAGATTGAAGCAATTTTTGTAGATGATTGTTCAACAGATCATTCCGTTGAAATAATAGAAAGTTATGTAGAAAAATTTGAATTCATAAAAATCATTAAGTTACCAAATAATACAGGTAGTCCTTCAGAACCACGAAATATAGGCATGAAAGAAGCAAGTGGAAAGTATTTAACATTATTAGATGCCGATGATTGGTTAGATACAGAAGGATTCCCAAAATTTATTAATAAAGTTAATGAAGATGATGCTGAATTTGGTTTAGGTCAAAGTTATAAGCATACAAATAAAAATATTACATTTCATGCAAGGTTTACAGCATATAAAGATAGTTCTAATTTGAAACCTGAGGAAATAGAGAAAATTTTTAGAGCAGTTGGACCACCTGGGAAAGTATTTAAGCGTAGTATTGTAGAAGATAATCAAATAGAGTTTGAACATATGAAATTTGGAGAAGATAAACTATTTTTCATTGAGCTCATTTCGAAGATTAGTAATATTACAATGTCTACAATTCCGGTGTATCACGTGAATAGATATGACGAAAATGTTTCACTTGTAAAAGAAACATCTGTACTGGACAAAGCTTATTTAAATAAAGAAATCACAAGAAGAATTTGTAAGGCAGATATACCATTACCACTAAAAAAGCTAGCTTTATCTAGAATGGTCGAAGTTGACTTCTTTAGAAGATTTTTGCATACAAAAACATTCTTGAAATCTGATAATAAACAAGAATTTTACATTTTATTTAATGAAATTGAAGAAATACTGAAAGAACATGGATTCCAAACAAAAGATTTTTTAAAAAATAAAATTTTTACAGCTATGTATGAACTATACCAATCTGAAAATGAAGATGAATTTTTAAAATTTACACATGATGTAGTATATGGGAATTGGCGTTTTTATGTCCAAAATGATGTGGTTTATAAAGAATTAGAAAATGATTATGACATCATAAACCCTATCGCTGTAGATTGTTATCCAATTTATGAGGGTACCCAATACATAAATGGAGAGATGTATGAAGTAATAAAAGTTTTAAAACCAGAGCATATTAATATTACTGCCCTAAGCTTAGTTGAAATTAATAATGTGTTAAATACTCAGTACATAGACTTTGATTATAAAAATGACAAAATTTATATAAATCAAAAACAATTCGATCAATTAGAAGCTTTAGATGTAAATTTATGTGTAGATCATGGTGAAATGGATAGTACGTTGGTTTATGCTTCATATCCAAGTAATAATGAAACGTTTAAAATGAAAAGACAAAGTTTCAAGGTAGAGTTTATAAATAGATTGAAAGAAAATAAAAAAAATAAATATTTTACAAATATATCTGATTCATTAATTACACTTAAAAAAACTAAGATATATAAAGACCTTGAATTTAAAGAAGCAATTATGAACTTGGAGCCAGGATCAAAAGTTGTTCCAACTGAAATAAAATATAGTTCTAACGGGACACCTAGGTTAGTATTAGAAGATGGTAGTATAATGACTGCTAATAAAGATTTTGTCACATATATTGATGAAAAAAATCACCATAAATATATAACTGAAGTGCCAAGTGAAGTAAAAATTAAAAAAACTTGTAAATTATATGATTCGAGATCATTTAAAAATGAACCGATTAAAATACTAAAAATTGGTGAAAACATAAAAATCAGTAATATTATTTATACTAATAACTCAACACCACGACTTGTTACAGAAGATGGTAATTATTTAACAGCTAATAAAGACTTTATTGATATCACTAAGTAGTTAAAGGTAAACAAATTCTAAAAAACTCCACCAACAAGGTCGTTGGTGGAGTTTTTTATTAATGATTAAATCATCTTAAATAAAAATTAATACTTAAAAAATAAACGATTAATGAAAACGTGGTATATTGATGTTGAAGGGGCAATGATAAATGATGACTTTAAAATATATACTTATGAATTTAATCATAAGTCACTTAATAGGAATTCTAGTTTATTGCTTTATTGTTCAAGATTTGCTGATAGCGATTACTATAGGGATAGTAAGCTATATAATGAATGTATTAATTGATTTAATACCTGTTAAAGAATAGGATATGTAATTATTTAAGGCTGCTAACTAGGGATGAAAAACTTAACATTAAAGTACAAAAAAGGAGATAACTTGAACTCAGGTTATCTCCTTTTTTTGTACTTATTAGAATAAAATAAAATTTTTATCAATTATGTCATAAATTGTTGTTATATATAGATTAAATATTAAATTAGTGTTAATATAGAGAAAAAATTAAATTGTTAACTCCAATTAAAAGAGGGGCGAGATTGAATGAATATCAAAATTCTAGGGTTCAATCTTTTTGCAAAAGGTGGAACATCAAGAAGCAACATCAACTTAATCAAATCTTTTATTAAATCTAATCATGAGGTTACGTATTATAATTTTAAAGAATTTGATAAAACTGCAAAGTTTAACATCATGATCAATGAACAATTATTTGATAAAAATTTGAATTTCAAACTATTTGAGGATGCTCATGACTTAGTCGGAGCTGATTTAGTTATTTTGACGAGAGAAACTTTCTTTTATTTAGCAAGAGAAATTAAATCGATAGATTATCGTATTAAAATTGTAGGTGAGATTCATGCGCCATTAGCTTATATAAATGATGGTCAAGATTTAGCGATGGACTCTATCGATGCATTTAGAGTAAGTACAATGGATGTTAAAAATGATTTTATGAAACGCTTTAAAGTTACGAATGTTTTCAACCAATATGTAGATGCATCACATATTGAATTAAATGAAGAAGCAAGTGTAACAAAAAGAAACTTGTTAATTAAAGCTCGTTTTGAAGATAATATTAAAGACATTTCATATGTAATAAAATTGATGAATAGAATTGTTAACATTGAAGGGCATGACGATATTCAGTTATATATAAAAGGGTATGGTCCGTCTGAAATATTGTATAAGAACTTAATTCAGTATTATCATTTAGAAGATAATATACATATTAATGAGAGAGAACCGAAGAATTATATTTATATTTCTTCTTCACCATATGAAACGTTGGGATATTCTATATTAGAAGCAATTGCTGAAGGAAATAAAGCTTTTATTTACGCTGGTGAAGATGGTGTTCTTCAAAGAATTTATCAAAAATATCATGCGATTGAATTTTTAGAAAAAAATATACAAGACGATTGCAAACGACTACTTGACTTTATTGATCATAAATATACTAAAGAACAAAGAGCTGCAGATGTAGCATTGATGAAAGATACGTTTATAGACAGAGATTATGCGAATGATTTCATTGAGTCATCAATTGGGTGTATGAATGAACTTAAAAGAGGTTCAGTTAATACAAAAGTTTCAAAGAGCAATAATGGGAAGAAGTCCAAGCTTGAATATGGTAGAGATTTATACGAGCAATATAAAACAAAGCCATTATTAAGAGCAGTCTTAAATAATGAAAAAGTGTTTAATTTTGCTAAAGAGAAATATGAAAAAAGAAAAATAGATAAAATGAAACAAATATATGATCAAATTAAACCTTCGCATAACAAAGTATTTATCGAGTCGTTTCATGGTAATAATTTTAGTGGAGATCCTAAGTATTTAGGAATTTATATTAAAAAACATTTTCCTGAAAAAGAGGTATACGTAAGTTCTAGAAATGCATTGGTAGATATGGAAGTTAGAAGTTATAATTTAGTTCCTATAAGATTCGGTAGTGAAATTTATAATCGAACATTTAGAGAATGTAAATATGTAATAGTGAATGGAAATACTTTAGATAGAGTATTTAAGCATAAAGAACAAATATTTATACAAACATGGCATGGTTTCCCTTTAAAAAGAATGTTGAATGATTTAGGAGATGAAATTGAAAGAAAAGAACAAGTTCAAGCATTTAGACCGAGAATGAAAAAGTGGGATTATTTACTTACTTCTTCGGCTATAAATACAATCCTATTGGAGTCCTCATTTGATCTTAAAGAGAATAAAAACTTACAAGTACTAGAGCTTGGTGCACCTAGAAATGAATATTTAATACAAAGTAATGAAGAAGAAAGCGATCGCGTTCGTTCTAAGTACTTCTTTACTAAAAATAAAGATAAGAAATTTATATTATTCTGTCCTACATGGCGAAAAGAGAAACGAGAAATATTGTCAAAAATTAATTTGATCATTTTACTTGAACATTTGCCGGAAGAATATGAAATTATAGTTAAATTACATCCAAATGAAGCTCATTTAAGACGGATATATAGTGAATTGAGTGAACGAATCCATTGTTTTTATAATGAATTTGTAGATATTCAAGAAATATACTTAATTTCAGAAGCTATGATTACAGATTATTCCTCAACAATTTTCGACTTTGCACATTTGAATAAACCAATATTCTTATTACAAGAAGATACGGAAGATTATTCACAACAAATCGGTTTTTATTTCGATATATTTGAACTTGTAAATATTGAAATTGCTAGTAATGATGAACGCATTTTAGCAAGACAGTTATTAGAGAACAAAGAAATTGATTACCACAATATTACGAATAGACTATTAGATGCAGATAAAATCGGAACAACAGAAAATATTGTAAACTTTATAATGAAATAATCCAAAATAACATCTCTACAATTATTGTAGAGATGTTATTTTGGATTAATATTTTATAATTAATTAATGTGTTAAGTTCAGTTCTAATTCTAAAGCTTCTTTTAAGACGTTAGATGTTTCTTGTGAATTAACACCACAATTACCATACTTTTCAGCAAGCTTAAATGCTGTAACGTATAATTCTAAACAGTCTTTCGCAATATCTTCTGCATTTTCTTCTACGGACGGATTTGCACTAACCACTAATTCTGCAAATTTTTCTGGTTGAATTTCAATTCCCATGTTTAAATAAACACTCCTAGTAAGATTTTGTAACGTTAACAAAACAATCATATTTCAATCATGTCTATATAGCGTCCATTTTATAAATACCCTAATAAAAAAATATTAATCATCTCTTTTAAAAATTTTTGTTTTGAATTAGAATATATAGTGTATAGAGAGGATGTCAATATTGAGAATTTTATTTATAGGTGATATTGTAGGTAAATTAGGAAGAGAGCAATTAGAAAATTATTTACCAAAAATTAAAGCAAGTTATAAACCAACTTTAACCATTGTGAATGCAGAAAATGCTGCTCACGGCAAAGGATTAACAGAAAAACTATATAAAGAAATATTACGTATGGGTGCTGACTTTTTAACAATGGGAAACCATACATATGGTCAAAGGGAAATATACGATTTTATAGGTCAAGCTAACAGAATGGTACGACCTGCAAATTTTCCTGAAGAAGCACCTGGAATAGGTATGAGAATTATTAAAGTAAATGATAAAGATATTGCAATTATTAATTTACAAGGCCGTTCATTCATGCCAGCAATAGATTGCCCATTTAAAAAAGCAGATGAACTAATTGAACAAGCATCGAAAATAACACCATATATATTTGTAGACTTTCACGCTGAAACAACGTCTGAAAAGAATGCAATGGGTTGGTATTTGAATGGGCGAGTGAGTGCTATGGTTGGAACACATACACACATTCAAACTTCTGATGAGCGCGTGTTAAATGGTGGTACAGCATATATTACGGACGTAGGAATGACAGGATACTATGATGGTATTCTTGGCATTAAAAAAGAAGAAGTTATAGAAAGATTTATAACAAGCTTGCCACAACGTCATAATTTGCCAGATGAAGGTAGAAAAGTATTGTCTGGTGTAATTATTGATCTCAATGCAGAAGGTAAGGCTAAAAAAATTCAAAGAGTTTTGATTAACGATGATCATCCATTTGAATAGTATCGTCCATTAGACTGATTTTTACTAAAGCCCTTTAATTTCATAGGATTAAAGGGCTTTTTTTGTTATGATATAAATTGAGATATTACATGGGGAGGCCATAAAATGAAATCACAAATTTCATGGAAAGTTGGCGGACAGCAAGGTGAAGGAATTGAATCAACAGGTGAAATTTTTGCAACTGCTATGAACCGCCAAGGATATTATTTATACGGATACCGTCATTTTTCAAGTAGAATTAAAGGCGGTCATACGAACAATAAAATTAGAGTATCGTCGAAGCCAGTTAGAGCTATAAGTGACGATTTAGATATATTGATTGCATTCGACCAAGAAACAATAGATGTAAATTATGGTGAAATGCTTGAAGGAAGTATAATAATTGCTGATGAAAAAGCTAAACCACAAAATCCTGAAGATAGTAAAGCTCAATTAGTAAGTCTTCCGTTTACAGGTGTAGCTAAAGAACTAGGAACTGCTTTAATGAAAAATATGGTTGCTGTAGGTGCAACATGTGCAGTTATGAATTTAGATACAAAAGTATTTGAATCATTAATTAAAGATTTGTTCGGTAAAAAAGGCGAGAGTGTTGTAGATTTAAATATACAAGCTTTAAATGAAGGCTATCGCTTAATGAAAGAAGAAATGGAAAGTTTAAATAGTGAACATACATTAGAACCTATTGATTCAGAAGGTCATTTATTCATGATAGGTAATGATGCAATTGGTTTAGGTGCAGTTGCAGCAGGTGTTAGATTTATGGCAGCTTATCCAATTACACCAGCATCTGAAATAATGGAATACATGATAGATCGCTTACCTGCTTTAGGTGGTGCTGTTATCCAAACTGAAGATGAAATTGCAGCATGTACTATGGCGATTGGTTCTAACTATGCTGGCGTACGTTCATTTACATCATCAGCAGGACCAGGATTATCATTGATGATGGAATCTATTGGTTTATCAGGTATGACTGAAACACCACTTGTTATAGTTAATACACAACGTGGTGGTCCATCAACAGGTTTACCAACTAAACAAGAACAGTCTGATTTAATGCAAATGATCTATGGTACACATGGTGATATTCCTAAAATTGTGTTAGCGCCAACAAGTGCAAGTGATGCATTCTATTTAACGGTAGAAGCATTTAACTTAGCTGAAGAATATCAATGTCCAGTAATTTTATTATCAGATTTACAATTGTCATTAGGTAAACAGACAGTTGAATCTTTAGATTATGATAAAGTTGAAATTCGTCGTGGAGCATTAGTTGAAGGTGATTTAGAAGCACAAGAAGATAAAGCATACTTTAAGCGTTATGCATTAACTGATTCAGGTGTTTCACCTCGTGTATTACCTGGAACTAAAGGTGGAATCCACCATGTTACAGGTGTAGAACATAATGAAGAAGGTAAGCCTTCTGAAAGTGCTGAAAATAGACAAAAGCAAATGGATAAACGTATGCGAAAAACTGCTCAATTGTTAATCGATGAGCCAGTTGAATCAAATGAAAAATATGATGAAGCGGATATTCTTTATGTAGGATTTATCTCAACTGCTGGAGCAATTGATGAGGCGATCTCTAGATTGGATCATCAAGGCGCTAAAGTAAATCATATTCAAATAAGACAATTACATCCATTTCCTTCAGACGTTGTACAAGAAGCATTCAATAAAGCTAAAAAAGTAGTAGTAGCTGAACATAATTATCAAGGTCAACTATCTAATATTATTAAAATGAATATAAATCATCAAAATAAAATCATAAACCAAACAAAATATGATGGTACACCATTCTTACCACATGAAATTGAAGATAAAGCATTAGAAATAGTAAGCAATTTGAAGGAGTTGATATAATTGGCAACATTCAAAGATTTTAGAAATAATGTTAAACCAAACTGGTGCCCAGGATGTGGAGATTTCTCAGTACAAGCCGCTATTCAAAAGGCTGCAGCTAATGTAGGGCTAGAACCAGAAGAAGTTGCACTTATTACAGGTATCGGTTGTTCTGGACGATTAAGTGGATATGTAAATTCATATGGTGTCCATTCTATACACGGTCGTTCATTACCGTTAGCTCAAGGCGTTAAAATGGCTAATAAAGACCTAACAGTTATAGCATCTGGAGGAGATGGTGATGGCTTTGCAATCGGTATGGGCCATACGATTCATGCCTTAAGAAGAAACATGGATATGACTTATATTGTAATGGATAATCAAATTTATGGATTAACTAAAGGACAAACATCGCCAAGTTCTGCAAAGGGTTTTGTTACTAAATCAACTCCAAAAGGGAACATTGAACAAAATGTAGCGCCTTTAGAACTTGCTATTTCATCAGGTGCGACTTTTGTAGCACAAAGTTTCTCAAGTGATATTAAAGAATTAACAAATATCATTGAAGAAGCGATTAATCATAAAGGATTTTCTTTTGTTAATGTATTCTCACCATGCGTGACATACAACAAAATTAACACGTATGATTGGTTTAAAGAGAATTTAACGAAACTTGCTGATATTGAAGATTACGATAATTCAAGTAAAGCTCAAGCTATGCAAACAGTGCTTGATACAGAATCTATGATCACAGGTATTATTTATCAAGATAAAGAAACACCATCATATGAATCTCAAATAGAGCAATTTGATGAAGAACCTCTTGTTAAAAAATCATTAAAACTTGAAAAAAATCAATTTGATGAACTTGTTTCTCAATTTAAATAATTGTATAATAGTCACACTTTAAGCTCATAGATTTATCTATGGGCTTTTTTTCTAAATTGAAGGGAGAACATAAAATGACAAATACGTTAATGAGCATTCAAATTATTCCCAAACATAATGAAACAGAAGTTATACCATTAGTTGATGAGGCAATTAAAGTAATCGACCAATCTGGATTGAAATATGAAGTTCATCCTTTAGAAACGACAATTGAAGGAGAAATGAATGCTTGTTTGATTTTAATAGAGCAAATAAATGAAAGAATGGCTGAACTTGAATGTGAAAGTATTATTTCTCAAATAAAGTTTTATCATGTTCCAGAAGGTATAACTATGGAATCTTTAACAGAAAAATATAAAGAATAAACCACTTTTTTTAAAATATTATTTTTATTTGTATGAAAATGTATCATAACTAATAGTTAAATAGAAGTTAAAATAAAAAGGAGAATGTTATAGAAATATTTCGTTTTATGAAATAAAGGGGACGAGCAAATTGAAGACAGTACTTAAATTTATTAAACCGTATAAATGGCTATTCGCATTAGGTTTAATATTAATGTTAGTAGAGCTAGCAGTAGAATTAGTTCAACCAATTTTTATATCTGAAATTATAGATAACGGTATTTTGAAGAATAATTTAAATCACGTTTATTTATATTTAGCAATTATGCTAGTAACAGGTTTAGCTGCACTAGTTTCTGGTGTGTGGAATAGCTTCGTAGCAGGTCATGTCAGTCAAGCATTTGCTTATGATTTAAGGACTGCCCAATTTAGCAAGATACAAACTTTTTCTTTAGCAACCTTAGAAAAGTTTAAAACGTCTAGCTTAATCACTAGATTAACAAGTGATGTAAACAATTGTGATCAAGCAGTTTATATGTCAATTAGAATTATGTTAAGAGCACCATTGATGATTATTGGTAGTATAATAATGAGCTTTGTTGTTGAACCTAGGTTAGCGATTTACTTAGTTATAGGTACACCAATTATTTTTATAATTATTTTTATAATTGCTCGAACGGGATCTAAACTATTCACTAAAATTCAAAGAAAGTTTGATGAAATGAATAGATTTTTCCAACAAAATTTGGAAGCAGTTAGATTGATTAAAGCAAGTCAAACGAGTGAACAGGAAACAAGTCAGTTTAAAGAAAAAATTAAAGATATTAGACACAATTATACATATGCATTAAGACTTATGGAACTTATCAATCCATCATTATTACTGATTATAAATGGTAGTATTTTAGCTGTTATTTGGTTTGGTTCAGATATGGTAAATCAATCTACATTAGAAATAGGTAAGCTCGTTGCCATTTTAAATTATGGAATGAGAATGCAAGGTGGCTTTGGTATGTTAGCATTTTTAATTATGACATTAAGTAGAATGAAAGCTTCAAGTGACCGCATTGAAGAAGTGCTAATTACAGAATCAGATGAACGAGTGATAAATGACGAAGTAAACCATTCTTCAAATTATGCATATAGTATTTCATTTAAAGATGTTTCATTTACATATCCAAATGCACATAATCCTGTATTAGAAAATATTAGTTTTGATGTTAAACCTAAAGAAACTTTTGCGATTATGGGTGCTACTGGTTCAGGTAAGTCAACATTATTAAGTTTAATACCTAAAATGTACAAAGCAACATCTGGCGAAATATTATTAAATAACAAAAATGTGAATGACTGGGATATAGAAGCTTTAAGAGATGCTATTGGTTATGTACCTCAAAAAGCACTTTTATTTTCAGGAACAATATATGAGAATTTGCAATTTGGAGATCCGTCTGCAGAAATAGAAGAATTAGAAATGTCATCTGAAAAAGCACAAATTCATCAATCTATTGAGCACTTTGATAATCAGTATGACACTTTAATTGGTCAGCAAGGTGTAACTTTATCAGGTGGTCAAAAACAAAGACTGTCAATCGCTAGAGCTCTCGTAAGAAAGCCGGGGTTATTAATCTTAGATGATTCTACTTCAGCATTAGACATTAAGACAGAATCGGCTTTATGGGATGCATTAGAAGATGAAGATACAACGAAGTTAATAGTGACTCAAAAGATTTCAACAGCTAAGACCGCTGATCGAATTATGTTACTTGTAGATGGACGGATTGAAGCAATAGATACACATGAGTCTCTATTAGCAACATCAAGACTTTATAAAGAAATCGCCAATAGTCAAGAAAGTGCGGTGAGTTCATCATGAGTATAAAACAACCTTATGGTCATCAGCCTGTTTTCAAAGCTGCAGATTTTTCAAAAAAGAATCCGAAAAAGAAAAAAAGAGCACGTGATACTAAAGGAACATTACTTAATATTTGGAATTTAATTGATGAAAAGCGAATTCAATTGATAATCGTAATATTTATGATTGTATGTGCTTCAATATTGAGTCTAATTGGACCATTTTTAATTGGTCGTATAATCGATACAAAAGTTATACCTAAAGATTTAAGTGGTCTCCCTCAATATATTGTAATCATACTGATTGTTTATGTATCATTATCCATAACTTCATATATTGGATCATTTATGATGGTAAGCATTGCACAACGCACAGTCTATTTATTAAGAGATCAACTTTTTAAACATTTTCAAAAGTTGCCAGTATCATATTATGATAAGAAGCAACATGGCGAATTAATGAGTCGAATGCAAAATGATATTGAAAATGTATCACAAGTGTTAAATTCATCGTTTATTCAATTTACTTCTAGTGTAGTGACATTAATAGGTACACTTTCAATAATGCTCTATTTAAGTCCATTACTCACACTATTAACTATGACGATCATTCCAATCATGTTCGTGAGTTTAAGATGGATTACAGCACGTACGAGTGTATTATATGCTTTAAGGCAAAAACAACTCGGTATTATGAATGGCTATATTGAAGAAATTGTGAACGGTCAAACAGTGGTTAAAGCATTTTCTCAAGAAAAATATGTAATGGAAACATTCAATGAAAAAGCAAGAAATGTAAAAGAATATAGTTTCTGGTCAACAACAATTGGTGGCATGATACCAAAAGTAATGAACTACTTAAATAATTTAAGCTTTGCTATCGTAGCAGGAATTGGTGGTATTTTAGCTTTAAATAATGCAGCTGGGGTAACGGTCGGTGTTATAGTTATTTTTGCAGAATATGCGAGACAATTCACACGACCGTTATCAGATTTAGCAAACCAATTTAATACTGTATTATCAGCTATTGCCGGTGCTGAACGTGTATTTGATATTATGGATGAACCAGTTGAAAAAGATGAAGACGATGCATCAGATTACGAAGATATAAAAGGTACTATTGAATTCGAAAATGTTGTATTCAAGTATGATAAGACTCAAAAAAATCCAACAATCAAAGACTTGTCCTTTAAAATAAATAATGGTGAATCGGTAGCATTAGTTGGTGCTACTGGAGCTGGTAAAACAACAATTGTTCAACTTATATTACATTATTATGATGTACAAAGTGGAAAAATTCTTATAGATGATATTCCAATCAATAAAATAACGCGAAAGTCTTTAAGGAAAGAAATAGGTGTTGTGTTACAAGACCCATATTTATTCGATGGAACGATAAAAGATAATATTATGTATGGCACTCCAAATGCAACTTATGAACAAGTAATTGAGGCTTCTAAAAAAGCAAATGCACACGAATTTATTAAAGATCTTGAAAGTGGTTATGAAACTGTTTTAAAAGGGGAATCCGGCTCATTGTCACAAGGGGAAAGACAACTTGTATCAATAGCAAGATGTTTGTTACAAGACCCTAAAATCTTACTGTTAGATGAAGCGACAAGTAGTATAGATACAGTGACAGAAATAAAAATTCAAGAAGCTTTAGAAACTTTAATGATTGGTAGAACGAGTATTATTATTGCCCATAGGTTGAATACTGTTAAAAAAGCAGATTTAGTATTTGTATTGGCAAACGGAGAACTTATTGAATCAGGTACACAACAAGCTTTAATAGAGCAACAAGGAATTTATTATCATATGCTAAATGCGAATGACGAAGAACAAATTAAAGAACTGCATTAAAGAGGGTGAATTTATGGAATTTAGAGAAATAAATACAGATATCGAAAGTATGTTTACAGAGTATATAAGTGAATGGTATGAAAATGAAGAAAGCGTGGTTCCATGGTCAACTGATGTAAAACACCATGGTGGATTCAAAGAAATGTTAATGATGCAAAAAGAAGCAATTAATCCAATTAGCAAAGACTTTGTAAAAGCAAAAACATTTGTCTTAATAGACAACCAGCATATTGTAGGTGCTGTAAATATTAGATATGCACTAAATGAATTCTTGGAAAGTAAAGGCGGACATGTTGGTTATGGCGTAAGAAAAAGTGAAAGAGGTAAAGGATATGCAACAAAATTATTAGAGTATGCACTGATAGAATTACGTGAAGAATCAGTTGAAAAAGCGCTCATAACATGTGATGAAAATAATTTAGCAAGTGCAAAAGTTATTATTCATAACAATGGTGTTGAAGCAAAACCTTTTATATCAGATGACAACGAAATTACAAAAAGATTTTGGATTAATCTTGAATAAATGTTAACTGTGAAAATATTTAAACTTTTTTGCACTTTGTGTTGAACTCTAATATAATATAAAGATGTAAATATATGGGCAGAAAGGGTTTTGACATTGAATGAAGAGCAAAGAAAACATGGTGCTAATGCGAAGACAGAACCTAATTTAGAAAAAGATTATAGCAAATACTTCGAACATGTTTATCAACCTCCAAACTTAAAGGAAGCTAAACAAAGAGGTAAATCACAAATTGAATATCATGATGATTTTAAAATAGATGAGCGACATAGAGGGATGGGGAAAGGTCGTAAATTCTATATTAGAACTTATGGTTGTCAAATGAATGAACATGATACAGAGGTTATGGCGGGAATATTCCAAGCGTTAGGATATGCACCAACTAATACTGTTGATGATGCAGATGTGATTTTACTGAATACTTGTGCAATAAGAGAAAATGCTGAGAATAAAGTATTTAGTGAGATTGGTAATTTAAAGCATCTTAAACAAGAAAGACCAGACTGTTTAATTGGTGTATGTGGATGTATGTCTCAAGAAGAATCAGTTGTAAATAAAATTCTTAAATCATACCAAAATGTTGATATGATTTTCGGTACACATAATATTCATAGATTGCCAGAAATTTTAGAAGAAGCGTATATGTCTAAAGCAATGGTAGTTGAAGTGTGGTCAAAAGAAGGCGATGTTATTGAAAATTTACCTAAAGTTAGAAATGGTAGAATAAAAGCATGGGTAAATATAATGTATGGATGTGATAAGTTCTGTACGTATTGCATCGTACCTTTCACACGTGGTAAAGAAAGAAGTCGTATGCCAGAAGAAATTATTGCTGAAGTTAGAGATTTAGCACGACAAGGTTATCAAGAAATATGTTTATTAGGTCAAAACGTAAATGCATATGGTAAGGATATTGAAGGATTAAATTATGGTCTAGGTGATTTATTAAATGATATGACTAAAATTGACATACCAAGAGTTCGCTTTACAACGAGTCATCCATGGGATTTTGATGATCGATTAATTGAAGTGATTAAAAATGGTGGAAATATCGTACCTCACATACATTTACCTGTTCAATCTGGTAATAATCAAGTACTAAAAATTATGGGTCGTAAATATACTCGTGAAAGCTATCTTGAGCTAGTTCAAAAGATTAGAGCAGCAATACCAGATGTTGCATTGACAACTGACATCATTGTTGGCTATCCTAATGAGACAGAAGAACAATTTTTGGAAACGATTAAACTTTATCATGAAGTTGGATTTGAACATGCATATACGTATGTATATTCACCTAGAGAAGGTACACCAGCAGCTAAAATGAAGGATAATGTTCCTGACAAAGAGAAAAAAGCAAGACTTCAAAGATTAAATACAGTGGTTGGAGAGTATACAGCTAAATCATTGAAACCATACGAAGGACAAGAAGTATATGTATTATGCGAAGGTTCTAGTAAAAGAGATGATGAAGTATTAGCTGGATATACTGAAAAAAATAAATTAGTTAACTTTAAAGGTTCAAAAGATGTAATTGGAAAAATAGTAAAAGTTAAAATAACTGAAGCTAAGCAATATTCATTAAATGGTGAATTTATAGAGATTGTATCTAAAGAAAAGGTGGTACATTAAATGTATACAAAAGAAGATATTCTTGATCAAGCAAGAAAATTAGGTAAAATGATGTCTGAAACAGAAGAAGTAGATTTCTTTAAACGCGCTGAAGCTCAAATACATGAGAATCAAACTGTAAGAGAAAAAATGGCAAGTTTAAAATCATTACAAAAACAAGCTGTCAATTTCCAAAACTATGGTAAAGAAAAAGCATTAGCAATGGTTGAAGCTAAAATAGAAAATATAGAAAAAGAATTAGATGAAATGCCAATAGTAAGTGAATTTAAAGAAGCTCAAGTAGAAGTAAATGAACTGTTACAAATGGTGTCTCATTCAATTAGTCATACTGTTACAAATGAAATTATTGAATCAACAGGTGGGAATCAGCTTACTGGTGAAACAGGTGCTGCAGTGAATAATGCACCAAATACGAGCAGTTGTTCACATTAATAAACATAATCATTAGTCTGCCAATGCGTAGGCTAATGATTTTTTTTTACTCGTTTATTGTTAGAAATTTTGATAAAATAGATAAATCGAAAGTTAAAAAAAGGAACGTGAAAATAGATGTCTAAACCAACGCCAATGATGGCTCAATATTTAAAGATAAAATCACAATACCAAGATACATTATTATTTTTTAGATTAGGTGACTTTTATGAAATGTTCTATGATGATGCAGTTGAAGCATCTAGAGTTTTAGAAATTACTTTAACTAGAAGAGATGCTAAAAAAGATCCAATTCCTATGTGTGGTGTACCTTATCATTCTGCTTCGGGATATATAGAAAAATTAATATCTAAAGGTTATAAAGTAGCAATTTGTGAGCAAATGGAAGATCCGACTCAAACTAAAGGTATGGTTCGTAGAGAAGTCGTACAAGTTATTACACCGGGTACTGTTATGGACCAAAAAGGAATGGATGAAAAAGCTAATAATTATATTTTAAGTTTTATTAAAGAAGATGGTGAGTTTCATTTAAGTTATTGTGATGTAACGACAGGAGAGTTAAAGGTAACTTCATTCATTGATGAAACAACTTTAATTAACGAAATTACAACGATTCATCCGAATGAGATTATAGTGAATAAAATTTTGCCAAATAATTTGTATAAACAAATTCAACTTATAACTGAAACAATCACTGTTGTAGATAGTTATGATGAACGTGATTACGAAGTCGTAACTAATACATCTCAAGCTCAAAAGAAATCATTAAATTATTTATTAAATTATATCCATGATAATGGTAAAAGAGATATGCCTCATATAGAAGAAGTCGTGGTGTATAGAGCACTAGATTATATGAAAATGGATTTTTATGCTAAAAGAAATCTTGAATTAACTGAAAGTATTAGACTTAAATCAAAAAAAGGAACACTTTTATGGTTAATGGATGATACAAAAACGCCAATGGGAGCAAGAAGATTAAAACAATGGATTGATAGACCATTAATTAAACAACGAGATATTGAACAAAGATTAGATGCTGTTGAACTATTGGTCAACGGATTTATCGAACGTGATGAGTTAAGAAGTTACTTGAATATGGTATATGATATAGAAAGACTAGTTGGAAGAGTGAGTTATGGTAATGTGAATGCTAAAGACTTAATTCAATTAAATTATTCAATAAAACAAATTCCGTATATTAAGGAAATTATAGAAAGACTAGATTCAAATTCAATTGAAAGATTTAAAGAGCTTAAACCGTTAAGAGATTTAGAACATTTACTTGAAGAAAGCTTAGTTGAAGATCCGCCAATCTCAGTAAAAGAAGGTGGAATATTTAAAAAAGGATACCATGAAACACTTGATCAATATAAAGAAGCATCTACAAATGGTAAACAATGGATTGCAGAGTTACAGTTGAAAGAAAGAAAAAGAACCGGTGTGAAATCATTAAAAGTAAGCTTTAATAAAGTTTTTGGATATTATATAGAAATTACTAGAGCTAATTTAAATAACATAGATACTGATGCACTGGGTTATCAACGTAAACAGACATTATCAAATGCTGAAAGATTTATTACGGAAGAACTTAAAGAAAAAGAATCTATTATTTTAGGTGCAGAGGATAAAGCGATAGCATTAGAATATCAGTTATTCCTTGAATTAAGACAGAAAGTTAAGGCATTTACTGAACAATTACAAACACAAGCGAAGTTGTTGTCAGAGATAGATTGTCTACAAAGTTTTGCTGAAATAGCACAAAAAAATCGTTACACAAGACCAATATTTAGTGAAGACAAAACTTTATCATTAAAATCATCTCGTCATCCAGTTGTTGAGAGAGTAATGGATCATAATGATTATGTGCCTAATGACTGCTATTTAGATCAAGAAGGATTTATATACTTAATAACTGGCCCAAATATGTCTGGTAAAAGTACTTATATGCGACAAATTGCGATTATAAGCATTATGGCTCAAATGGGTGCATATGTACCTGCAGATTACGCACAATTACCTATATTTGATCAAATATTTACAAGAATTGGTGCTGCAGATGACTTAGTATCAGGTAAAAGTACATTTATGGTTGAAATGTTAGAAGCGGAAAAAGCAATGGTTGGTGCAACAGAAGACAGTTTAATTATTTTTGATGAAATTGGTAGAGGCACATCAACATTTGATGGATTGGCATTAGCGCAATCTATGATTGAGTATGTACATCATCATACAAAGGCAAAGACATTATTTTCTACACACTATCATGAACTTACACATCTTGATGAAACTTTATCTGGACTTAAAAATATTCACGTTGCTGCACAAGAATACCAAGGAGAACTCATTTTCTTGCATAAAGTTAAAGAAGGCGCGGTTGACCAAAGTTATGGTATACATGTTGCAAAATTAACTGATTTGCCTGATGAAATTATAGAAAGAGCACATACTATTCTCCAGGAATTAGAATCTCATACAAAAGTAGAACGTAAAGTTGAAAAATTTGACCAACCTGCATTCCAATTGTTTGAAGAACATAGCCCGTCTGAAATCGAGAAGAAAATTAAATCAATAGATTTGATGAATATAACGCCTATAGAAGCATTAACAAAACTTCAAGAATTACAAAATCAACTTAAATAGAAAGTGTGAGTGCATTGGGAAAAATTAAAGAGCTTGAATTATCTTTAGCCAATAAAATTGCCGCTGGAGAAGTTGTAGAAAGACCTGCTTCTGTCGTGAAAGAATTATTGGAAAATGCAATAGATGCACAAGCAACTCAAATAGATATAACTATAAAGGAATCAGGCATACAATCAATTAGAGTTGTAGATAATGGAACTGGTATAGAAGAAGAAGACATTAATAAAGCGTTCGGAAGACACGCAACAAGTAAAATAAATAATGACTATGACCTATTTCACATACGTACTTTAGGCTTTAGAGGTGAAGCATTAGCGAGTATTTCATCTGTTAGTAGAGTCACTATGAAGACATGTACTGATGGTATGCTTGGACATGAAGTACAAGTTGAAAACGGTGAAATTATTAAACAACAACCGGCTAAAGCTAAAAAAGGTACAGACATACTTGTGAAAGATTTGTTTTATAATACGCCAGCAAGGTTGAAATATGTTAAAAGTCTATATACAGAATTAGGTAAGATTACAGATATCGTAAATAGAATGGCGATGAGCCATCCGAATATTTCATTTAATCTCGTATCTGATGATAAAACAGTGCTGTCAACTAATGGATCTGGTAAGACGAACGAAGTGATGGCAGAAATTTATGGCATGAAAATAGCTAAAGATTTAGTGGAAATCAATGGTGAAACAGATGATTATGTAATGAAAGGTTACGTCTGCAAACCTGAACATACGAGAAGTAATAGACATTATATTTCTATTTTTATTAATGGTAGATACATTAAGAATTTTGTTCTAAATAAAGCTATCATCGAAGGTTATCATACACTTTTACCAATCGGTAGATATCCAATTGTCTATATTAATATTGAAATGGATCCTATATTAGTAGATGTAAACGTTCATCCGACTAAACTAGAAGTAAGACTTTCAAAGGAACAATTACTTTATGATTTAATTAATAATAAAATTAAAGAAGCCTTTAGAGGAATGTCTCTAATACCAGGCACTTCTTTAGATAACCATAAGCCTAAAAAATCACAAAAAGAGATTTTTGAACAGCAGAAGTTAGATTTTGAAGCTAAACGTAGTCAGGAACCAGTGAAACAACAAAGTCAAATTGATAATGACACGATAGATGAAACAAATGAATTCAATAAAACGTTTGAAAATAATTACAAACAAAATTCAACGAATAGTACTAACTCACAGCAATGGCAATTTAAAGATAAAAAAGATAACCATTCATTTATAAATGAAGATATAGATACAAACACAGAACATTCGTATATTCAACATGAGGATGAGCAAGCTGATATTGAAAAAACAGAGATTAATAATATCGAATACGAACACGCTGTTGATATAGAAAATACAAATGACAATGATGAACAAAGACAAATTGAAGAAACTAAATCAAATACACCGCGAGTTCCTTATATGGAGGTAGTTGGTCAAGTACATGGAACATATATTATTGCTCAAAATGATACAGGAATGTTTATGATTGACCAACACGCCGCTCAAGAACGTATAAAATATGAATTCTTTAAAGAGAAAATTGGTGAAGTAACGAATGAAACTCAAAGTTTATTGTTGCCATTAACATTTAACTTTTCAAGAGACGAACATATGATTATTGAAAAATATTTGCGTCCTTTAGAAGAAGCGGGCATATTCCTAGAACCAATTGGACATCATGATTATATGGTTAGTGAATATCCAGTTTGGTTGCCACATATTGAAGCAGAAGAAATCATTAAAGATATGATTGATTACGTATTAAAACATGAAAAAGTAGATATTAAAAAATTGCGTGAAGATGCGGCCATTATGATGAGTTGTAAAAAATCAATTAAAGCTAATCACTACTTAAGAAATCATGAGATGAGTCATTTGATTGATGAATTAAGAGATACAACTGATCCATTTACTTGTCCACATGGTAGACCCATTATTATTGAATTAACAACTTATGAGTTAGAAAAATTATTTAAAAGAGTCATGTAGGAGGATAAGATGAATAAACATATATTACCGGCTATTCGATCTATGAAAGATATGGAAAAATTCTTTAAGATGGACTATGATCGTTGTGTATTATTAGATACTCATATAGGTCATTTGCAAGGGATTTTAGAACAAATAAAAAAACATGATAAAGAAGTTATGTTGCATATAGATCTTATAAAAGGTTTATCTAATGATGAAGCTGCTGTTGAATATGTTATACAACAATATAAACCACATGGCATTATTTCAACTAAATCAAAAATTATAAGACGTGCGAAAAAGTTAAATACTTTAACGATATTACGAGTGTTTATCTTAGATAGTACCGCATTGAGTAGAAGCATTGAATTGATTAAACAGTCAGATCCAGACTTAGTAGAAGTACTGCCAGGAGTTGCAACTAAAGTAATTAAAGAGATCAGTGACCAAACAGGTAAACGTATAATTGCCGGTGGATTAATAAATACGGAAGAAGAAATTGAACTTGCTATTGAAAGCGGTGCCCAATATATCACGTCTAGTGATACATCAATTTGGTAAATTGATTTGACAACGTTTTCATATAGTATTATACTTCTAATTAAGTTAATATATGAGATGAGTAAATGAGACCCTCTATGACAAAAACACTATGCGATAGATTTGTATAATTAATTATGCGAATAATAGGTATAGTTGTAAGTTCGTAGAGGGATTTTTATGTATTAGCACGAAAAATATTAGGAGGGTGTTTAATATGAGTGAATTTTTAGCGGAAGTAATTGGTACAGCCATTTTGATATTATTTGGTGGCGGTGTATGTGCTAACGTTAACCTTAAAGGTGCGTTAGGTAAAGGTGCAGATTGGATCGTTATTTCGTTAGGTTGGGGGCTTGCTGTTATGCTAGGTGTTTATGCAGCTGGTAATGTTTCGGGAGCACATTTAAATCCTGCAGTAACACTTGGGTTTGCAATTGACGGATCATTCCCATGGTCTAAAGTTGTTCCATTCATCATTGCTCAAATGATCGGCGCCATGATTGGTGCAGCACTTGTATGGGCTACATATTTACCACATTGGAAAAAAACTGAAGATCAAGGTGCGAAATTAGCAGTATTCTCTACTGGACCTTCATATCCAAACTATGTTGCCAACTTCTTAAGTGAGATTATTGGAACTATGATCTTAGTTATGGGATTATTGTTTATAGGAGCTAATAAATTTACTGACGGTTTAAATCCACTTATCGTAGGTTTATTAATCGTAGCGATTGGTTTAAGTTTAGGTGGTGCGACTGGTTATGCAATTAACCCAGCTCGTGACATTGGTCCACGTATTATGCATATGTTATTACCAATTCCAGGTAAAGGAAGTTCAAACTGGAAATATGCAATTGTTCCAATTTTAGGACCTATTGCTGGTGGTATGCTTGGTGCAGCATTGTACAACATTTTATTTAACGGGGTTGTTAACGGTTTAGTTATTTTCTCACTCATCTTTACAGTTGTTGTCGTATTATTCGGTATTGTATTGAATAAAGCGTTACTAAAAGGTGAAGTTTCTGAAATTCTGTAACAAACAAATTTATAGGAGTGTTTAATATGGAAAAATACATTTTATCAATTGACCAAGGTACAACAAGTTCAAGAGCTATACTATTTGATAAAGAGGGAACTATCAAATTTGTTAGCCAACGTGAATTTAAGCAATACTTTCCAAAAGGCGGTTGGGTTGAACATGATGCAAACGAAATTTGGACATCTGTTCTAGCAGTTATTTCTAGTGTGTTGAATGAAAATAACGTTAGTCCTAACCAAATTGAAGGTATTGGAATTACTAACCAAAGGGAAACAGCAGTTGTTTGGGATAAAAATACTGGTCGTCCTGTATACCATGCAATTGTTTGGCAATCTAGACAAACACAAGACATATGTGCAGATTTGAAATCTAGAGATTTAGAACCAATATTTAAAGAGAAAACAGGTTTGTTATTAGATCCTTACTTCTCAGGTACAAAAGTAAAATGGATTC
Source organism: Mammaliicoccus sp. H-M34 (assembly GCF_022386495.1). Classification (NCBI taxonomy): domain Bacteria; kingdom Bacillati; phylum Bacillota; class Bacilli; order Caryophanales; family Staphylococcaceae; genus Mammaliicoccus; species Mammaliicoccus sp. H-M34. Next base: position 279,376 of record NZ_JAJNIK010000002.1, read on the forward strand.
TAGATAATGTTGAAGGTGCTAGAGAAAAAGCTGAAAACGGTGATTTACTATTCGGTACAATTGATACATGGTTAATTTGGAAATTTACTGGAGAAACGCATGTAACTGACTATTCAAATGCAAGTAGAACATTAATGTATAATATTTACGACTTAAAATGGGATGAAGAATTATTAGAATATCTTGATGTTCCAAAATCAATGTTACCTGAAGTTAAACCATCAAGTGAAGTTTATGGTTATACACAAGAACATCATTTCTTCGGTGAAAAAATTGCGATTGCTGGAGTAGCTGGTGACCAACAAGCTGCATTATTTGGTCAAGCTTGTTTCGAAAGTGGAGATGTTAAGAACACTTATGGTACTGGTGGCTTCATGCTAATGAACACAGGTGAAAAAGCTGTGAAATCTGATAGTGGATTACTTACAACATTAGCATATGGTTTAGATGGAAAAGTAAACTATGCACTTGAAGGTAGTATCTTTGTATCTGGTTCTGCAATCCAATGGTTAAGAGATGGATTAAGAATGATTAAATCTGCTCCAGCTTCAGAAGAATACGCAAAACGTGTTAAGTCTACTGAAGGCGTTTATGTTGTACCAGCATTCGTTGGTTTAGGTACACCATATTGGGATGCTGATGCTAGGGGTGCAATTTTCGGATTAACACGTGGTACTGAAAAAGAACACTTCATTAGAGCAACATTAGAGTCATTATGTTATCAAACAAGAGATGTGTTAGAAGCAATGGAAAAAGACTCTGGTATTAATGTTGAGACATTAAGAGTTGATGGCGGAGCAGTTAAGAATAATTTCTTAATGCAATTCCAAGCAGATATTGTAAACACACCGGTTGAAAGACCTGAAGTAAATGAAACTACTGCACTAGGTGCTGCTTACTTAGCTGGACTAGCGGTAGGTTTCTGGAAATCAAAAGATGAAATACAACAAAGATGGAAATTAGAAACAGAATTCAAACCTGAACTTGAAGAAGAAGAAAGAGAAAAACTTTACAAAGGTTGGAAAACTGCAGTAAAAGCCACTCAAGCTTTTAAATTAGATTAAGTTGTGTTATCATTAAGGTAAGTTAATATTCCGTAGAGACGTGAGAGGCTTTGTTCGTACAATTTATTGTAGGGATGAGTCTCTCATTTTTTTACATTTTATAGGAGGAAATGATTATGCAACAATTATCAGCGTTAAACCGCAACCAGGTTAAAGATCAACTTAAGAATACAGAATATGATGTAGTCGTTATAGGTGGAGGTATTACTGGTGCAGGTATTGCATTAGATGCATCTCAACGCGGAATGAAAGTAGCATTAGTAGAAATGCAAGACTTTGCTCAAGGTACAAGTTCAAGAAGTACTAAACTAGTCCACGGTGGATTACGTTATTTAAAACAATTCCAAGTAGGCGTAGTTGCTGAAACAGGAAAAGAAAGAGCAATTGTTTATGAAAATGGACCACATGTAACAACACCAGAATGGATGTTATTACCATTGCATAAAGGTGGAAGTATGGGACCTTTCACAACTTCTATCGGCTTAAAAGTATATGATTTCTTAGCAGGAGTTAAAAAATCAGAACGTCGTACAATGTTAAATAGAGATGAAACTATTAACAAAGAACCTCTAGTTAAGCAAGATGGCTTAAAAGCGGGTGGCTATTATGTTGAATACCGTACAGACGACGCTCGTTTAACAATTGAAGTTATGAAACGTGCACGTGAATTCGGTGCTGATATTATTAACTATGCAAAATCAAACAAATTTTTATACAACAAAAAGAACAAAGTTGCTGGTATAGAAGCTACTGACTTATTACAGAATGAAATTTTTGAAATTAAAGGTAAAAGAGTTATTAATGCAGCAGGTCCATGGGTAGATGAAGTAAGAGGGAAAGATTACTCAACAAACAATAAACAACTTAGATTAACTAAAGGTGTTCATATTGTCATCGACCAAAGTAAATTCCCATTACAACAAGCTGTTTACTTTGATACTGAAAATGATGGCAGAATGATTTTTGCTATTCCTAGAGACGGAAAAGCATATGTTGGTACAACTGATACAATATATGACAATGATAAATCATCACCTAAAGTTACAGAAGAAGATCGTCAATATTTAATAGATGCGATTCATTATATGTTCCCAACAGTTAAAGTTGAAGATAAAGATATAGAATCTACATGGGCTGGTGTAAGACCATTAATCTTTGAAAAAGGTAAAGATCCTTCAGAAATATCTCGTAAAGATGAAATATGGGAAGGTGACTCAGGATTACTTACAATTGCAGGTGGTAAATTAACAGGTTACCGTCACATGGCTCAAGACATTGTTGACTTATTAAGTAAACGTCTTAAAGAAGATTACAAATTAACATTTAAACCTTGTAACACTAAAGAAACTTACATTTCTGGTGGTAACGTTGGTGGTAGTAAAAATTATGAATCATTTGTAGAAAGCAAAGTTAAAGAAGCTAAAAACTACAATCTTTCTGAAGATGCTGCACGTTATTTAGCTAGAAAATATGGTTCAAACGTTGACGAAGTATTTGAAATTGCTCACGCTACACAAGTTGCGGATGTAAACTTGCCAATCGAAGTTTACGCAGAAGTGATTTATAGTATTCAAAAAGAAATGGTTCATAAACCAACTGACTTCTTAGTACGTCGTTCAGGACGTTTATACTTTGATATTAGTTACGTATTAGAACATAAAGATGCTATTGTTGAAGTAATGGCAAAAGTATTAAATTATGATAATGACAGTAAACGTATATATAAAGATGAATTAGAACAAGCTATTAAAGAAGCGGTTAATCCAAACGATCAACCAGCAATCATAAAATAATTTGTTAATATTTGGTATTTTTTTGCGCTGACTCCTGTGGGACAAGCATGCGCATAAAAAAATGCCGGCAAAGTCTAAGACTTTGTCGACACTCTGAGCTGAGACATTTAATTGTCTCAGCTTTTTTATTTATCAGAGAAAACAGATAATATATTTTTAAGCAGTATAGAATTTGATATAATGATTCAAAAGGGAGGCGTATGTCTTTGAGACGTTTTAATCATAGAATTACTCTGTCAACAGAACAGACGTTAGAAGTTACCATAGATAAAACTGATGAACAACCTATAGGCATTATACATATATTACACGGTGTAGCTGAGCATAAAGATAGATATGACGTTATTGTTGAGTATTTATGTAAAAGAGGTTTTCATGTTATCCGTCATAATCATCGTGGACATGGTATTAATATTGAAGAATCAACGAGAGGTCATTTCAATTCATTACAAGATTTAGTTGATGATACTAAAGAAATAAGAGATACATTTAAAAATGAATTGAATCCTGATTTACCTTATATATTACTAGGTCATTCAATGGGTTCACTAATTGCAAGAAAATTCGTACATGATTATCCAGATGATGTTGATATATTAATCTTATCTGGTACTGTAGTTTATTCGAATTTACGCGGCAAAATGAACTTATACGGTCTGAAAGTAGTAAATTTATTTTTGGGAAGTCGTACTAAGTCAAAATTTATTAACAATATTGCATTCAAAACTACTAACCGTCAACATAAAGATTTAAACAAAGATAATAATTGGATCAGTCAAAGTGATGAGAATCGTGAACTATATGAGCAAGATAGATTTGCAGGATTTCCAGTATCACACAAAATTCTTTTAGAGACAGTTAGGGCTACAGTCCAAACTAAAAAATCAAATTTCATTAAAGTGCAAAATAAAAATATGCCTATATTACTTGTATCAGGTAAAGAAGATCATTTTGGTGGTTTTGGACAAGGTATTAAACAATTAGCATCTATTTATAAACGTTCAGGTGTTAAACATGTCACAGTGCAACTATATAAGAATAAACGTCATGAAGTTTTATTTGAAACGAATCAATACGCCGTTTATGAACATTTATATAATTGGTTGAATTTACAAATTAAACAATTAGAAAAAGAGGAATCTTCAAATGAATGATAAACCATTAATTGCAATAGTTGGACCAACTGCTGTAGGGAAAACTGAATTAAGTATTAGATTGGCTAAAGCTTTAAATGGTGAAATTATAAATGGTGATGCTTTTCAAATATATAAAGGCTTGGACATTGGTACTGCCAAAGTTACAGAAGAAGAAAAAGAGGGTGTAGTCCATCATTTAATTGATGTTTATGAACCCGATGAACCTTATTCTGTCTACAAGTTTAAACAAGATTTTACAAAAGTAGTTGAGGATATTCATAATAGAGGTAAGTTACCTATATTAGTTGGTGGAACTGGGCTATATGTTCAGTCAGTATTATATGATTATCAGCTTGAAGAAGAAGAAATAAGTTCTGAAAAAATGGAAATTATAAAAAATAAAATAAATAAATTATCTAATTTCACAAATAATGAATTGCATGACTATCTTTATCAAATTGATCCAGAAACTGCGTCAACAGTGCATCCAAACAATCGCAAAAGAGTTGAAAGGTCAATTGAATATTACTTAAAAACAAAAAAAACTTTAAGTGAACGAAAGAAAAGCCAGACATTTTCTGGAAAATATAGTACAATATTAATTGGGATAGAAATGTCGCGCGAAATATTATATGAAAGAATTAATATGCGTGTAGACATGATGTTGCAGCGAGGATTATTAAGAGAAGTGTCTAATCTTGTTGAGAAAGGGTATGAAAATTCTCAAAGTATGCAAGCAATTGGATACAAAGAATTAATACCTGTTGTAAAGGGAGAAATAGATATAGAAACTTCAAAAGAACAAATCAAGCAAAATTCACGTAGATATGCCAAACGTCAAATGACATGGTTTAAAAATAAAATGAATGTTACTTGGTTTCAACGGGATAAACAGTCTTTATCAGAAATCGCAGACAACGTAATCCAATTATCCAAGTGAAGGGGAAAGTCATATGGCAGAGAAAGAAAATATTCAAGAAGTATTGTTGGAGAAATTCAAATCAGATGGTACTGAATTAACAGTCTTTTTACTGAATGGATTTCAAATGAAAGGCAAAATTGTCAACTTTGACGATAATGTTGTACTTTTAGATATTCAAGGGAAAGAAAATCTAATTTACAAACATGCTATTTCAACTTTCGTAGATACACAAGACGAAGAAAATAAAGACAATGAATAAAGTCCTGTGATGTAATTAAGAGGTTCTAAGGTAGTAGTTTAATATACTATCTTAGAACCTCTTAAATTTATAATAATTCTTCTATTGAACTTCTTAATTGATCTGGACTTTTTTGTGGAGAAAAACGGTTAACGACCTCACCATCTTTGTTTACTAAAAACTTAGTAAAGTTCCATTTAATAGCTCCATTTAATATACCTTTTTTCGCTAGCGTAAGGTATTCATATAGTGGATGTTGTTCAGAACCTTTTACTTTTATTTTTTCATGCATTGGAAAAGTTACACCAAAGTTTAATTTACAGTTTTGGTAAGCTTCATATGAGTCTCCAGGTTCTTGATTACCAAATTGATTACAAGGGAAACCAAGTACCACAAAGCCTTTATCTTTATAATCTTGATAAAGCTCTTCTAATCCTTCAAATTGTGGAGTGAAACCACATTCACTAGCAGTATTAACGATTAAAATTGCTTTCCCTTTATATTCAGACAATGAATATCTCTCACCGTTTGTTTTCGCAACTTCGAAGTCATAAATTGACATTGCAATCACTCCTTTTCTTATTTCCATTATAGTCGTAAATTTATAAAAGTCATATTAATATGCATACTGCTTTATATGTTAAAATATAATTAAAGAGAGCGTGATAAAATGAAGAATGATATGAAATCTACTAAACATGATACTGAGAAGGTAATCTTATTAGCATTTCAAGATAAAAGAATTGATGAAGCTACTTTTCAATCAACAGTTGATGAGTTAGAATCTTTAGCGGCTACAAGTAAACTTGAAGTGATAGAAATATTCACTCAAAAAAGAGACAGACCGGACCAACAGTATTATTTTGGAAAAGGGAAAATTGAAGAAGTGATTGAATATATAGAATTAAATGACTTAAATGTTAATGCCATAATTGCAAATGACGAGTTAACAACTGGACAATCTAAACATTTAGATGAGTTATTTAATACGAAAATAATCGATAGAACACAGCTTATACTAGAAATTTTCGCACAAAGAGCTTCTAGTAGAGAAGGGCAATTACAAGTTGAGTTAGCTCAACTAGATTATTTGCTACCAAGGTTATCTGGTCACGGAAAAAGTTTGTCTCGTCTTGGTGGAGGGATAGGCACAAGAGGACCTGGTGAAACAAAATTAGAAACTGATAGAAGACATATACGGACTAGAATGAATGAAATAAAGCATCAATTAGAAACTATTGTTTCACACCGCTCAAGATATAGAGAGCGACGACAGCACAATCAAGCATATCAAGTTGCACTTATAGGGTATACAAACGCTGGTAAGTCTTCATGGTTCAATCAGTTATCTAATGACGAAACGTTTGAGCAAGATTTGCTTTTTGCAACACTAGATCCAAAATCAAGAGCAATTACAATAAATAATGGATTTAATGTGATAATTTCAGATACGGTTGGTTTTATTCAAAAGTTACCAACGACACTTATCGCAGCTTTTAAATCAACATTAGAAGAAGCGAAATATGCTCAATTGTTAATTCATGTAGTTGATGCAAGTCATCCACATCATATGGAGCAATATGAAACAGTTATGTCATTAGTCAATCAGTTAGAGATGGGACATATTCCAATGCTCGTTGTATTTAATAAAAAAGATATGGTTCAAGGAGCGCATTTAGCTGTTTCAGAACATTCAATTTTTGTTTCTGCAAAAAATGTTCAAGATAAAGTTATAATGAAAGAAAAATTAGTACAAATGATAGAAGAAACAATGGAATATTATGAAATGACGATTCCGTCATCAAATGCTGATCAATTATATTGGCAAAGAACACATACTTTAGTTGAGACAATGGATTTTGATGAAGCATCAAATTCATATCTTGTTAAAGGATATAAACAGAAATAAGAGGTTGAAAAATGGAACAAAAATTAAACAATTTAATTACAGATGTAGAAACAGAATTAAGACCATATTTTGATAAGATAGAACAAAATGCATTAATTGCTCAAGAGAGAGTATTAGATGCGTTTCATGATGTGAAAATTACTGAATCTGATTTAGTAGGTACAACTGGTTATGGTTATGATGATATTGGTAGGGATCATTTAGAAGATGTTTATAGTAGGGTATTTAAAGCTGAAGATAGTTTAGTAAGACCTCAAATTATTTCAGGCACACATGCTATCACATTAGCGCTTAATAGTCAGCTTAAATATGGTGAAGAGTTGTTATATATAACAGGTACACCATATGATACGTTGTTAGAAGTTATTGGCGTTAATGGAAACGGAATCGGAAGTTTCTTGGAGCAAGGTATTTTATATAATGAAGTTCCTTTAAAAGATAATGAAATAGACATAGATTCTGTGTTAAAAAGCATAAATGAATGTACAAAAGTTATTGCAATCCAAAGATCAAAGGGTTATAGCTCTAGACCTTCATTAACAATCAATCAAATTGAGCATGCAATAAAACATATAAAAAAGAAATATCCGGATATAATTATATTTGTTGATAACTGTTATGGAGAATTTGTTGAAGATAGAGAACCTATTGAAATAGGTGCTGATATTATGGCAGGATCGCTTATTAAAAATCCAGGTGGCGGACTAGCAAAAATAGGCGGGTACATTACAGGTAAAAGAGAATTAATCGAACGTTGTGGATATCGTTTAACAGCACCAGGAATCGGCAAAGAAGCGGGTGCATCTTTAGGAAGCTTGCCAGATATGTATCAAGGTTTCTTTCTAGCACCACATGTAGTCAGTCAAAGTTTAAAAGGTGCACTATTTACTTCCCTATTACTACAAAAATTAAATATGACAACTACACCACACTATAAAGATAAGCGAACAGATATTATACAGTCCGTTACTTTTGAAACAAAAGAACAAATGATAGCATTTTGTCAGTCGATTCAACATGCATCGCCAATCAATGCGCATTTTAGTCCTTTGCCTAGTTATATGCCAGGTTATGAAGATGATGTCATTATGGCAGCAGGTACATTTATACAAGGATCATCAATTGAATTAACTGCAGATGGTCCTATTAGAGCGCCATATGAAGCATATATACAAGGTGGATTAACATATGAACATGTTAAAATTGCAATTAAAAGAGCGGTAGAAAATTTAATAAACAGTCAACTTGTTAAACTTTAATTTTATGTAAGGTTTTCTAACATTTATTTGTTTTCTGAAAATTTATGTGCTAAATTTATTTTAAGTTCTTAAATGAAGGAGGCGGTCGTGCTGTCTAGAGACATAATTAGAAGAAACATGGCCGTGTTTCCCATTGGTGTAGTGATTAAGTTAACTGAGCTAACAGCAAGACAAATCAGATATTACGAAAGCAACGAACTAGTCTCACCCAAAAGGACTGAAGGTAATCAACGGTTATTTTCTTTAAATGACTTAGAGCGATTACTTGAAATTAAAAATCTTATCGAAAAGGGATTTAATATGAAAGGTATAAAACAAATTCTTTTACAAGAACAAAATGACCTTTCTGATGAAGAACTGAAGATGAGAGAACGTGTAATTAGAGGAACTTCTAAAACAGAAGGACCACTTAATCGTGGAGATTTATCAAGATTTTTTAAATAAAAACTGGAGGATAATCACATGGCTAAACAAACATTTACGAAGGAAGATATTTTTCGTTTTGCTGACGAAGAAAACGTACGCTATTTAAGATTACAATTTACTGATATTTTAGGAACAATCAAGAACGTAGAGGTACCAATTGCACAATTAGAAAAAGTTTTAAACAATGAAATGATGTTTGACGGTTCTTCAATTGAAGGATTCGTGCGAATTGAAGAATCGGATATGTATTTATGTCCTGACCTAGATACTTGGGTAATTTTCCCATGGACAGCAGGTAAAGGAAAAGTAGCACGATTAATTTGTGATATTTATAGTCCAGACGGTAATCCATTCCCTGGTGACCCACGTACAAACTTAAAACGTGTATTAGCTGAAATGGAAGAGTTAGGATTTACAGATTTCAACTTAGGACCTGAACCAGAATTCTTCTTATTCAAATTAGATGAAAAAGGAGAACCAACATTAGAATTAAATGATAATGGTGGTTATTTTGACTTAGCACCAACAGATTTAGGTGAAAACTGTCGTCGTGATATCGTATTAGAATTAGAAGATATGGGCTTTGATATCGAAGCAAGTCATCACGAAGTAGCACCAGGTCAACATGAAATAGATTTCAAATATGCTGATGCAATTACAGCATGTGACAACATTCAAACATTCAAATTAGTTGTAAAAACAATCGCTCGTAAGCATAATTTGCATGCAACATTCATGCCAAAACCATTATTTGGTGTAAACGGAAGCGGAATGCACTTTAACGTTTCTTTATTCAATGGTAAAGAAAATGCTTTCTTCGATCCAAATGGAGAAATGCAGTTAACAGATGACGCTTTCCACTTTATTGCAGGTATCTTGAAAAATGCACGTGGGTTTACAGCAGTATGTAACCCATTAGTAAATTCATACAAGCGTTTAGTTCCAGGTTATGAAGCACCATGTTATATTGCATGGAGTGGACAAAACCGTTCACCATTAGTGAGAATTCCAGTGTCACGCGGATTATCAACTCGTGTTGAAATTCGATCAGTTGACCCAGCAGCTAATCCATATTTAGCATTAGCTACAATTTTAGAAGCTGGATTAGATGGAATTAAAAATAAATTAACACCTCCAGAATCAGTAGATCAAAACATCTATGAAATGGATAGAGAAGAACGTGAATCAGTAGGCGTTCAAGATCTTCCTTCAACACTTTATACAGCTGTTAAAGCAATGAAAGAAAATCCAGTTGTTAAAAAAGCATTAGGAAATCATATCTACCGCCAATTCATACAATCTAAATCATTAGAATGGGATTACTACCGTACCCAAGTATCAGAATGGGAAAGAGAACAATATATGAAGCAATATTAATTGCTTAAACCCTCAAAGCTCAATGCTTTGAGGGTTTTTTTATATTTTTGTCGATCATTAATTGGATAACAATTTTATTTACTAATTTGAATGTATAAAACTAAAATAGTTATAGAAAACATAAATAAAAACAATAGGATGTTTTTATTAAAATCCTATTGTTTTTATAAAGTATTTATTTTTTCAGATTATCTATTGCATATTGTGCTTCTTCAGTAGTAAAGCCTTCTACAGTTGAAATTAATTGCTGATAAATTGCATCGTTAGACATGTTCATAGTTTTTGCATAATCTTTCGCTTTTTCTAAGGCATTTTTATTATAGTCGACTTTTAAATTATCTATCGCGTATTGAGCGTCTTCAGGTTTAAAGCCTTCTATTGATGAAGTAAGTTGATTATAGATACCATTTTTAGACATATGTAAAGTTTTAGCATATGTCTTTGCTTTTTCCAAAGCTGCTTCTTGTTCCCTAGTTGTTTTTGAACTATCTTTACTTTCTTTATCAGATGACTCACTTTGATTATCACTAGATTTATTATCTTGCTTTTGTTCTACTTTATCTTCCATAGATTTATCGTTATTTTTACTACCTAATGCTGCGGCACAAGCACTAATAATGATAATTAATATGATTAGACCTAAACAACCAACAAGAAAAGGATTTTTCTTTTTACCTTTGATGATTACACGTTCTCCTTTCTCGTTATATAATACTTCATCCTTATTATATTTTCCCATCTTACTTCTTCTCCTTTATAATTTTTTATATTAATACTCTGTAGAGTAATTAATTAAATTTAAATAAAGTTTTTTAAAAACAAAAGAGAGAACCCCATGTCTTAACAACAAGTTTTTCTCTCTTTTTACTATGTAATATATATAATTAATTATTGATGTTTTTATGAATGTTAATTCTTATGTTTAAAGTCTACTTTTACATGGTTATATGTTTGTTATCGCTTAAAACATATAATTATAATAACCCTACTTACATAAAAAGGCAATAAAAATTTAAAGCTATTTAATAATATTTTAACTAAATATAGTTATAGAAAACATAAATAAACTATACAAATTGAAGGTACCATCATGAATAACAATTAATAATATAATTCAGTTAATCTTCTAATATCAACTTTATCTGATAAATCTATAAAATAATCTTTTTGCCATTTTTGTGTTTGAGAAGCGGTTTTGTTTAAGTTATCTTCCCAAGTTGGATATACTCTCATAGCCATTTTTCCTGTTATGTTGTTACTGCTTATTATTTTTTTCTTGTATAATAGATCCTTTGGAAAAACAAATTGCCCCTTTTTTCTTTCATCAATTATTGTAACGATAAGTTTATCTAATGTTTCTTCATATGTGTAAGGTCTATTTTTATTATTTTCGTCTTTTATCCAAAATACTACAAAGTAACCCTGTTTATTTGGTGTCTTTTTTGCGCGTCTACTTCTATATGTTTTATCATTTATGTGATAATGACAACTCTCATATTCAATATTTAATGGTTCTATTTTCATATTTTCAATAAGGTGTAGTTCTTTTAATATTTCTTCTGTTAATTTAATTGATTCAAACAACTCATCAAGTCCTTTAATTATTTTGTTATATTTTAATATTTATAAGTATATCATTTATTATAATAAGCTCTTTACTTTTCATGTTGGATTGATATGATTAAATAAATTAGATGTGCGATGGAGGTCAAGTCATGATTAGAAATGCAACTGAGGATGATTTGAAGTTTATTTTAGATATTTATAATGATGCTATTTTAAATACAACAACTGTATATACTTATGAACAGACAGATCTTGAGGAAAGAAAAAAATGGTTCTATAGTAAAGTAGAATCTGGTTTACCTATTATAGTTTATGAAAAGGATGATGAGATTGCTGGGTTTGCCTCATATGGTCCGTTTAGAAATTGGGCAGCATACCAATATACGATTGAACATTCTATTTATGTAAGTTCTAAATTTAGAAGGCAAGGTATTGCTACACAATTATTAGATCATTTAATTTTACTTGCGAAAGTTGATGGCTATAAAACAATGGTTGCGGGTATTGATTCATCTAATGAAGGTAGTATACATTTACATAAGCAAAAAGGGTTTAAACATATAGGTACACTTGAAAAAGTAGGTTATAAATTTGAAAAATGGCTGGATTTAGCCTTTTATCAAATTTTATTGAAATAAGCTGAAATATAGTGTTTTTTTAATAGTGTATTAATAAAGGGGATATTATGGATTTTACAATTTTGATATTAGTTATCGTATCAATACTATTAGGCGCATTAGTGCGTAGTATTTTTGGTTTTGGTGAAGCATTAGTCACTATGCCATTATTGTCACTTTTTAGTATTGATTTTAAATTATCAGTTTCGATTGTTGCAATTGTTGGTTTGTTGGTAGCATTTCCTGTATTTATTAAGAGCAGAAGAAATCTCAATTGGTCAATTGTAAGAAGATTGTTGGTTGGTTCAATTATTGGTGCTCCAGTTGGTATATTAATCGTTAAATGGGCAAATGAAGATGTCATTATTAAAGTATTAGGTATTTTCATCTTATTGTACGGAACTATAAACTTAATCAATCATTATAGAAACATCTATCAAATAAATAAACAAATACCGAAGTTATATGATTATATAGCAGGACTCGTTTCAGGTATCTTAGGTAGTGCATATAATAGTCATGGTGTACCCATTATTGTTTACGGTACTTTAAAAAAATGGCATGTAACAGATTTAAAGAATATTTCTCAAGTTCACTTTTTCATTACGGGGTGTTTTATAGTATTTAGTCATGGTGTTTCTGGGTTTTGGTCGAGTTCTTTATGGTATTTACTCATTATGATTTTACCTTTACTTATTATAACTTTGTGGGTAGGACATATTATTAACACTAAAATTGATCAACAAGTATTAATAAAGTATATATACATTTTATTAATTTGTTTTGGTATTATTATGATTATAAAATGATGTGAACAACTAGTGTAAAAAATACATTAATAAATCACAAACGGTCATAATCATTAAAAAACATTTAAATTTGTTTTGTTATTTTACATTTAAAATGTATATAAACAAAGAGAGTATTAATTTACATCAATTAACCCTAGATTCACTTAATATTGTTTTGTAAGCTTTATATATTAAGTTTTATTTGGAGGCAGTCATGTTTTTTGATAAGAAGATTATAGTATTTGAGAACCTAGAGAATGAATACAATCAAGAAGATGCAAAAAATATATTTTTGAAACATTCTATTGATTATGATTTTATTACTGTAAGTAGCCAGTCAGTTATATTAGGTGGTTTAAAATATCCATCATCAAATGATAAAGAACAATTTATAGCTGAGTTTAACGATTATTTAGGGAACTAGGGAAATTAAATAAAAAGCTGTCGACAAAGTCGGCGGTTTTTTTTTATATAGAAATCCAAAAATTAGATTTTAAAATTACGTATGTTACAAAATTGTCACTTAACACATGATATTGTTAGGCTTTATTAGGGTATTAATATAATATAGATTATATAATGTTCTTATAGTTGAAGGAGGGTTATTATGTTAGTTAATAAATGGATATATATAGCGTTAGCTTTATTATTAGGTAACTTTGGTGTTCATAAATTTTATGCACAAAAACCTATTTCTGGTTTGCTACATTTAGTATTTTGTTGGACGGGAATCCCACAAGTAATAGCAATTATTAGTGCTGTATTAGCGCTACTTAAACCAGCAGATGAGCAAGGAAATATTCAGGTTTAATAAGTTGTGAAATATTAATTTAAAAAACAGTAGCAATTCATTAACTAATGAATTGCTACTGTTTTTTTGTTATCAATCTTAGTTTCATAGCTGTGTTATAAGTACTTTAGCAAGAAACTGCTTATAAATATAGTTTGAATTACTGATTATTGATATCTAAATAAAGTAGTTTAACTTGGTCTTTTAATAATTTGATATTTACAGGTGTTTCAAATAGAATTTCTCCATCTATATCTAACTTTGCATTTGGATATGTTGCTAAAGTTGCTGATTCGCAAGAAATATGTGTAATACTGTCACTTATTTCATTCCAATTCATGCTATCTTTAACTTTGAAAAAGTCGTTAATAATACTAAAGTTTTGATTGTCGAAGATAAATATATTCATTTTACCGTCATTTGGAGATAAATCTTCTAATGGTATTTTACTGCCGCCAACATTTTGGCCATTGGCTACTAATATCATTGAAGTTTCTCCTGAATATTCTTTTCCGTCTGCTGTTAATTTATATTTATAAATTTCGGGATTTGATACTGTTTTTATTGTAGAAAATACATAACTGAACTTGCCTAATAATTCTTTTTGGTTGGATTGAACATTCTCAGCATTTTGTACCATTAATCCGATTCCAGCAAAGTTGAGTGCATATGTACCATTTACATCTAAAATATCAAATGATTTTATTTGGCTATTTAATAAATCTTGAGAAGCTTGCATTGGTTTTTGAGAAAGGTTTAATGTTTTTGTAAAATCATTAAAAGTCCCTCCTGGTAAGACTCCAATCGGTATTTGAAGATTATTTTCTACAACACCATTTATGAGTTCATTTAATGTTCCATCTCCACCTAAAATGAAAAGTACATCATAAGTACTCACGTGATTATTTTCAGCTATTTCTTTACAAAATGATTTTATTTGTCCTTCTTCTTTACTTAATTTTATAGTTAAGTCATCACAAAGCTGTGTTAAATTTTCAGTAACTTGTCCAAGTTCTTTGAAAATATTACCCTGTCCAGCTGCTTCGTGATAAAATAAAATTCCTTTATGAAAATGATGCGTCATATACATACAACCTCCTGTTATCTTCCTAGTATTACATTACCATTTATTGCGTAGTATAAACAGTTTCAAGTTAATTAATTATTTATGTTAAAATAAATAAAAGTTTATATAAAAAAGGGGAGGATAACGATGGCATCAGAAAATGATTATATAAATTACGAAATGCAGAAAAGAACCGAACCTTTACTTGGTGTTGTTATTCATAATGATGCAAGTGAATTGAATGCAAATGAATGGCGAGAAGTATTAATAAATGCACCTGAAGAAAGATACGTGCAAGGAATTGCGCATTATTATATTGATCGAAATGGACAATGGCAAGCAATTGATACTGAAAATATAGCTTGGCACACTGCAAATCAAATAGGTAATGAACAATATTTAGGTTATGAAGTGTTAGAATCTCTTTCAAGTACGGACGAAGAATTTTTATTAAATGAACAAGAAACGTTTAGAGTAATAGCTTCAGATATGATAGATTATAATTTAGAACCAAATAGAGACACAGTGAAATTACATCTTGAATTTAGTGAAACAGAATGTCCACACCGTTCGTTTGAAATTCACACTAATTGGAAGACAACTGTTGATGGGATACCAGATGAATGGATCATTAATGATTTAAAAGACTACTTCATAAGTCAAATAAAGCAATACATGTTGAATTAGATGGTAAAAAAGATTCTCTATAATGAGGCTGGGACAAATTAATTGTCTCAGCCTCTAATCGTTATATGGGAAGTAGAAAACTCGATATTTTAGATTTTTCTGATAAATAGGTATAATGATTGTATTAGAAAAAAAGTAGGGGGCATTTTAGATGAATAAAAAAACAATTGGTTTTGTAGGTACTGGTGTTATGGGGAAATCTATGGCAGCACATCTAATACAAGATGGGTATAAAGTTAACGTGTTTAATAGAACGAAATCTAAAACAGATTCACTAGTCGAGTTAGGTGCTAAATGGTGTGAAAGTATTGCAGTTCTCTCAGAGAAAAGTGATGTCATAATCTCAATAGTGGGATATCCAAAAGATGTAGAATCGATTTATTTAAATAAAGATGGTATTTTAAATCATGCTAAGGCAGGAAGTATAGTTATTGATATGACTACTTCTAGTCCAGCGTTAGCCAAAACAATATATGATGAAGCAAAATTGTATAATGTTAAAAGTTTAGATGCCCCTGTTTCTGGTGGTGATATTGGCGCTAAAAATGCTACATTAACAATCATGGTAGGTGGGGATGAAGAAGCGTTTAGTCAAGTTGAGGATATCTTCAATGTGATCGGTAAAAATGTTGTATATCAAGGTAAAAGTGGTAATGGTCAACATACTAAACTTTCAAATCAAATAGCAATTGCAGCTGGCATGTTAGGTGTAGCAGAAGCAATAATTTATGCAGAAGAAGCAGGTTTGGATATAGATAAAGTATTTGCTTCAATTGAACATGGTGCTGCAGGTAGCTGGTCATTATCTAATTTAGGACCAAGAATGGTTAAAGAAGATTATGCGCCGGGATTTTATGTTAAACATTTTATTAAAGATATGAAAATTGCGATTGAAGAAAGTGAAAAAATGGGATTATTTATGCCAGGATTACTAAAGGCTAAAGAAGTTTATGATGCACTAAGTAAATCGGGATTCGATGATAATGGGACGCAATCTGTCATCCAGTTGTTAAAAAATCAAATAAAAAAGGGGTAATAAAGTGGAATTAAATAAATATCAAGAACTTGCATTAAGAACGATGTCGGATATCAAAAATGATCCTGAACAAAGCTTAGTAAACGGTGCTTTAGGCTTAACTGGAGAAGCGGGAGAAGTTGCAGATATAATCAAAAAACATCAGTTTCATGGTCATGATTTAGATGAGCAAGAATTAAAAAAGAACTTGGAGATGTGCTGTGGTATATAGCTTGTTGTGCATCAGCACTTAATATAGATTTAAATGAAATAGGTGTATCCAATATAGAAAAATTAAAAGAACGTTACCCAAATGGTTTTACAAAAGAAGATTCACTAAATCGTAAAGAATAAAGAATAAAAATCTATTGGATAATTATTACAAAACTGATAAAATGAAAAGGAGTGAAAACGCTTTCTTAGGAGGTAACTGAATTGGAAGGAAACGAACAATATTTATCAATAGATGAATTAAAGCAGATAATGTCTGACTACCCATTACAATATATTGTTTGTGGACAATGTGCTATTGATTTATTTCTAAATGAATACACATATACAAAAGAAATAATGAGTATTACGGTAAGCAGAGAAGAAGTGGAAATACTATCCAATTATTTTTTAAAACACCAATATCAGTTGGTAGTCAAAACACCATTAGATGAACTGGAAGAAATATCCGTTGAAGAACTTTATAATTATAAAAAATATTATGTTTATGATACAAAAGCACAATGTAAGATCATTAAAGTTTATATTTATGAAACGAAAGATGAGAAATGGCAATTTAGTCACGATCATAATATAGAAGTTGAAGATTATAAAATATATTTTCATAGTCTAGAAAAAGATATTAAGTATTTACGTCCAGAGATCCAAATGATGTATAAACTATATCATGAACTTAGACAAGACGATATTTATAAATATCAAAGACTAATACAACATTTAAGCTATTATCAATTTTTTATGCTAAGAAAAGTAATAGGCAAAGAAAAGGTTAATCAAATTATATTATCAGATACATAAGTGGCACCATTGTTTGGGTCATGTTTTATTTTTTGTATTTATATGGTTATATCTAACGATTTTGTAAAGTGCTGACGCCTGAGGGAATCGTATGCGTGAGAGACTACAGGCTCGAGCCATACCCCCTGGCAAATGCACATACAAAATCGTGGAATTTTATAAATAAATAAGCATATCACTGTAAACTTTAAAAATCAGTTACGTGATATGCTTATTTATTTTGAGTTAGGAGATATGCTCCAAGTTCTTATCATTAGCTTAAATAATTTGAGTCGTTTCTTTAACAAAATACTCGTTATATATTGCTTGAACAGCGATATCAGAATATTGTTGATCAATTCCAAACATCATTGATATTTCTGATGATCCTTGGTTAATCATGTTAAGATTAATTTTATTTTTACTTAAAGCAGCTGCTGCTCCGGCTGCTGTACCAATTGCTTTATTCATCCCTTCTCCAACAATCATCAATATTGCTAAATCATAGTCAATAGTTAGTTCATCAACTTTAATTTGTTCTCTAATCTTGTTTAATACACGTTCTTCTTTTCCATGTATTTGTGTTGTTCTCATGATAATACTCAAATTATCAATTCCAGATGGTATATGTTCGATAGAAATGTTTTCATCTTCTAAAATACTTAATATTTTTCTAGTGAAGCCAACTTCTCTATTCATTAAATATTTTTTAACATTTATAATAGTGAAACCTTTATCACAACTCACTCCTGATACGATTTGAGATAAGTTTGATACATCTCGTTCACTGACAATATATGTTCCTGTATCAGTCGGTCTATTTGTGTTTTTTATAACGACAGGTATACGATCTTTATATAATGGCTCTAAAGCTTCATCATGGAAAACACCAAATCCAGCATATGATAACTCACGCATTTCTCTGTAAGTAATTTCTGGAATTACTTCCGGTTGAGAAACGACTGTTGGATTTGCACGGAAAATACCTGATACATCTGTGAAGTTTTCATAAAGGCTAGCTTTTATACCCCTTGCTAAAATAGCTCCTGTAATATCAGAACCACCACGAGGGAATGTTACGATATCATTGTTTTCAGAATAACCAAAGAATCCAGGAATAATAAGTGTTTCATCATATTGACGTAATTGATAAATCTGTTCATATGATGATTCTAATATCATCGCATTTCCAGGTTCATCAGTAACTATAATGCCTGCTTCTTTAGGTGATAAATAACGAGTGGGGAAACCCAATTGATTATTATATTGAGCGATGATACGGGCGTTAAAATCTTCTCCACAACTTTTTAATGCATCTAATAATCTTTCAGGTTGATTGTTGTATGCGTCTATTAAGCATACTAAGTCATTTTTTAACTCATCTAAAATAGAAGAATCCATATCCAACTCTTTAACAATTTCCTCATAACGTTCGATAATTTGGCGTAGTTTGTTTGAATAATCCAATTTATTTATTACTTTGTCGTATAAGCGTATTAATAAGTCAGTCGTTTTTACATCTTCTTTAAATCTTTTTCCGGGTGCAGATACAACAACAATTTTTCTTTCATCATCAGAATTGATGATGTTTAATACTTTTTTAATCTGTTCACTGTTTGCGACGGAACTTCCGCCAAATTTTGAAACTTTCATTTTATCAGTCCTTTTACTGGGGGTAATGTAATTGTAGCTCTTTACAAAGCGAGAAATAATGATAATATTACTATTAATTCTAATTATTCAAACTTTACAAAAAACTTTAATGAATTTATACTATAATAAAGTTGAGTCTATTTCAAGTAGACAATTGTATTTTTAACAAGAACAATATATTTAAGGTGAGTGAGAAAATGAAAGTATTAAATGTAGCAGTATTAGGTCTCGGCACTGTGGGAACAGGCGTCGTAAAGATTGTTGAAGAAAATAAAAAGCAAATAGAAGACACAATAGGTAAATCTATACATATTAAACATATTCTTGTTAACTCTGTTAGCAAGAAAAGAGCAATTAATACTTCTAGTTATCATTTAACTGACAATATAGACGATATATTAAATGACGATGAATTAGATATCGTCGTTGAAGTAATGGGTGGAATAGAACCTACTGTTGAATGGTTAAAGCTATTTTTATCAAAAGGTATCCATGTCATTACAGCAAACAAAGATTTGCTAGCTGTACATTTAAGAGTATTGGAAGACTTAGCAGAAAAAAATAAAGTTGCACTAAAATATGAAGCAAGCGTTGCTGGAGGTATACCAATTGTAAATGCGATTAATAACGGTTTGAATGCAAACAACATTAATCAGTTTATGGGTATATTTAATGGAACTTCTAATTTCATTCTTAGTCAAATGACTCGTGAAGGAAAATCTTATGAAGAAGCTTTACAGCTTGCAACTGATTTAGGATATGCAGAAGCAGATCCAACAGATGATGTTGAAGGTGTAGACGCTGCTCGTAAAGTTGTGATTACGAGTTATTTATCATTTAATAGAGTCATATCGTTGAATGATGTTGAAAGAGTAGGTATTTCCGACGTAGAAATAGAAGATATTAAAGTTGCTGAAAGATTAGGCTACAAAATAAAATTAATAGGGCAAGGTAAATATGCAAATGGTAAAGTCTTAGCCAGTGTTAAACCTACATTACTTCCAAATAGCCATCAAATGGCGCATGTTGAAGATGAGTATAATGCAATATATGTTATTGGTGATGCAGTTGGAGACACAATGTTTTATGGTAAAGGAGCAGGTAGTCTAGCAACAGGTAGTGCAGTAGTTTCTGATTTATTAAATGTAGCCTTACAATTTGAATCTGATTTACATACTTTGCCTCCGCATTTTGAACTCAAAACTGAGCAAACTAAAGAAATTGTTGAAGAAGAAGTTGTTAAATTCCCATTAAAAAACAGCCACTTCATAATTGTTGAAAATGACAAAGAAGAAGATGAATTAAGAGATGAGATTAAAACAGCTATAGAGTTTCATAGAAGTGTAAAAGTAGAGCAGCGTACAGAAAATACTTATGGAGTCGTTATTAGAGGTATTGACGAATTACCAATTGAGACATTAAGAGAAAATGGTATAAATGTTGTTAAATATTATCCAATAGAAGGAGACAAGTAGAATGGGAAGATGGCAAGGATTAATTCACAATTATAAAGAATATTTACCTGTTAATGAAGGTACACCTAAATTAACTTTAAATGAAGGAAATACACCATTAATACATTTACCATATTTGTCGGATAAGTTAAATATTAATTTATTTGCTAAATTTGAAGGTCTTAATCCTACTGGATCATTTAAAGATAGAGGTATGGTTATGGCAGTTGCAAAAGCTAAAGAAGAAGGCAAGAAAATAGTTATTTGTGCTTCAACTGGTAATACTTCAGCGTCTGCTGCTGCATATGCTGCTAGAGCTGGAATGAAAGCAATCGTGGTTATTCCAGAGGGTAAAATCGCGCTTGGTAAATTAGCTCAAGCTGTGATGTATGGTGCAGAAATTGTTTCAATTAAAGGTAATTTTGATGAAGCATTAACTATTGTTAAAAAAGTAGCAGAAAAAGGCGAAATTGCTTTAGTTAATTCTGTAAATCCATATAGAATAGAAGGACAAAAAACAGGTGCCTTTGAAATTGTTGAACAACTTGATGGTAAAGCACCAGACTTATTTGCTATACCAGTTGGAAATGCAGGGAATATTACTGCATATTGGAAAGGCTTCAAAGAATTTGATAACTTAAAACAATCAGGTTTACCTGTAATGTGTGGATTCCAAGCTGAAGGAGCTTCACCAATAGTTCAAGGTAAAGTTATTAAAAATCCTGAAACTGTAGCTACAGCTATTAGAATTGGTAATCCAGCAAGCTGGAAACTAGCTGAAGCGGCAAGAGATGAATCTAAAGGGTTAATAGATAGTGTGACAGATGATGAAATCTTAAAAGCATACAAGCTTATGACAAGCAAAGAAGGTGTATTTAGTGAACCTGCAAGTAATGCTTCGATAGCTGGTTTGTTAAAGTTACATGAGCAAGGTAAATTAGAGCCAAATCAAACTGTTGTTGCTATATTAACTGGTAATGGATTAAAAGATCCTGATACTGCGATCGATTTGTTAGACTCACCAATCACGCCATTAGAGAATGATGAACAAGCAATTATAGATTATATCGAGCGTGCATTAAAATGAAGAAATTAAAGCTTAAAGTACCAGCATCAACAGCTAATTTAGGAGTTGGCTTTGATTCTATAGGAATGGCTCTTGATAAATATTTAGAAGTTGAAGCTCATCTATCAGAAGATAAACAATGGCATTTTGAACACATTGGTCCACATTTACAAGGGTTACCAAACGATGAGCAACACTATATTACAAAAATTGCTCAAACTGCAACAGCAAAGTTTTCTAAAAGTATGCCCGCTTTAAATTTAAAAATGTATAGCGATATTCCTTTAGCAAGAGGACTAGGAAGTTCAGCTTCAGCGCTTGTGACGGGTTTATTTCTAGCAAATTATTTTGCGAATTTGAAGCTATCTAAATATGAATTATTACAACTTGCTACTGAAATTGAAGGTCATCCAGATAATGTTGCGCCAACCATTTATGGTGGACTAGTCCTAGGTGTATATGATCCTGACGTGAAACAAACAGATGTATCATATATTGATATTCCTAAAGTGGATGTTATTGCAACTATTCCAGAATATGAATTATCAACGGAAAAAGCGCGTAAAGTCTTACCTGAAACTTTAACTTTAAAAGACTCTGTTAAATATAGTGCAATTAGCAATACGATGATTAGTGCTTTAATTCAGCATAATTATGAGTTAGCAGGCAAAATGATGATGAAAGATGGATTTCATGAGCCATATAGACAACATTTAATTCCTGACTTTGAAAACATTAAAGAACTTGCTCTACAATATGGAGCTTATGCAACTGTCATTAGTGGTGCAGGACCTACTGTGTTAACTTTAATTAAAAAAGAATTGAGTGGTAAACTCGTAAGAGAATTACAAAACAGATTCCAAGATTGTGAATCAGAATTAGTAACTATCAATCGATATGGAGTTAGTCAAAAAATAATTAACTTATAGACGATAATTGAGATGCTTATATTCTATATATGATAGAATATAAGCATCATTATATTTTAAGGAGATAAACATGGCTTATAAATACATAATAATGGATATGGATGATACACTCTTAACTTCAAAAAATGAAATAAGTGAAAAAACAAGTACATATTTAAAAGAAAAACAAAAACAAGGTATGAAATTGATACTTGCTTCTGGTAGACCTACAGCAGGAATGATGAAGCATGCTGACGCACTTGATTTAAAAAATAATGGTGGATATATTGTGAGCTATAATGGTGCATACGTAATCGATGCTCAAGATAACGAAGTTGTGTTTAAACAAACAATTAGTCAAGATGATGCATACCAAATTATCGACTATTGTAGAACACATAATTTCTTTTACTTAACATATTTAAATGATCAAATTATTCATGATAGAACGCATGACTATATGAATATTGAAAGTGAGTTAACGGGACTACCAATGAAAAAAGTTGAAGATATTAAAGAGGTTATTAATGGAGATGTACCTAAAGTAATGGGCGTAGATTATGCAGAAAATATTGCAAAAGCGAACAGTGAACTTAATGGTAAATTCAATAATCAAGTTTCTTCTACAATAAGTAAACCGTACTTTTTAGAATTTATGGATGGACAAGTATCAAAAGGTAAATCATTACAGAAGCTATTTGACAAAATCAATGCAGATTTCTCAGAAGTAATCGCTTTTGGTGACAGTTTAAATGATTCAGATATGTTAGAAAAAGCAGGTGTAGGAGTAGCAATGGGTAATGCTAACGATACGATAAAAGATATAGCTGATGTAGTAACAGATGATCATGACCATGATGGTATTGTAACAGCATTAGAAAAATTATTGAATCAATAAAAAAGTACAGATAAAACCATAAATTAACATTGGTTTTATCTGTACTTTTTATTTTTGACTATTAATATCGATCTTCATTAAATGAAATTGAAGTCATTTCTATAACGAGGATAGATTTAGCACCAAGTATTTTTAGTTGTTGTACTAAATCATCAATTTCAGTTTTATGTCTAAGTCTTTCTACAAAAACAATTATTTCTTCATATTGATCAATATTTAAATTATAAAGGTAATGTGTAATTGTTCTTTCTAAAGGAGACATAAAGCTTATTTTTTTATTTGAATGTTTCAATGTACTTAAATCAAAATTAAACCTTGTTGTTCCTTGAACATTTATATCTTTACCAGGTAAATAACGAGCAATCTGTAATGGGATATACAAGAATTCACCAACACCGATAACAAGTTTCGGTGAATCATCTAATAAATCGTTTAATAATTCTCCCATACGTTGAAATAGCTCTTCAGAGATTTGTTGTTCTTTACCGGTTAATGTAAATCTACCTGTTGAAATAAAGTATGGATTGTCATGTATCGTACCATCACGTAACATGTTTTGTGCTTTTACGATAAAATGATCGTTAATAACATTTCTTAAAGAATGATATTGTACTTTAGTTTCATGTTGTTCATTTTTTAGAAGTTGGTTTTGAATTAAATTTTCTGTTGAATTATCTTTATCTTGTATTTCTACTTTGAAAGTCATAAGCGATATAATATTGATTTTTATATTTAAAGACTTTTCGAGACTAGAAAAAGCTTCTTTTACACTTGCTGATCTTAAATCTATAGGGGTTAAAACAGTGAATGTTTCTCTTTCAGGGTATTTATCATAAATCTTTTTAATTAGGTTTAATACGGATAAACCATTTAATAAATGGTTATCAATAATTGCAATTCGTTCATCATTATCAAAAAAGTCTTTATCTTTTGTATAGAAGAATAAACGTTCAAGTGGATCGACTATATCACCATGATCTAATAAAGGTGGATGTGATATGATTTTATCTCTTGTTGATGCTAAAAACATGACATCGTCTTCGAATAAACTGAAAATGGATTGCCCTAAATTCACTGCACGTTCACTTAATCCAAGGAAGCGTGTCGGCGGGTAGTGACCGAGTTTGTTCGCTTCTACTGTGTTTAAAGCTTGAATCATTTTGCCACGATTTTTACTATTGATTGCTTTAGCTATACTATGAATACGTTCATCCGTTTCACCAGTTAAAGATTCATGATATAAAAAGCCTAGTAATAAACCAATAAGTAAGGGGTGTTCAGGATATAGCCCTCTAGAATAACCTAAACAAGGTGATACAGGGATAAAAGGGAAATCTGATTGTTCTTCTTGAGTTATTGCTAACATTTCGTCAATTTCAAAATCGAATCTATTTTTTACGACCTTTACTTCAACTTGTTTCTCATTATCTAAAGGAAAAACTTTGCTTACGTGAGACATATCATTACTCCTTTATTTGCTTGTATGTGTCCATTCATGACTATGTTTTTTTCTTTTTATATGCGCATATATTTGGTCTGCTGCATAGTCTTGATTTGTATAAACAGTAATGTCAAAGAATGCTTGGTTGTCCTCAAATGGTTCATTCAAATATAAATCTTTCAGATGATCAAATAAGGATTGCATCTGTTCTCTTGTTAAACTTGTATATTCTCTTAATGTTTTTTTAACGAGTTGAGGTTGTGTGTCATAAATACTTTGAACCACAATTACAAAGCGTTCATCTTGTTTCATAACGTCATCAAATAAATTAGTTTGGCCAGCCATTATTACACCTTCTTTTTATCATTATTAATTATTTATATTCATTATACTATATATGTTGTGATATGAAAAAGTTCAATAAAATTTAAGAAGTTGGTATTTGAAATATAAAAAACACCCACTCAAAATATAAATGAGTGGGTGTTTAAACGATTACTATTTATTATCATAATTATGTTTAGTTAAATCTATATCTTCAAGTTTGATAATTTTAGATTTCGTTACAAATTTATGAATGAAGTAAACAATAATTCCTAAAATAATTGGTAAGAACGATTCAATTAATACAGGATAATTTAAAGTCATTATACTGTCAAAGGATTGTCCGATTAATAAGAAGGCAATGACTGCAATAACAATAATCGGTCCTAACGGATATAATGGTGCTTTATACTCTAAAGTATCAGTTGCTGATTGTCCTTGTTTTTTAATAGCCATTCTTAGTCTAATATGACTAATGATACTCATTAACCAAACGAGTGTTACGAGCGCACCTAACATATTTAATAATCTGTAATAACCATCAGTGTTAATAGTTGCATAAATGATTGATATGAAGATTAAAGCGATAGTTACACATAATGATATAAAAGGCATGTTATTTTTGTTTAAATTATTAATGAATTTTGGTGCTTGTTTATGTTGTGCTAATGAATAAAGTAATCTACTAGTAGCATATAATCCTGAATTACCCGCAGAAATAAGTGCTGTTAAGATTACAGCATTGATAATTGAAGCTGCAAAGGCAATACCAACTCTATCAAAAACAATAGTAAAAGGACTTTGTGTTACTGTATTTGATTTATTTAATAATAATGGGTCAGTATACGGAATAATTGCTGCAATTACTGCAATTGCTAAAATATAAAATAATAAGATTCTCCAAAATACTTGTCTAATTGCTTTAGGCATTGATTCTTTAGGATTTTCAGATTCTCCGGCAGTTACTGCAACGACTTCTGTACCACCAAAGCTAAATCCTGCAACAAGAAGTACGCCTAAAAATCCTGAAATACCATTTACAAATGGTGCTTCTTTATAAGTGAAGTTTGATAATCCAAGTGGTTCATTACCACCTAAAATACCGAAGATTACAAGTACACCTACAATTAAAAAGATAATAATAGTTGCAACTTTAATAAAACTTAACCAATATTCAGCTTCCCCGAAAGCTTTAACAGTAAAGGCATTGAGTAAAAATAAAATAACTAGAAAAATAATGCTCCAAATAAATGGGTTTACATTTTGGAAGACTTCCCAATAAGTAATGATTTTTGCAGCTGTTAAAATGTCTACACTTGTAACGAGTGCCCATATAATCCAATATAGCCAACCAACTGTAAAACCAGCAGAGCGATCAATAAATCGACTAGAATAAGCACTAAATGATCCCGACACTGGATAAAAAGTTGCTAATTCTCCAATTGCGGTCATTAAAAAGTAAAGCATAACACCAATAATAGAATATGCTATTAGTGCACCACCAGGTCCAGCTTGAGTAATGACAGCACCACTTGCCATAAACAATCCCGTACCAATTGATCCACCGATGGCAATCATTGATATATGTCTTGTCTTTAATCCACGTTTCATTTCTTCCATATAGTTCACCATACTTTCTACATTTACGATTATTCTGAAATTAAAATATACATTATATTTTATTAGTAATTCATGAAATAAGCAACATAAATTTTAACGCATAAATGCTTTAAAGTGATAAAATATATTTATAAATAAAAAAGTCATTTCAAAGAAATGACTTTTTGTGTCGTATATCTTCTTATTAAAATAAGAAATTACTTAGTTTCACGATGTAAAGTGTGGCGGCCTAATCTTGGACAATATTTTTTCATTTCAATACGTTCAGGGTTAGTACGTTTGTTTTTAGTAGAAATATAATTTCTATCGCCACATTCAGTACATGCTAACGTGATATTAACACGCATGTTCATCAGCCTTTCTATTTAGTAATCATTACGCTTTATAACTTTATCATATTTTAAATTTGTTATCAATATGTAAAATTTTGTTTCAGTAAGATTGCGATATTATGTTTAAAAGCGTATATTGTTATAATTAATGAAAATACTTATTTAGGAGTTATTAGATGAAAAAAATATATCAAATGATTTTTATGATGCTTGCAATTTTGGTAATCGTATCAGGTTGTGGGAATCAAAACTCTAAAAATGATAAATTAAAAATTTATGCTACAAATTATCCATATGAAAGTTTTGCTAAACAAATTGGAGGAGAACATGTTGAAGTAGATTCAATATATCCAAGTGGTACAGATTTACATAATTATGAACCAACTCAAAAAGAAATGATCAATGTTGCTAAAAGTGACCTTTTTATATTTTCTTCTAAAGAACTTGATCCTGTGGCAAAAAAGATAAGTTCTACCATTAAAAATAAAGATTATAAATTAGAAGCTATTCCAAATTTAAAAGGAAATGATATTTTAGAACATCATCACGAGCATGGGGACGAACATAACCATAAAGAAGAACCAGAAAATAAGCAAGACCCTCATATTTGGCTAGATCCAATTGCAAATAAAGAAGCAGCTAAATCGATTAAGAATAAGCTTGTCCAAAAAGATCCAGACCATAAAAATGATTATGAGAATAATTATAAAAAGTTAATTAAAGATATTGAAGAAATAGATCAAAAATTAAAGACCGTTACGGAAAGTCCAAAAAGAGATACAATATTTATCTCTCATGATTCTTTAGGTTACCTAGCAAATAGATACCATTTTAAACAAACGGGTGTAACAGGTATGAATAATGAAGAACCTAGTCAAAAAGAAATTTTGGAAATTATAAAAAATATTAATCAAGCAAAAACACCATATATATTGTATGAGCAAAATGTAAGTTCTAAAATTACAGATATAATAAAGAAAGATACTAATAGTAAACCTCTGAAATTCCACAATTTAGAAGTGTTAACTAAAAAAGAAAATAAGCAGAAAAATATTTCGTACCAAACTTTAATGGAGAAAAATATAAAAACGCTTGATAAAGCATTAAATAAATAATAAATATAGTCAGTTTTCGTTTACTTTTACCAACTAACCATGTATAGTAACTATTGGATTATTATTAATAGATTTGAAAGAGGTCATTGATATGAAAATTTTTGATTATGAAGATGTACAATTAATACCAAATAAATGTATAGTAGAAAGTCGCTCAGAATGCGATACTACTGTTAAATTCGGTCCAAAAACATTTAAATTACCGGTAGTACCTGCTAACATGCAAACAGTTATGAATGAAGAGCTAGCTGAGTGGTTTGCTAGTAATGATTATTTTTATATCATGCATCGTTTTGATGAGGAAGCACGTATTCCATTTATCAAAAAAATGCAAAGTCAAAACTTATTTGCATCTATATCTGTAGGTGTAAAAGACACTGAATATACTTTTGTTGAACAACTATCTAATGAGGGACTTGTTCCTGAATATATAACAATAGATATAGCACACGGTCATTCTGAACAAGTTATTAGAATGATTAAACACATCAAACAACATATACCAGAAACATTTGTAATTGCTGGTAATGTAGGTACTCCTGAAGGTGTTCGTGAGCTAGAAAATGCTGGCGCTGATGCTACTAAAGTAGGAATCGGACCAGGTAGAGTATGTATCACTAAAATTAAAACTGGGTTCGGCACTGGTGGATGGCAATTAGCTGCTATTAATTCATGTAGTAAAGCTGCTAGAAAACCTATGATTGCTGATGGTGGAATTAGAACAAATGGTGACATAGCAAAATCAATTAGATTTGGTGCAAGCATGGTAATGGTTGGTTCATTGTTTGCTGCACATGAAGAATCACCTGGTGAAACAGTAGAATTAGAAGGCAAATTATATAAAGAATATTTTGGTAGTGCATCAGAATTTCAAAAAGGTGAACGTAAAAACGTTGAGGGTAAAAAAATGTTTGTAGAACATAAAGGCTCTTTAAAAGATACTTTAGTAGAGATAGAACAAGATTTACAAAGTTCAATCTCATATGCAGGTGGAAAAGACTTACATTCTATCACTAAAGTGGACTATGTAATTGTTCGAAATTCAATATTTAATGGTGACCGCGACTAAATATAGGTGAGGTGACGACTTGAAAAAAGTATTTTATTTATTTTTATTATTGTTATTTATAACACTTATCAAGCCTGTCCCTGAATCAGATTTATCTAGACAAATTCAACAGAATGTATTAAATGTTCAACAAGGACTACAACATGAACAGTCAACAAGCAAAGTTGAACTTAAGACACCAAATGACCAAGAGTTTGCGATTAATAATATTCAAATCAATCAAACAAAAAGTGAAGTTGAAAAGAAACTTGGCAAACCTAAGCGGATAACCGCTAATGAGTATAACGAGAAATGGCATGTATATCATAATGATTATCATGAATTTGTAATGGTAAGTTATGATAATGACAAAGTAACAGGTTTATATACGAACCAAGACTTAATAACATCCCAAAAAGGTATCACAAGTAAAATGAACAAGGAAAAGGTTCGTTCGATTCTTGGTGAACCAGAAAAAGAAATAAATAAAGATAAAGTGAAGCTCATTCAAAATGATGAAGATTATGATGTTTTCAAATTCGATAATATCTATACAACCGTTTTTTATGATAAACATGAGAATAATCAAATTAAAGGTATATTGCAAATTGCATCATCAACTGAAGATAAACGTACGAACCAATATCATGCAGCATCTGATGATTATAAAAGCGCATTAGAATTACAAAACTTTGATCTTGTTAACGCTGAACGTGTTCAATTTGGCTTACCTACATTATTTTATAATGAAAATGTGAGTCATACTGCAAGAAAGCATAGTCAAGATATGGTTGATAATGATTATTTTGATCATACAAATAAACAAGGTTTATCTCCATTTGACAGATTAGACAATGATGGCTTTGATTATATAACAGCTGGTGAAAACTTAGCATATGGTCAAATAAGTAGTGTTTATGCACATCATGGTCTTATGAATTCACTGGGACACAGAAAGAACATTTTAAATAAAGATTATAAAGAGTTAGGTGTAGGTGTTGATATAGGCGAAGATTTACAGCCTTATTGGACGGAAAACTACATCACACAGCAATAGAACAGAGATAAAAGCAGATTTTATCTTAGCAACTTTGATATAATTATATCGAGATAAGTCATTATTTCATATTTCCTTAAATGTTTAACACATGTTGTTTCTAATAATTTGATTGGTGGAATAACAATTAAAGGGGAAGTTTTACATGGAAAGTAAAGAAATAAAACGTAAAGATTTAGATGTATTAGAACGTATTAAAGAATTATTAAATAAAAAAGATGTTTCATAATTAATATGACATTAGCAAAAAGAACTCGATAACGGGAATATGAAAAAAAGGAGATGCATTTGCATCTCCTTTTTTGTATTATTACATTTCTCTAAATAATCCTACTACTTTACCTAATACAGTTACATTATCTAAGTAAATTGGTTCCATTGTATTATTCTCAGGTTGAAGTCTATATCTCTTTTCTTCTTTATAGAAGCGTTTAACAGTTGCTTCATCATCTTCTGTCATAGCGACAATGATATCGCCATTCTCAGCAATGGATTGGCTACGAACAATAACTTTATCTCCATCTAATATGCCAGCTTCTATCATACTATCGCCAATTACATCTAAAATAAAGATGTTGCTATTATGTGTAGAAGTAAAATGTGCAGGTAATGGGAAGTATTCTTCGACATTTTCAACAGCTGTAATTGGAATACCTGCTGTAACCTTACCTATAACTGGTACGTGAATTGTATTCTCTTGATTGATGTTCTCTCCAACAGTTTCAGTTATTTCAATTGCACGAGGTTTAGTTGGGTCACGTTTGATATATCCCTTTTCTTCTAATCTAGATAAATGACCATGTACTGTAGAACTTGATGCAAGGCCAACTGCTAAACCAATTTCACGAACACTAGGTGGATACCCTTTCGTTTGTACTATATGTTTGATGAATTGATATATTTCAGATTGACGTTTAGTTAATTCTTTCATAGTCGCACGCTCCCAATTAATTATTTAACCATATTATAGCACATACGTTTCCTTCGAACAAACATTTGTTCGTATTTTTATTGACTACGAACAGTTGTTCTGTTATTATAAAAATACAAACAAACGTTCTAGGAGGAATTGAGTATGACAATTACAATAAAGAAGACGGTATTAGTATATTTGGCAGTATTCTTAATGACTCTATTAATAGGATATTTATATTTAGCACAGTCGAGTGATATCTATACAACAGAACAGACGTACGAGATGACAGATCATCAAATTAAACAACATGAAGATAAACAACCTAATCATTTAACTAATTCAAATACATTAATAGGGTCTATAGAATAATTGAAAAATACGAGTAAATCCATTTGGATTTACTCGTATTTTTTGGTATCTTTTATGTATGTAGAAAGTGGGGATAATATGTTAGATAAAGCAAAAATAGATAGAATCAATGAACTCGCTAATAAAAAGAAGATAGAAGGTTTGTCTGAATCAGAAGCGAAAGAACAGACTAAATTGCGAGCTGAATATTTACAAGCTTTTCGAGGTAACTTTAAAAGTACGATAGAAAGTACAAAAATTATCGATCCAGAAGGTAATGATGTTACGCCAGATAAAGTGAAAGAAATTCAAAAAAATAATAATATTAGGAAATAAATATAAATTAAGAGATAATAATTAATTTTCGAATTTTTTTCATGTATAATGAAAAGGGATTACAAGAATAAAGGAGACTACATTTATGTTTAATGAAAAAGATCAACTTGCAGTAGATTCAATTCGTGCTTTAAGTATAGATGCTATTGAAGCAGCTAACTCAGGACACCCTGGTTTACCTATGGGTGCTGCACCAATGGCATATACATTATGGACTAAGCATTTAAATTTTAATCCTCAGTCTAAGAATTACTTTAATAGAGATCGTTTTGTATTATCTGCAGGACACGGATCAGCATTATTATATAGTTTATTACATGTTTCAGGTAGCTTAGAACTTGAAGAAGTGAAAAACTTTAGACAATGGGATTCAAAAACACCTGGACATCCAGAATTTAACCATACTGATGGCGTTGAAGTAACAACTGGACCATTAGGACAAGGTTTTGCTATGAGTGTTGGTATGGCAATGGCTGAAAAACATTTAGCTGGTAAATTCAATAAAGAAAAATATGATGTAGTAGATCATTACACATATGTATTAGCAAGTGATGGCGATTTAATGGAAGGTGTTTCTCATGAAGCTGCTTCATTAGCTGGTCATTTAAAACTTGATAAATTAATTACATTATATGATTCTAATGATATTTCATTAGATGGTGATTTAAATAAAGCATTTTCTGAAAATGTTAAAGAAAGATTTACTTCATACGGCTGGAGTTATATTTTAGTCGAAGATGGTAATGACTTAGAAGCAATTGATAAAGCTATAACTAAAGCTAAAAAATTAGAAGGTCCTACAATGATTGAAGTAAAAACAATTATTGGTTATGGTTCTCCAAATAAAGCTGGTACTAATGGTGTTCACGGTAACCCATTAGGTGCAGAAGAACGCGAACTTGCATTTAAATCATATGGTTTAGACCCTTCAAAACGATTTAATGTGCCACAAGAAGTTTACGATGTATTTAGTGAAACTATGTTAACTCGTGCTAACGAAGCTGAAACAGCATGGGATAAATTAGTTGAAGCGTATACAAATGCACATCCTGAATTAGGTGAAGCATTTAAACAAGCTATCTCTAATGAATTACCTGCAGACTACGCTAAAGATTTACCTATTTATGAACCTGGTAATAGTAGTGCTACACGTGCTGATTCTGGAGAAGTAATTCAAGCATTAAGTAAATCAGTTCCTGCATTTTTCGGTGGATCAGCTGATTTAGCTTCATCAAATAAATCAAACGTTAAAGATGAGGCTGATTTTGATAGCGAAACTCCAGAAGGTCGTAACATCTGGTTTGGTGTTCGTGAATTTGGAATGGCTGCAGCAGTCAATGGTATGGCAGTACATGGTGGTGTTAAACCATATGGTGCGACATTCTTCGTATTCAGTGATTACTTGAAACCAGCAGTTCGTCTTTCAGCAATCATGGGAGTACCTTCAACATTCGTATTCACACATGATTCAATCGCAGTAGGTGAAGACGGACCAACACATGAACCAGTTGAACAATTAGCAGGTTTAAGAGCAATTCCTAACTTGAATTTAATTCGTCCAGCAGATGGTAACGAAACAAGAGTAGCATGGAAAGTTGCACTAGAATCAGATTCAACTCCTACAGCATTAGTTTTAACTAGACAAAACTTAACAGCTTTAGATGTTGAAGAATCAGTAGTAGAAGAAGGCGTTCGTAAAGGCGGATATGTAGTATATCGCTCTGAAATCGAGCCTGAGTACTTATTAATAGCATCTGGTTCAGAAGTTTCTCTTGCTGTAGATGCAGCAAAAGATATTGAAGCACAAGGTAAAGGTGTACAAGTAGTATCATTACCTAACTGGAATGCATTCGATCAACAAGATGCAGAATATAAATCTTCTGTATTACCTCCTTCAATCACTAAACGTGTCGCTATAGAAATGGCATCTTCTCTAGGTTGGCATAAATATGTAGGTCTTGAAGGTAAAGTAATTGGTATCGATACTTTCGGTGCTAGTGCTCCTGGTGACTTAGTAGTAGAAAAATACGGATTTACTAAAGAAAATGTATTAAACCAAGTATTAAGCTTCTAATTATTCAACAAAAGCCTCATCCAAGAAATTTGGCTGAGGCTTTTTATTTTGAAACATTAAGTTTCGTCTTGATAAAATGTAATGAATTTAGTAAACTTTTATAGGATACAGAAAGTGGGTGAAATAATGGCAACATGGTTAGCTATATTATTAATCATCGTGGCATTAATCGGTGGGCTTGCAATCGGATTCTTCCTTGCACGTAAATATATGATGGATTACTTGAAAAAGAACCCACCAATTAACGAAGAAATGCTACGAATGATGATGATGCAAATGGGTCAAAAACCATCTCAAAAGAAAATCAACCAAATGATGACAATGATGAATAAGAATATGGATCAAAAAATTAAATAGTCTTATATTAATCATAAGTAAAAATAAAACGTATAATCGTGATATTTTTAAAGGCCAGTTACACTTTTATTGTGTAATTGGCTTTTTATCTTGAGTTTTCACTGATTGTTCAAATAAAAGTGTTTTAACTTATTTGTTATTTGATAAAATAGAAATAAGAGTAAGGGGGAGAGCTATTGTGGAATTAACAGTATTTGTAGCATTTGGTGCAGGCATATTAAGTTTTGTTTCTCCTTGTGTATTGCCAATCTATCCTGCATTTGTTTCATATATAACTGGAATGAGTTATGATGATTTGAAGAATAAAGGACTTAGCCGAAATGCAATATTACATACAATCATCTTTTTATTAGGATTTAGTTGTATTTATATGATATTAGGAATGGGCATAGGTTACATATCAGGTATGTTAATAAATTACCAAACTTTAATAAGACAAATTGGTGCAATTGTAATAATTGTATTTGGACTTATTATATTAGGCGTATTCCAACCGCAATTTTTAATGAAAGATCGTAAAATTAATTTTAAAGCGAAGCCTTCAGGTTTTGTTGGTACGTTTTTAATTGGTATGGCATTTGCGGCAGGTTGGACACCATGTAACGGACCAATAATCGCAGCGATTGGAACATTGGCAGCTACTAATTCATCACAAGCATTATTATATATGCTACTATATGTACTAGGATTTAGTATTCCGTTCTTTATACTAACTTTCTTTATAACAAAATTACAAATTATTAAAAAGTACAATGTTGCTATCATGAAGTTTGGTGGTATAATTATGATAATTATGGGGATTCTGTTATTCTTTGATTTATTAACAGAGATAACGATATTCTTCCAATCTTTAGGTTTGGAATAACCATAAATGATATTTCGTACTAATAAGGGGTTTTAGATATGTATTTGCTTTTTTCATTTATAATAGCAGCTTTAATGGGTTTAGCAGTTATAGTTGTTAGAATGAAAGCTCAAAATTATCCGACTAACACTAAAAAAATTGTACTACCGCCATTTTTTATGGCTACAGGTGCTCTAATGTATGTTGTTCCATATTTTAGGTTGAATGGTCAAGAAATTATAGAAGCCATTTTAGTTGGTTTATTCTTTTCATTGTTTCTTATTTTTACATCCAATTTTGAGATTAAAGGATCAGAAATATATATGAAACGCTCTAAACTGTTCCCTGTTATTTTAATTACTTTACTGATAATCAGAAGTGTAGGGAAATTCTTTTTGAGTGATTCTATTGACCCAGGTCAATTAGCAGGTATGTTTTTCTTGTTGGCATTTAGCATGATTGTGCCTTGGAGAATAGCAATGTTTGTAAAATATAAAAAACTAAAAGATCAAAAGACTTTAGTTAATTAAAAAAACGCACAACTCAATTACTGAGTGTGCGTTTTTGTTTTTGCTTTAGAGATTTCTTCTTTATGATCAAAGATTGAAAATTTGTTTTTTTCATCATCTGCTAATTCGAACAAATTTAAATATGGTGTATAATCAATATTAAGTTCTGTTAGTTTTTTCTTCATAAATTTGTGATCTCTTTTTGGAGTTGCTATGATATAACCTCGCATAATATGATCGAGTTCAATTGTTGTAGCATGTTCTTCTAAAGCTATTTTAGATATGCGTCCACCTATTTTTTCTTTAGCAACATCTCTAAATAAATCTGGTACTGGTAAAACTAATTCATTTAATAAACTACGAGCTTCGTCATTCCATAAAGGAAGGGCTTTATGAATATAATAATCTTGCCAATCTAATTCGCTCATACCGTTATCTTTAGGCATGCGCTTTAAGAATTTACGAAACATAAAGAATCCACCGATTGCAAGTAACGATATAAATACAATGCACCATAATACTATAAAAAATATAAATGCGCTACTCAATGAAATCACTCCTTAAACTAAGTATAAATGAAGCTTTTCAACCTGTCTAACAAATATTTGCAAAGGAGCAATATAATGAAAATATTACATACTGCTGATTGGCATATAGGCAAAATAATCAATGGCCAATTATTAATAGAAGACCAAAAGTTTATCCTCAATAAATTATTTGATGCAATTAAAGAACACGATCCAGATGTAGTTGTGATTAGTGGTGATTTATACGATCTACACTATCCTAATAAAGAAGCAATGGTTGTTCTTGAAGATGCTTTATCGATGATTAATTTAGAACTTAAAATACCAATTATTGCAATAAGTGGGAATCATGATGGCAAAGAACGTCTTAACTATGGTGAGAGATGGTTTGAAAAAACAGGATTAAAAATCATTACGGGATATGATGACTTAATGACACCTATTTCTATGGAGGGTATCAATATATATGTTATGCCTTATTTTACACCAGCAGATGTAAGGCATGTATTTGATGTTAAGAATATCCATACGCATCAAGAAGCGACTGAATATATTATGAATGAAATGGAACAAGTTATGAACAAAGATGAGACCAATATATTAGTTGGACATTTATTCGTAGCAGGTGGTGAATCATCAGACTCTGAAAGACCGCTTTCAATAGGTACGATTGAAACTGTTACTGCAAATACATTTAATGCTTTTGATGCAGTTCTACTCGGTCATTTGCATCATCCTTTTGCTATAAAATCAGATTTTATATTTTATTCAGGTACACCAATGCAATATTCATTTTCAGAGGCAAATCAAGCAAAAGGTTATCGTTTGTTTGAGATTGATAACAAAGCATTTAAACAGAAATTTATTCCGATAGAACCAAGACGCTCATTTCATGTCATTAAGGCAAGATACGAAGATGTGATTCATGAAAAGATCGAAGTTAAAAATAATGAGGATTACTTTCATTTTAAATTAACGGATATGGACCATGTTACTGATCCTCTTATGAAGATTAGAAATATTTATCCAAATACATTACAAATTTCAAGAATAGACTACGAAGTTGCGCAAGATGAGATAGATGTGGATGTACATACATTGAGCGATATTGAAATTATTGAATCATTTTATAAACATGTGACTGAAGAAACGTTAGAAGGAATTAAGAAAAATAAAGTCATTCAGCTGTTAGAAAGTCATCTGAATAAAGGAGCGAATGAATAATATGAGACCTTTATCATTAACTATGCAATATTTTGGTCCATTTATAGATGAGAAAGTAGACTTTAGACATTTATCTAAATCTCAGCTTTTCTTAATATGTGGAAAGACAGGATCAGGTAAAACGATGATTTTCGATGCAATGGTTTATGCATTGTTTGGCAAAACATCAACAGAATCTAGAGAAGAAGTAGATTTAAGAAGTCACTTTGCAGATCCTAAGTTACCAACTAAGGTACAATTTGAATTTGAAATTAAAGGTGACGAGTATCTGATTACTAGAACAGTAAAATATATAAAAGAAGGTAATAAAAATCCTTCGAATGCAACTGTAGAAGTGTACAAAAAAATAGATGATCAATGGAATTTAGAAACGAAGTCTATAAATACAAGTAATGATTACTTGAAACAGTTGTTACATATGAATGTGAAGCAATTTAGACAAATACTCATACTTCCACAAGGAGAATTCAAACAGTTTTTAGTATCAAATAGTACAGATAAACGGAGTATACTTAGAACGTTATTTGATAGTGATAGATTTGAAGAATTACAAGATCAATTAGAATTAGAAATGAAAAAAGAATTAGCATTAATAGAAAGCCATTATCAAAAAATATCACAATATATGAATGACATGCATGACTTTGAAAATGAACAACTTATAGATATAAAGACAATTGAAGGACATCGCTATGAGGTGATATTAAACTCATTAGATTTATATGAAAAAGTCGGACATGAAAATTTAGAAGTATCAATGGTAGAGAAAGGTAAACAGGAACAGCAAGTTAATGAAATAGAAAAAATATTAAAACAAGATAAAGCATTAAATGAAACCTTTGATACTTTACTTGAAAAACAAGAGATATTAGATGAATTAAAAAAAGATGAGTCAAAAATAAATGATCTTAGAAAACAATTAAAGTATTTAAAGACTGTTCAAAATATGACATACCAGTATAACCAATTGAGAGATAAAGAACATTCTTTAAATAATGAAGTAAAACAAGAAGAAGAAATTCAACAAAGCATAGAATCGAACACAACTAACTTAAATGAGATAAATGAAAGAATTGAACAACTAAACAGAAATAGTGAGAGAATAAACGAGTTTCGTCAATTTGTTCAAAATACAAATCATATTAAATTAAGTTTAAATAAATATATAGAAGCGGAAACTAAATTTCCAAACATAATAGAAGAACAAAAGAATTTGAATAAGTTAATAGATAAAGATAAGCACGAAATCGAAACATTAAAAAGTAAACTAGAAAGTACTCATTACGATGAGTCGGTAGAACAAGATAAAATTAAAGAACAAGAAACATTGAAGCTTAACTTACAAGAACTACAAACTAAACAAAAGCAATATAGTGAAAAGTTGGAGTTGTTGGATAAACAAAAAGAATATACTAGTCAATTAACTCATCTAGAAAAAGAAAAAACACAATTTGAAGTAAAGTTGAATGAAAAGTCGCAGTTTGACATTTTAAATGTTGAAGATGAAATTTTAAAAATACAAAAACATGTTCATCAAGGTGATGATTGTCCTATATGTGGATCAATCATAGAGTCTATTAATGGAAATGTTGATTTTAATAGTTTGAAAATAGAAAGAGAACAACAATTAGAAGTTGAACGTAATCTACATGCAATCAACAATAAGATAACATCATATAACGAAAGATTAAATATAACCAATGAACAATTGAATAAATTAGAAAATATTACAGATACTCAAACAGAAATAAATCATACAACTGAACATATTGATAAACTAGTAAATGAGTTACAAATTTATAGAGAGAAAAAGCAACAAATACAAAGATTTAAAAATGACAAATATGATATTGAAAAGAAAATAACAAATAATGAATTACAATTAAACAACATAAAGCATCTAATTTCTAAATATGAGAATGATTTATCTTACTTTAAACAAGAAACTGGATTTGATACTGTAAATAAATTTGAGAAGCAATCAGACTTTTATGCAATAGAAATTAAGGCATATGATAATGAGTTGAATCAATTAACTGTTCAACTTGAAAAATTTAATGAAGAAAAGCAAAATCTTCAAATGAAAATAGCAACTGTTAGTGAACGTAAATCTATGATTGAGGAACAAATTAAATTAGCAACGGATTATTTAAATACTGAGATGACCAAACATAATATTGCATCGTATGAACAATTAGATGAATTACTTCAACAAGTTAAGCATATTGACGAGTATGAAGAAAAAATTAATCAATATGACAAAAGATATATAGAAGTAAAAGCAATAGTGAAGGAGTTAAGTAAAAAAGTTCAAGATAAAGAAAGAGCAGATACTTCAACAACTGAAAGTAAATTAACTGAAGCTAAAGAAGCATTAACAGTTATTGTTAAACAGATGAATCAACTTCAACTGAAAATTGATCAAAACAAGCAAAAAATAATTGCTATTCGACAAGTTGTTGAGAAAATTGAAAATGATTTACAAGATCAAGAAGAATTAATTGAACTTTCAAGAATAATGAACGGTAAAAATAGTCAGAAACTGTCTTTAGAAAACTATGTATTAATTTATTATTTAAATCATATCTTAGATAATGCTAATAGACATTTTCTTAAAATGACTAACAATAGATATCAACTTGTACGTAAAAAAGAAAAGTCACAAGGACTAAGTGGTTTGGAGATAGAAGTGTTTGATAGGTTTTCAAATAGAACTAGGCACATTACATCCTTATCAGGTGGAGAGACTTTTCAAGCTTCGTTATCATTAGCAATAGGGTTGTCTAATGTTGTACAACAAGAAGCGGGTGCAATACATTTGGAATCTATGTTTATTGATGAGGGATTTGGCACATTAGATTCTGAAACTTTAGAAACTGCTTTAGATACTTTAGTGAATATACAAATGTCTGGAAGATTAGTAGGAATCATTTCACATGTTTCAGAATTAAAGACGAGAATACCAACAATTTTAAATGTTAATAAGAATGGATTTTTAAGTACTACATCCTTTAATGAAAACTAATTGACACATCAAAGACATAAATAGTTCAAAATACGTATTTAAGTTAAGAATTTTATTTGATATATTTTAACTAACAGAGTTATGGGAGTGTTACGATGAAAAAGGGAATATTTTTGTGCTTAATTGCAAGTATTATGCTAATTACGAGTGCATGTAGCAATAATGCAATTGAGCCAGACAGTCAATTTGGCAATAAAATGCAGTCTTTTAATGTTACTGACCAAAATGGGGATAAATTTTCACAGAAAGATATGAAGGGTAAAGTTTATATAGCTGATTTTATTTTTACTAATTGTGAAACAGTTTGTCCACCTATGTCATATAATATGAGCACAGTTATAGATGAATTAGAAAAAGATGGGGTAAAAGATTATGGTGTAATTAGTTTTAGTGTAGATCCTGAGAATGATACACCTAAGAAGCTGAAAGAATATATTAAACAATATAATGTACCTGCAAATAAATGGACATTACTTACAAATTACGATTTCAAGTTTATTAAGCAATATGCAGAAGATAACTTTAAATCGATAGTAGCACCACCTCCAAAAGGTAGTACACAAGTAACACATGGTACGAGTTTCTATTTAATTGATCAAAATGGTAAGATAATTAAATCATATAGTGGTCAAGATGCAGGGGATAAAAAGTTTCCTAAATCAGAAATAGTAGCAGATGTGAAGACTTTAGTTGAAGAAGGTCCAATTGAAGATTAACTATAATTAAGAAAACCACACATTTATCGAGACATTTCGATAAATGTGTGGTTTTTAATTGGTAATATGTAGAACTTATTTTTCACGTAATGCATCGCGAATTTCTGTAAGTAATACAGTTTGTTCGTCAATTTCTTCTTCCTCTTCACCTTTTTTCATTACAGTATTTGCAATTTTGATAAAGATGAATAAAGCGAAAGCAACTATTATGAAGTCTATAATTGATTGTATGAATAAACCATACTTAATTCCCATAAGAGACCATTTTTCAGCAAAGTCTACTTCTCCGAAAATTAA
Organism: Mammaliicoccus sp. H-M34; assembly: GCF_022386495.1. NCBI lineage: Bacteria > Bacillati > Bacillota > Bacilli > Caryophanales > Staphylococcaceae > Mammaliicoccus > Mammaliicoccus sp. H-M34. The sequence goes on from NZ_JAJNIK010000002.1 coordinate 321,129, forward strand.
ACCAATAAGTGGCATAATGACGTTTTCTACTAATGACGTAACAATTTTGTTAAAGGCAGCACCAATAACAACGGCGATTGCTAAATCTAGAACGTTACCTTGCAAAGCAAAGTCTTTAAATTCCTTTAATAATGACATATTAAACACCTCCTCATCGACATTATCATACATTAAACTGTAAAAAATTGAAATAGTCAATTTGATTTTAAGTGTAATATTTGTTAAAGTGATGAATGTTGCTGTTTTCTAAATATTAGTTTATTTAAATTAAATGGATTACAAACAGTTAAAACGGGAATACATAATTACGAGTTTGTAAATTCGAAAGGAGAATTTTAATGTCAAATGTTCCAACACACCCAAATGGTAAAAAAGTTTCTAATGTATTTACTATTAGTGCAATTGTTGTAGCAATTATTGTTGCACTCGGTGCTATATTTCCAACTCAATTTGGAAGTATTACAGCGGACATAAGTGCATGGATATCTAAATATTTCGGTTGGTATTACATGATTATTACTATCGGAATGGTATTTTTCTGTGTGTTTATTATCTTTAGCCCTATCGGTAAACTAAAACTAGGGAAACCTCATGACAAACCAGAATTTAACACAATTTCATGGTTTGCAATGTTATTTAGTGCTGGTATGGGTATAGGACTAGTGTTCTATGGTGCAGCAGAACCTATGTCTCACTTTGTTTCACCACCAAATGCAGATCCTGAAACAAAGGCTGCAATGACTGAATCAATGAGATCTACGTTCTTACATTGGGGTTTTCATGCATGGGCAATTTATGGAGTAGTAGCTTTAGCATTAGCATACTCTCAATTTAGAAAAGGTGAACCAGGTTTATTATCAAAAACATTAAGACCTATTTTAGGTAATAAAGTTGATGGACCTATAGGAGTAATCATTGATGTGTTATCAGTATTTGCAACAGTAGTTGGGGTTGCAGTTTCACTAGGTATGGGTGCTTTACAGATCAATGGTGGCTTAGAATATTTATTTGGAGTTCCAAATAATATTGTCATTCAAGGTATTATTATTGTCATCGTTACAATTTTATTCTTAATGAGTGCATGGAGTGGTTTGAGTAAAGGTATTCAATATTTAAGTAACTTAAATATTATATTAGCGTCATTATTATTAATCGTTACATTAATAATTGGACCTACAATACTTATATTAAATATGTTTACTTCTTCAACAGGTGCATTATTAGATACATTCTTATTCAACAGTTTCGATGTAGCACCACTTAATCCTCAAAAAGGTGAATGGTTAAATACATGGACTTTATATTATTGGGGTTGGTGGATGAGTTGGAGTCCATTCGTAGGTATATTCATAGCGCGTGTTTCTAAAGGACGTTCTATTCGTGAATTTATCTCAGGTGTTATGCTTGTTCCAACGATTATTAGCTTTATCTGGTTTAGTGTATTTGGCGTTACAGGTATCGAAGTAGGTAAGTCAACTCCAAAAGTATTCGAGATGACGACAGAGACGCAACTCTTTGGTGTATTCAATGAATTACCAATGGGTGCAATTTTATCAGTTATAGCATTAGCTTTAATCTGTACGTTCTTTGTAACTTCTGCCGATTCAGCTACATTCGTATTAGGTATGCAAACAACATACGGATCACTAGAACCATCTGGAACAGTGAAAATCGTATGGGGTATTGCTCAATCATTAATCGCATTTATCTTATTGCTTTCTGGTGGAGATACAGGATTAGGTGCATTACAATCCGCCGCGATTATATCGGCATTCCCATTCAGTTTCATAATAATAATGATGATCGTTGCGTTTTATAAAGATGCTAACCAAGAAAGAAAATATCTTGGATTATCTATCACGCCTAACAAACATCGTATGAAAGAATATGTAGAAAAATCTAAACGTGAGTATGAACAAGAATTAAAAGAACAAAGACGTTTAGAAAGAGAAATGGAAGATTAAGTTATACACTTCTCATATAATGTAAAAGAAAAGCTTCAAAGTCAGTATTATGACTTTGAAGCTTTTTTATATGGAAATGAATTTTATATGTTCAATGAAATCGATTACTTATATTCAACTATAGTTGATAATCATTATCATTTAATAACTAATTATTATGTATAATTAAATATACATAAGTAAAACTTATAGTTCCATATCATAAACTTGAATGATAAATATACTTATTTTTAAGTGTAATGTATTGTTTTACTAAAGTATTGATTATACAATTGTATATGAAGCATTAACTTGCACAATTTTAAAGGGGGAACAAAAATGAGCTCAAGTTTAAAAGAACAATCTAAAAAGTCTTTTGAATTGAACGGTAAAACTTACACGTTTTATAGCTTGAATACGTTAGATGAATTAGGATTATCTAATGTTGATAAATTACCATATTCTATCCGCGTATTATTAGAATCAGTATTAAGACAATTTGACGGACGTGTAATAAAAGAAGAACACATCATGAATTTAGCTAAATGGGGTAAATCTAACGATGAAAATGCAGAAGTACCATTTAAACCATCACGTGTTATTTTACAAGATTTCACAGGTGTACCTGCAGTAGTAGATTTAGCTTCATTACGTAAAGCGATGGATGATGTTGGCGGAGACGTTTCTAAAATTAACCCTGAAGTTCCTGTTGATTTAGTAATTGACCACTCTGTACAAGTTGATAGTTACGCTTTACCTAATTCATTAGAAATGAATATGAAATTAGAGTTTGAACGTAATATTGAACGTTATCAGTTTTTAAACTGGGCAACGAAGTCATTTGACAACTACCGTGCTGTTCCACCAGCTACAGGTATTGTTCACCAAGTTAACTTAGAGTATTTAGCAAATGTTGTACATGTAAGAGAAGAAAATAATGAACTTGTAACATATCCTGATACTTTAGTAGGTACTGACTCTCATACTACTATGATTAATGGTATTGGTGTACTTGGCTGGGGTGTTGGTGGTATTGAAGCCGAAGCTGGTATGTTAGGACAACCTTCATACTTCCCAGTTCCAGAAGTAATTGGTGTTAAATTAACTAACGAATTGCCTCAAGGTACAACAGCTACTGACTTAGCTTTACGTGTTACTGAAGAATTACGTAAAAAAGGCGTAGTAGGTAAATTTGTAGAATTCTTTGGTCCTGGTGTTGAAAAATTACCTTTAGCAGACAGAGCAACAATTGCTAACATGGCGCCTGAATATGGTGCAACATGTGGTTTCTTCCCAGTAGACGAAGAATCATTAAGTTATTTACGTTTAACTGGTCGTACTGAAGAACAAGTACAAGTTGTAGAAAAATATTTAAAAGAAAATAATATGTTCTTCAAAGCTGAAAAAGTAGAACCAACATATACTGATGTTGTGAATTTAGACTTATCTACTGTAGAAGCTTCATTATCAGGACCTAAACGTCCACAAGATTTAATCAAATTAAGCAATATGAAAGAATCATTCGTAGATTCAGTTACTGCTCCTGCAGGTAACCAAGGTCACGGATTTGATAAATCAGAATTCGACAAAACTGTAGACATCGAATTAGCAGATGGTAAGAAGACTTCTATGACTACTGGTGATATTGCAATTGCAGCTATTACATCATGTACGAACACTTCAAACCCATATGTTATGTTAGGTGCAGGTTTAGTAGCTAAAAAAGCAATTGATAAAGGATTAAAAGTGCCTGATTACGTTAAAACATCATTAGCACCTGGTTCAAAAGTTGTAACTGGTTATTTAAGAGATGCTGGTTTACAACAATATTTAGATGAACTTGGTTTTAACCTTGTAGGTTATGGCTGTACGACTTGTATTGGTAACTCAGGTCCATTATTGCCAGAAATTGAAAAAGCAATTGCTGATGAAGATTTACTTGTTACTTCTGTATTATCTGGTAACCGTAACTTTGAAGGTCGTATTCATCCTTTAGTTAAAGCAAACTACTTAGCTTCACCACAATTAGTAGTAGCATATGCATTAGCTGGAACAGTAAATATTGACTTACAAAAAGATCCATTAGGTAAAGATAAAAATGGCGAAGATGTCTACTTAAAAGATATTTGGCCATCAATTGAAGAAGTTAAAGATACAGTTCTTTCTGTAGTTACACCTGAATTATTTAGAGAAGAATACAAATCAGTATTTGAATCAAATGAAGTTTGGAATCAAATTGAAACAACAGATCAACCATTATATGACTTTGATCCAACTTCAACTTATATCCAAAACCCAACATTCTTTGAAGGCTTATCTAAAGTACCAGAAGATATTCAACCTTTAAGTGATTTACGAGTAATGGGTAAATTTGGAGATTCAGTAACAACAGACCATATTTCTCCTGCCGGTGCGATTGGTAAAGATACACCAGCTGGTAAGTACTTACAAGATCATGACGTTGCGATAAGAGACTTTAACTCATATGGTTCTCGTCGTGGTAACCATGAAGTAATGATGAGAGGTACGTTTGCTAATATTCGTATCAAAAACCAATTAGCTCCAGGTACTGAAGGCGGATATACAACATATTGGCCAACAGAAGAAGTTATGCCTATCTTTGATGCTTCAATGAAATATCAAGAAAATGGCGTTGGCTTATGTGTATTTGCTGGTAATGACTATGGTATGGGATCTTCTCGTGACTGGGCAGCTAAAGGTACTAATCTTTTAGGTGTTAAAACAGTAATTGCACAAAGTTACGAACGTATTCACCGTTCAAATCTAGTTATGATGGGTGTATTACCTTTACAATTTAAAAAAGGTGAATCAGCAGATAGCTTAGGTTTAACAGGTAGAGAATCAGTTTCAGTAGATATTCATGAAGGCGTTAAACCTCGTGATATTCTGAAAGTTACTGCAACTAGTGAAGATGGTAAAGTAACTGAATTCGAAGCTTTAGCAAGATTCGATTCAGAAGTTGAAATTGATTACTATAGACATGGCGGCATTTTACAAATGGTATTAAGAAACAAATTAGCTTAATAATTTCAAACAACTGCCTATTTATTTAGGTAGTTGTTTTTCTATTTGTGTTATGATTAGGTTAAGGAATTTAGAAAGAGGGATAGAAGTATGATTTATAGCGAAACACCAATAGATGTAAGGTATGCAGAAACAGATAAAATGGGTGTTGTATACCATGCCAATTATGCAATATGGTTTGAAGTTGCAAGAACAGACTATATTTATAAAGCAGGTTTTAGTTATGCAGATATGGAAAAGGCAGGTATTATTTCACCTGTAGTAGACTTGAATATTAAGTATAAACAATCAATAACTTATCCTGAAAAAGTTATTATTAAGACTTGGATTTCACATTATTCACCAATCAGATCCATATATTCTTATGAGATTTTAAATGAGAATAGAGAAGTTGTTTCTACTGGATCAACAACACATGTTTGCTTGAAAAAGGGATCAAATAGACCGATTAGATTAGATAAAAGTTTTCCTGAGTGGCATGAAGCGTATATGAAAATTCATGAAGAAACTGAAAATGGTATTGATCGTAAGTTATAAAAATAAGCAGATGTGTTTCGCTTGATTAACGAAATACATCTGCTTTTTATAGTTTATCTTGAAGTTTTAACTTCATATTTAATTTCTCCATTATCGTTTATATCAATTACTAAATCGTTACCTTCAAAGTACCATAAATCTTTTTCATCAATAAAAAACGGAATGTCATTTTTAATATCTTTAAAGCCTATTTCTGAAGAACTTAAAGGTTCTACAGTAAAAGCTGGTGAGAAGCCTTGTTTTAATTGAAATTCACCGCCATAGCGAACGAAAAATCTTAATGCTTGATTGTCACCGAATTCTAATTCATCTTTAAACCATTCGATTGCTTTATCAGTAATTTCTAAATTCATAGTGCATTCTCCTTTACATCCATTTGATTTTTGGTTCATTTCCTTTGAATATTCTTACGATATTGGATTGATGTCTAACGAGTAGAATAATCATGATGACAACTGATACGATGAAGAAAGTTAAGTCACCTATGAATATTGCGCCAATTACACAACATACACTTGCTAAGATACTAGATAATGATACATATTTTGTTAAATATAAAATTATAAAGAATATAAATGCTAGTGTTATGAGTAATAATGGGTGCACAGCAAGAATGACGCCAGCACTTGTGGCAACAGCCTTACCTCCTTTGAATTTCAAGAAGATAGGAAATACATGACCGATAACTGCACAAATACCTATGAATATACTAGGAATATCTACATTAAACCATAATGGAAAGAAAACTACAATGAAACCTTTGAATATGTCTAAAAACATAACAAGAAATCCAGCTTTTTTCCCTAATACTCTAAATGTATTTGTGGCACCTAAATTGCCACTTCCAAATTGTCGAATATCTTTTTTATAAAATAATTTACCTAACACGAGGCCACTTGGGAAACATCCAACTAAGTAGCTAAGTATAATAACAACAAATGTCATTATTGAAACACTCCTTTGATAGCAGGTACTAATAGTTTACCATAACTGATTATCGGTTACTATTTAAAAATATGCTAATGTGGTCATAATGTAAAGTGAAATTGTACCACTATTTGGGATAGGGCTTGCATTTTCTAGGGATTTATAACAAAATAACTAATGTATAGTAAAAGAAACGAACGTACGTTTGTAGGAGGAGAAATATTGAATAAACAAGCAAAAGTTCAATATGGTGAAGATTCAATACAAGTACTTGAAGGGTTAGAAGCAGTTAGAAAAAGACCCGGAATGTATATTGGTTCAACAGATGTTCGAGGACTTCACCATTTAGTATATGAAATAGTAGATAACTCTGTTGATGAAATTTTAAATGGATTTGGAACTGAAATAGAAGTGACAATTCATAAAGATAATAGTATATCTGTGTCGGATAATGGTAGAGGTATGCCAACAGGATTACATAAGACTGGTAAACCAACTCCAGAAGTTATTTTTACAGTACTCCATGCTGGGGGTAAATTTGGCCAAGGTGGATATAAAACATCTGGTGGTTTACACGGTGTAGGTGCATCAGTAGTTAATGCTTTAAGTGAATGGTTGGAAGTAACGATATATAGAGAAGGTTATATTTATAAGCAAACATTTAAAGACGGTGGGATACCAGTTACAACATTAGAGAAAAAGGGGAAAACACGTAAAACTGGTACAACTGTTCATTTTAAACCGGATTCTAAAATCTTTAAGACTTCTACACATTATAATTTTGATACGCTATGCGAGAGATTACAGGAGTCTGCATTCTTGTTGAAAGCATTGAAAATTAAAATAAGTGATTTAAGAGGCGATGAGCCAAGAGAAATTTCTTACCATTATGAAGATGGTATTAAAGAATTTGTTAAATATTTGAATGAAGGTAAAGATGTACTTCATGATGTAGCAATGTTTAGTGGTGAATCTAATCAAATAGAAGTAGATATTAGCTTTCAATTCAATGATCAATATTCTGAAACGATTTTGAGCTTTGTTAATAATGTACGTACTAAAGATGGTGGTACACATGAAACAGCATTAAAAACAGCTTTTACAAGAGTATTTAATGAATATGCTCGTAAAATTGGCGAACTTAAACAAAAAGATAAAAACTTAGACGGTAGTGATATTCGTGAAGGTTTAACCGCTATCATTTCAGTTAGAATTCCTGAAGATTTATTACAATTTGAAGGACAAACTAAATCTAAGTTAGGTACTACTGAAGCCCGTGCTGCTGTGGACTCAGTAATGTCTGATCAACTTCCTTTCTATTTAGAAGAAAAAGGGCAACTATCAAAATCATTGCTTAAAAAAGCTGTTAAAGCTTCTCAAGCACGTGAAGCAGCTCGAAAAGCACGTGAAGAGGCAAGAAACGGAAAGAAAAATAAACGTAAAGAAACATTGTTGTCTGGTAAATTAACACCAGCTCAAAGTAAAAACACAGAAAAAAATGAACTTTATCTTGTTGAGGGTGATTCAGCAGGTGGTTCAGCTAAATTAGGTAGAGATCGTAAATTCCAAGCAATTTTACCTTTAAGAGGTAAAGTAATTAATACTGAAAAAGCTAAATTAGATGACATTTTTAAAAATGAAGAAATTAACACGATTATTCATACTATCGGAGCAGGAGTCGGTGCTGATTTCAGTATTGAAGACAGTAATTATAATAAAGTAATTATAATGACCGATGCAGATACTGATGGAGCCCATATTCAAGTCTTATTACTTACATTCTTCTTTAAATATATGAGACCGTTATTAGAAGCTGGAAAAGTCTATATCGCATTACCTCCTTTATATAAATTAGAAAAAGGTAAAGGGAAAAGTAAGCAGATTGAGTATGCTTGGACAGACGAGGATTTAGAAGTATTAATGAAAAAAATTGGTAAAGGATTCACTTTACAACGTTATAAAGGTCTAGGTGAAATGAATGCCGACCAATTATGGGAGACTACAATGGACCCAGAAACGAGAACATTAATAAGAGTGAGTATTGATGATGAAGTCCGCTCACAACGTAGAGTTACAACATTAATGGGTGATAAAGTAGAACCACGTAGAGAATGGATTGAAAGACACGTTCAATTTGGTATGCAAGAAGACCAAAGTATACTTGAAAGTGATGATATTCAAGTATTAGATGACGAGGTAGAATCAATAGAGGGGGAAGTTAATTAATGGTTGAACAAATTCAAAACCTTCCTTTAGAAGATGTTATAGGTGATAGATTTGGTAGATACAGTAAATATATTATCCAAGACCGTGCACTTCCAGATGTACGTGACGGTTTAAAACCTGTACAACGTAGAATTTTATTTGCAATGTATAAAGACGGTAATACATTTGAAAGAAACTTTAGAAAAAGTGCTAAAACTGTTGGTAATGTTATTGGTAATTATCATCCACATGGTGATACATCTGTTTATGAAGCAATGGTTCGTATGAGCCAAGATTGGAAATTAAGACATGTTCTAATAGAAATGCATGGTAACAACGGTAGTATTGATAATGATCCTCCAGCAGCAATGCGTTATACAGAAGCGAAATTAAGTAAGTTGGCTGAAGTTCTTTTACAAGATATAGATAAAGAAACAGTAGATCATATACAAAACTTTGATGATACTGCAATGGAGCCTATGGTGTTACCAGCTAGATACCCTAACTTATTAGTAAATGGTTCAACTGGTATCTCAGCCGGGTATGCAACGGATATTCCACCACATAATTTAGGTGAAGTAATAGATGCAACATTGAAATTAATTGATAAACCTAGTACAACAATAGATGAATTAATAGAACATATTAATGGTCCAGATTTCCCAACAGGTGGTATTATACAAGGTTTAGACGGTATAAAAAAAGCCTATAAAACAGGTAAAGGTAAAATAGTTGTTCGTAGTAAAGTTGAAATTGAAACGATTAGAGGTGGACGTGAACAAATTATTGTCACTGAAGTACCTTTTGAAGTAAACAAAGGAACACTTGTTAAGAAAATAGATGAGCTACGAGCAGATAAAAAAATTGAAGGTATAGTTGAAGTTCGAGATGAAACAGACAGAAACGGTTTAAGGATAGCAATTGAACTTAAGAAAGATGTAAACAGTGAAGGTGTATTAAATTACTTATACAAAAATACTGATTTACAAGTTCTATATCATTTCAATATGGTAGCTATTAATAAGAGACGTCCAGAATTACTAGGATTAAAACAAATACTAGAAAGTTATGTAGAACACCAAAAAGAAGTTGTGACTAGACGTTCACAATATGAATTATCACAAGCTGAAAAGAGAATGCATATTGTAGAAGGTTTGATTAAAGCATTATCTATTCTAGACGAAGTAATAGAAACAATTAGGGCATCAAAAAATAAACGTGATGCTAAAGAAAATTTAATAGAAAAATATGATTTTACTGAAGAACAAGCTGAAGCAATCGTAATGTTACAATTATATAGACTTACAAACACAGATATAGTTTCACTTGAAAACGAATTTGATGAATTACAGAAGACTATAGAGAGACTTAATGATATTCTTCAAAATGAAAAAACACTATTAAAAGTTATTAAAAATGAATTAAGAGCTGTTCGCAAAGAATTTGCAAATGATCGTTTAACTGTAATCGAAGAAAAAATTTCAGAAATTAAAATCGAAAAAGAAATACTCGTTCCTAGCGAAGAAACAATTGTTTCAGTAACACATGATGGTTATATTAAACGTACATCTAACAGAAGTTATATCGCTAGTGGAGTTGAAGAAGTGGGTCTTAAAGATGGAGACTACTTATTAATGCACGAAAAGATGAATACTCAAGATACTTTAATTGTATTCACATCTCAAGGTAATTATTTATTTATACCTGTACATGAAATTGTTGACTTAAAATGGAAAGATTTAGGTAAACATATATCACAAATGATTCCTATAAGTGATGATGAGAGAGTAATTTCTGTTTATAAAGAAACAGATTTCAAACAGGATTCTAATTATATTATTGCTACTAAAAACGGTATGATTAAGAAATCAACAAATGATAAATTTAAAGCTTCAAGAATTACGAGACCTTTAGTTGCAATTAAGCTTAAAGGGGACGATGAGGTCGTATCTGTATTGAAAATTACTGAAGATGAACTTATTACAGTTATAACAGAAAAAGGAATGAGTTTAACTTATGATACTGACGAATTGTCTGATATTGGATTAAAAGCAGCAGGCGTTAAATCTATAAATTTAAAAGAAAATGATAATGTTGTTATGACAGATACATTACCTGATAATCAATCGGTATTAATCATTACGAATCGTGGTTCAGTGAAAAGAATGAAAGCTGATCAATTTGTACCAGCCAAAAGAGCTCAACGTGGTTTAATGATATTAAAAGAATTAAAATCTAAATCACATTCAATTATCAATGCACTGACAAGTTCAGAAGATGAATCATGTGTCATTTTATCAGAAAAAGATCGTGTAAAAGTTAATATGAAAGATTTTAACTATAGTGAAAGATATACAAACGGTAGATTTATTGTTGATGAAAATGATTTTGGACAAGTCATTGGTGCTTATTTTGAAGAAAAAGCAATCGAATAAAAATATATAGTCATAATTAATCGCACATGGTAAAATCATGATAGCGATTTATTATGATTATATTAATTAGAATTGAGGGATTTCTTTGAAGAATTTTGATAGTTATATCCCAAGTTGGTTTCATGACTTTGTGCAATGGGGTAATGATTTAATTTGGACTCAAAACTTGATTTTCTTACTCTTACTAGCTGGTGTCTTCTTTACAATAAGTTCTAAAGTTGTACAACTAAGATGGTTACCAGAAATGTTTAGAGTGATTTTTGAAAAACCCGAAACACTAGAAGATGGAAGAAAAGGTATTTCTTCTTTCCAAGCTTTCGCGATTAGTGCAGCCTCACGAGTTGGTACTGGTAACATTGCTGGTGTTGCTACAGCAATAGTTTTAGGTGGCCCTGGAGCAGTATTTTGGATGTGGGTCATTGCTTTTATAGGTGCAGCAAGTGCATTCTTTGAAGCAACATTAGCTCAAGTATATAAAGTTAAAGATAAAGAAGGCGGCTATAGAGGTGGACCAGCCTATTACATAGAACATGGATTAGGACAAAAATGGTTAGGTGTTTTATTCGCGGTACTAATCACAGTCACTTTTGCATTTGTATTCAATACAGTTCAATCTAATACTATAGCAGCATCTTTAAACGAACAATATGAATTTTCTAACGTCATTACTGGTATTATTTTGGCTGTCATTACAGCATTAGTAATATTTGGCGGTGTTAGAAGTATCGCTACTGTATCTTCATTTATTGTTCCTATTATGGCAATAGGGTACATTATATTAGTTGGTTATATTTTAGTAATGAATATAGATCAAGTTTGGCCAATGATACAAAATATCGTTAAAAGTGCATTTGGTCTTCATCCAGCATTCGGTGGAGCTATGGGCTTTGCTATTATGCAAGGTATTAAACGTGGTTTATTCTCAAATGAAGCAGGTATGGGTTCTGCGGCAAACGCAGCAGCAACAGCAGCAGTAAGTCACCCTGTTAAACAAGGTTTAATCCAATCATTAGGTGTATTTTTCGATACTATGGTTATTTGTACAGCAACAGCTATAATGTTGTTGCTATACACAGACTTACAATTTGGCCCAGATGCAGAACAAGGTGTAGCAGTAACTCAACAAGCACTTACAACTCATGTAGGTGAATTTGGTGGTATATTCCTTACAATAGCAGTATTTATGTTTGCATTTTCTTCAATAATAGGTAACTACTATTACGGTCAATCAAACATAGAATATTTAACTAAAAATAGAATCATCATGTTTATTTTTAGAATATTAGTTGTAGGAATGGTGTTTGTAGGTTCAGTTATTCAAGTTCAAACAGTTTGGGATACAGCTGATTTATTTATGGGATTAATGGCAATTATTAATATAGTTGCATTATTCGGACTTGCTACAGTTGTGTTTGAAGTTGCAAAAGACTATAGAGCACAAAGAAAACGCAAATTAAATCCTGTATTTAAAATTGAAGATTTAAGTGCAAACTTTAGTAATATTGAAGCATGGGGAGATAATCCTTATAAAAAAGAAACAAAAAAAGATAAAAAAGTAAGAAAGCAAGAAACATCAGATATTGATACAAAGTATGAAGAACCTAAAGAAAATACTTTTGAAAATATTGATGATGACTATGATAATAAAGATAAATAACAATAATAAAAAAAGCACAATTCATTTTGAATTGTGCTTTTTATTATTTGAAAAGGTTAGTTAAAGAATTAAAGATATCTTTAATTGCATTTACTATTTTATCCCAGAAGCCTTCATCTTGTAATTTATCTTTGATATCATTACCTAAATCTTCTGCATTTTTCTTCGCATCTTTAAAATCATCTGACTTAACTAAATCATTAACATAATCTTTTGAGTTATTGATAAAGTCTTTTGCATTTTCACCACTAAAGGCACCATCTTGTTGCGCTTTGTCAATGACGTTTACTATCATGTTTATTTGATTGTCACTAATAATATTAGTTAAACCATTGTCTTCAATTTTTTGATTTACGATATTTGTAATTTCATTCACTGTAACATTCCCTGATTTTTCAGCTACAGCTTGTTTAGATTCTGCAATCGTCTTATTTAATTGTGATTGTGAAAAACCTTCTTGATTGCTATTTTCATCAGATATTTGATTAATAGTAGATAATTCTTCTTGAGCAACTTGAGTTCTGCTTGAATCTACTGATTCTCCTTGTGCTTCAAAGGCTTTGTAAACACCTGCTAGAGCACTCTCACCTGTTACATCTTCACTTGAAGCGATTGTAACGTCAGCATCCTTGATACCAGCAGTCATTAAAGCATTTTTATAAGTATCTTCTGTAACTTTTGTGATTTTTCCTTGATCTTGATTTATGTTTAAGTTTAGTCCACTACCTTTTGATGTTTTAGTAATTCGGATACTTGATTTTAAAACATCATTCGATGATTGCATATTTAAATACTTGTTTAAATCATCAGCATTAACGTAAGTTGTTTTATCACTGTTTTTAGAACCTAATAAGTTTGATGTTGTATCTTTAGCAGATGGATTGTTTTCTAAAGCTGCTCCATAAACAGTAACCGCATTATCCCATGCTTCCTCAGTTACAGCTTGAGCTTGGTGTTTCGGATATAAAATTGTTGAAAGTAGTAAAACAGATAAAATACTTAATATATATAGTTTCATGTTCTTCATATGTTTGCACATCCTCAATGTTATTGATATTAAAAATATCTATCATTATATTATCATCAATTGTATAATATGTAATAGGTCTTCAGAATGAGGTTTGAGATATGGGAAAATACATTATAGAAAAAACGTTAAATAATAATGTGTTAGTTGCTAACTATTATGATAATGAAGTCATATTAGTAGGTAAGGGGATTAGTTTTGGTAAAAAACAAGGTGAAGAAATTAATACAGATTTAATAGAGAAAGTTTATTTGCTTGAATCTGAAAATGATAAAAATAAATACAAGCAATTATTAGATGGCACAAATGAACAAATCTTTAATATTGTATTAGAAGTAGTAAATGGTATTGATAAACAATTAGGTGGAAGTGTAAGTGAAAAAACTTTAATTTCATTAACAGATCATATCATATTTGCAATCAAACGTATTAAAGAAGGTATACATGTTCATAATCCATTTTTAAAAGAAACAGAACTTCTTTATCCAAGGGAATATCAAATAGCAGAAAAAGCTGTTAAAACGTTGAATGAAAAATTAAATTTGCAATTTATTGAATCAGAAGCTGGCTTCATAGCTTTACATATTCATTCAGCAGAAGTTAATCATTCAATACATGATATTCACAATATAAAAGAAATTATTCAGAAAGCTATAATTATAATAGAAGAAGGCCTTGAAGTTAATGTTAATAAAAATAGTATTAATTATAGCCGATTTGTAAGGCATCTTCACTTTGCGATACAAAGAGTTTTAGCCGATGAAAGAATACCAGATGCAACTAATATCGAAATGCTATTGAAAGCGCAATATCCAATGTGCTATAATATATCCGTAAAGATAGTGAAGATGATGCAAACACAGTTAAAGAAACCAGTTTATCAATCTGAATTGGCATATTTAACAATGCACATCCAACACTTTAATAATAACTTATAAATTGCGTGTTACTGATACGATCAGGCATGAGCAAATAGACTTTACCAATATGGTAAGTTTCTTTGCTCATGCCTTTTTTCATGCCGTAATTTATAAAGTTAAACAAATAGGAGGGTATTAAATATGTTTAAGAAATTCTTTGGTCAATTGCAACGTATTGGTAAAGCATTAATGTTACCAGTTGCGATTCTACCAGCAGCGGGTATTTTACTTGCATTCGGGAATGCAATGCAGAATGAACAGTTCGTTGAAATTGCACCTTGGTTAAAAACTGATGCTATAGTTATGGTAGCTTCAGTAATGGAGTCATCCGGTCAAATTATTTTTGATAATTTACCATTACTATTCGCACTCGGTACCGCATTAGGTTTAGCAGGAGGAGATGGCGTAGCAGCATTAGCAGCTCTTGTTGGTTATTTGATTATGAATACTACTATGGGTGTTGTAAAAGGTATCTCAATTGATGATATCTATAGTTATGCTGAAGGTGCTAAAACTTTAGGGCAAACAGCTAAAGATCCTGCACATGCATTAGTATTAGGTATTCCGACACTTCAAACTGGTGTGTTCGGTGGTATTATAATGGGGGCACTTGCTGCATGGTGCTATAACAAATATTATAATATTAATTTACCACCTTTCTTAGGATTCTTTGCAGGTAAACGATTTGTACCAATTATTACATCAGTTGTTGCAATTGTGGCAGGTATTATTCTTTCATTTGCTTGGCCACCAATACAAGATGGATTAAATAATTTATCTACATTCTTATTGGATAAAAATTTAGCGTTAACTACATTTATCTTTGGTATTATTGAACGTGCTTTAATACCTTTCGGATTGCATCATATATTCTATTCACCATTCTGGTTTGAATTCGGTAACTATGTTAACTCTGCTGGCGAGTTAGTACGTGGTGACCAAAGAATCTTTATGGCACAAGTTAAAGATGGTGTACCATTTACAGCTGGTGCATTTACAACTGGTAAATATCCATTTATGATGTTCGGTTTACCAGCAGCAGCTTATGCGATTTATCGTCAAGCTCGTCCAGAACGTAAAAAAGTTGTTGGTGGCTTAATGCTATCTGCAGGTTTAACATCATTCTTGACTGGTATTACAGAACCTTTAGAATTCTCATTCTTATTCGTGGCACCAGCACTTTATGGAATTCACGTAATTTTAGCAGGTACATCATTCTTAGTAATGCACTTGCTACATATTCAAATAGGTATGACATTCTCAGGTGGGTTTATAGACTATGTATTATACGGATTATTAAACTGGGATAGAACAAACGCGCTATTAGTTATTCCAGTAGGTATTATATATGCTCTTGTTTATTACTTCTTATTTACATTCGCTATCAAGAAATTTAATTTAAAAACACCTGGTAGAGAAGATAAAGAAACTGAAACACGTAATAGTTCAGTAGCAGAATTACCATTCGACGTTTTAGACGCAATGGGTGGTAAAGAAAACATCAAGCATTTAGATGCTTGTATTACGAGACTTCGTGTTGAAGTATTAAATAAATCAGAAGTTAACAAAAATGAATTAAAAAGTTTAGGTGCTTCTGGCGTACTTGAAGTAGGAAATAATATTCAAGCAATCTTTGGTCCTAAGTCAGATCAAATTAAACATGATATGGCACGTATTATTTCTGGAGAAATTTCTAAACCAACTGAAACAACTGTAACTGAAGATGGTGATGCAGAAAGTGCTGCAATTCTTGCTGAAGGTGGCGCTACAATCTATTCTCCAATTAAAGGTGAAGTGATTAATATTTCTGAAGTACCAGATAAAGTGTTCTCTGAAAAAATGATGGGTGACGGTATTGCAATTATGCCAGAAACTGGAGAAGTAGTTGCTCCATTTGATGGTAAATTGAAAATGACATTCCCTACAAAACATGCAATCGGCTTAGAATCTAATGAAGGTGTTGAATTATTAATTCACTTCGGATTAGAAACAGTTAAGCTTGAAGGTAAAGGGTTTGAAATTTTAGCAGAAGCTGATACTGACATTGTTAAAGGACAAGCTTTAATGAAAGTTGATTTAGACTTCATTAAAGAAAATGCAGATAGTACAGTTACTCCTATTGTTATAACAAACTTAAATGACTCAACTTTAGAAACATTAGCTACTGGTAAAGTAGAACAAGGCGATAAAATTTTAGTCGTTAAATAAGTTTAAATGAATCTTTAAAATGTGATTGGGATATAAGTCCTAACTCAAAATAAATAAGCATATCACTAAACTGATTGTTAAAGTTTACAGTGATATGCTTATTTTTTAATAGAATATTACGATTTTGTACGTGCATTTGCCAGAGGGTATGGTTCGAGCCTGTAGTCTCTCACGCATACTATTCCCTCAGGCGTCAGCACTTACAAAATTGGTAGAAATAACTATTTTTAGATAAAACAAATATAATTATATTATGTAAACTATATTTGTAAGTTTTTAGTTTTTAAAGTAATACGATTAGGGTATAATGGATTATAAACTTTTAGAAGGAGGGCTTTTTTTGGAAAGAGAAACAAAATCCAATAATTCTCATAATAAAATCTCTAGATTTATGAAGTTTTTTGGCGGTAGAGATATATATTTTATTTTAGGATTATTGATCTTGATAGGTTTAACGATATTTATTTTTCAAAACGTATCGTTCATTTTTGAACCTTTAGTAACAATTACAACAACTTTAGTTGGCCCAATTATTGTTGCATTTGTTGCGTTTTATTTATTCAATCCAATTATTAATTTTATGGAAAAATTTAATATCTCAAGATTATGGGGTATTATCATTTTATTACTTGCTATTATAGGAGCATTAACACTTGTTGTGACTTTATTGATTCCTGTAGTTCAAAATCAAGTTGAAAGTTTTTCGAAAAATTTACCATCATATGTAGAAGAATTTAGTAATAGGATTCAAAAACTTTCTCAAAATTCTTTTGTAGCTGATTATTATGCTCAAGCTCAAACTTGGGTACAACAAAACTTTAGTGATATTCCTAAAAAAATATCTAACTCATTAGGAGATTTTGGTAATAAGTTTCAATCATTTGTATCTACGATTACACATGTAGTTGTGATTATTATTACATTCCCATTTGTCTTGTTCTTCTTACTTAAAGATGGTGGAAAATTTAGAAACTATTTTATTAGTATTATGCCACCAAAATTTAGAAAAGATACACATGATTTAATTGATAAAATGAATGTACAAGTAGGTTCATATATTCAAGGTCAAATGATAGTTGCATTCTGTATTGGTGTATTATTATTTATTGGTTATTCAATCATTGGTCTGGAATATGCTTTAACACTAGCAAGTATTGCTGCTGTAACGAGCGTAGTACCTTATTTAGGACCAATGATCGCCATAAGTCCTGCAATTGTATTAGCAGCAATTGATTCACCATTTATGCTGTTAAAGCTTGCTATAGTATGGGCAGCTGTACAATTTTTAGAAGGTCACTTTATTTCACCAAATATTATGGGTAAAACAATGCAAATTCATCCACTAACAATTATTTTTGTATTATTATGTGCAGGTAATTTAGCAGGAGTATTAGGTGTAATCCTTGGTATTCCAGCATATGCAATTATTAAAGTAGCTGTATCACATGTATTTACATTATTTAAACGTAGATATAATAAATATTATCAAGACGATTCAGGTCCATACGAATTTAATGATGATGAAGTTTTACCTGAAAGAGAACAATAAAATTCAAATAAATTTTAAAACTGCCTACAAAGTACAGCTTTGAGGCAGTTTTTTTATTTATTAATCTTTATTTTAATTAACGCTTAATGATGAAAGAATTCTATTTTATGTCATTATATGGTATTATTTGGGAGAATAAACTAAGAGAAGGTTGATATATGAATATATTAAAACGAAAAAGAATTTTTTCTTTACTAAAGCTTTTGTTTATTTGTACGATATTATGTGTCGTTATCTATGTTTTGCATAATGAAATTGGAAAAATAGACTTTAAAAAAACAATAGTATTATTTAGAGAAATGAATACAGCATATTTTGTAGGTATTATATTGTTAGGCGTACTCTCAGTCTCAGTACTATCCTTATATGACATTATGTTAAAGCAATCATTAAAAATTAGTTTGCCTATACACAAAATTTTATCTATAAGCTACATTATTAACACATTTAATAGCGTATTAGGATTTGGTGGGTTAATTGGAGCTGGCTTAAGAATCTATTCTTATCGAAATGATGTAAATGATAAAAAAGAATTAATTAAAAGTGTTTCATTATTACTATTATCAATGCTTAGTGGATTAAGCTTGCTATGTGTGTTAATTGTATTAGGTATTTTTAATGCTGATACTTTATTGGCAAATATATATTGGGCAAAAATTGTATTATATATAGGCAGTTTATTTTTACCATTGTTTATTATATTTTCTTTTTTAAAACCATCGATTAGAAGAGATAGATTTCTTGGGGTAAAGTTTACAATAGTATCAGCTATAGAGTGGTTAGCTGCAAGTTTTCTATTATTTATTATTTTAAAAGCACTTCATATAAATATTGATTATGCTCATTTAGTTGGAATATTTGTAATTGCAGCATTATCTGGATTAATTAGTATGATACCAGGCGGCTTTGGTGCTTTTGACTTAGTTATTTTACTCGGTATTAAATCACTAGGCGTGCCAGAAGAACAAGTATTACTAGCATTGTTGTTATATAGAGTAGCTTACTATTTCTTCCCATTTATAATTGCACTAGGGCTATCAACAATTGAGTTTGGAGGTATAGCTAAAAAATATATCGAAGAAAGTAAATTTTATACACCAGCTATGGATACAACATCGTTTATTAAATCTGTTCAAAGCGATTTTATGGCGAAAATCCCTTCATTATCATTAGGCTTACTTTCAGGCATTACAGGTTTTGTATTATATTTTAATCATATACTAATATTGTATGATGCGATTTATTCTCATCATTACATGTTTTATTCAATTATATTAGCGTTGCATACAGCATCGACACTAATGTTGCTTATATGTGCAAAAGGTGTGATGTCTGGAACTATGAGATCTACGTTAATGAGCATTATTTCTGTTATTGTCATGTTGATTGTATGTATATTATCAAATAGTACCATTATTGCCTTTTTATGGTTAGCCATTTTGCTTGTATTGCTATTTATTGGGTATAAAAAAGCTATTGTCGTAAAGAAAAATATGACACCTATCAAAATTGTTTTAAGTGGTGTCCTTATCTTTACTATGTTTATATTTAATCGAATCGTTTCGGTGAATTATTTAAATTTATATCCCCATGAAGTTACTAAATTTGATAAATATGCAGTGTTTACGATGTTTTGGATTGTGCTTGCAATTTTATGTTTAATTGGTGTATGCATCACATTTATGCTTTCCAAAAAATATCAGAAATCTTTATCAACAAATTCAAGTTATGAAACAATAAACAATATAATCAATAATCATGAAGGATCTTACGTAAGTCATTTAGCATTTACGGGAGATAAATCATTTTTTGTAAATAAAGATGAAGATGTATTTATTATGTATCGCTATACTATGAATGCAGTGATTGTACTTGGCGACCCAATAGGTAATAAAGATAAATTTAACGAAACATTAAATGACTTTTATGATCAAATGTATTTCTTAGGGTATGATATCATTTTCTATCAAGTACAAAGTAAATTATTATCTTTATATCATGATTATGGAAATGTCTTTTTCAAATTAGGAGAAGAAGCCTTGATAGATTTAAATACTTTCAGTTTATCTGGAAAGAAAAAACGTGGAATGCGCGCAACTTATAATAAGTTGGAATCAGAAGGTTATCAATTTGAAATAATAAACACGCCATATTCCGAAGAAGATATTAAAATGTTACAAACAATTAGTGATAGTTGGTTAGGAGAAAAGAAAGAAATGAATTTCTCAGTCGGTGCATTTAATTTAGACTATTTAAATAAAGCGCCGGTTGCGGTAATTAGAAACGTAAGTAATGAAATTGTAGGATTTTGTACATTAATGTATACGAATTATAATCAATCTATTTCTATAGATTTAATAAGATGGAATAAAGATATAGATATTTCTATGATGGATGCTTTATATATCCATATGTTGTTGTGGGCAAAAGAAGAAGGATATAAACAGTTTAATATGGGAATGGCTACACTTTCGAATGTTGGACTCAATAAACATGCTTATTTAAGAGAGAAATTTGCTGCAAAAGTATTCGAGAATATGAACAGTTTATATAGCTTTCAAGGATTACGAAACTATAAACAAAAATTCGCTCCAGATTGGGAACCAAGATATTTAGTTTATAGAAAATATAGTTCGTTATTATGGAATTTAGTTAGAGTGTCATTAACGATAAACCATAAGTAAAAAAAGAGCAGAAATTCATTTTTATTATGAATTTCTGCTCTTTTTTTATTATTTAATTAGCACGTGTTGTTTTAATTCTCTTATACCATAAATAAATCACATAAAGTGCAGCTATTGCTATAACAATAATAAACACTTTAGAGTACATGCCTACATAAAGTAAAATTTCATGCCAATGGCTTCCTAAAGTTTTACCTAACATTATAAGAAAAATGTTCCACATACCAGTTCCGATTGCTGTTAATAATATAAAGACTGGTAAGTTCATTTTAGTAATTCCAGCTGGTAATGATATTAATGTTCTGACGATTGGTATAAATCTGCCAATGAAGATTGCCCAATGTCCATATTTTTCTAACCATTTAATAGTTTTATCTAAATCTTGAGTTTTGATACCTATATATTTTCCACGTTTATCTACAAATTTATATAATCGTTCTTCACCTATAAATGCTCCAATACTGTATAGCACTAGTGCGCCAAGTACTGCTGCAATTACTGTAATTAAACATACGATGAAAATATTTAAATTTGATTGAGAAGTCATAAAACCTGCAAAAGTTAAGATGATTTCTGATGGAAAAGGGTGTATAACATACTCTAAAAATACTAGGATAAAGACACCAATATAACCATATTGTGTCATAAATTCAGTAATCCAATGTTCCATGACATGCTCCTCTATTATATATGAATTGACAATATTGCTACATAAAAATAGCAGTCTAACATCATTATATGTTGTTATTTTAGCACATTATTATTTTAAGCTTCTTCTGATTTCCTGTTCTTCTTGATAACGAGCTGGATTTTTCTTATAGAAATCTTGATGATAATCTTCAGCTTCGTAAAAAGGTTGATAAGGCAATAATTTAGTCACAACTGATTTATCTTCAGGTAACTTTTTATTCAATTCTTCAATATATTGTTCAGCTAATTTCTTCTGATCATCATTTGTATAGAAAATAGCTGTTTGATATTGTGTACCACGGTCTTGATATTGTCCATTTGCGTCAGTAGGGTCTATTATTGCGAAATAAATTTCTAATAATCTGTTATACGAGAATAAAGCAACATCATATTGGATCTCTACTACTTCTAAATGACCAGTATGTCCTTGTTTAACTTCTTCGTACGTAGGATTTTTAGTTGTTCCACCCATATAGCCAGAAGTTACTTTATCAATTCCTTCATATTCGTCGAATGGTTTAACCATACACCAAAAGCATCCACCTGCAAAATACGCTTTATTCATATTCATTATATTTTTACCATCCTTTATTCAGTCTCAAGTCTTATTTTTTAATTAGGTTCGCAATTTTTCTTGATTTTTAATTGAGAAATTGTTTAACTTAATGTATGAGTCTCATTATAATATAATTAGACTCAATTTTGAAGATAAAAGGTTGGTAACAATGACTTCGCAAAATCAATCAGAAACAGATGACAATCGTCAAACGAATGTACCAAAAAGAAATAAAAAGCGTAGAATTAAAAAAAGACCTTTTATTATCTTAGGTATCATCTTACTATTAGTTGCTCTAGGATTTTATATTAATGCTTCTTATAAATCAGGCTTAAAGGTTTCTTCTGATCATGGGAAAAAGAATGAATTGCATAAATTCCATAGTACAACAAGAAATGATGGTAAAGTAAATGTTCTCGTGTTAGGGGAAGATCGTAAAGTAGATAATTCACAACCAAGAACAGATTCAATTATGATTGTTCAATATGATTATTTAAAGAAAGATCTTAAAATTGTATCAGTCATGAGAGATATTTATTCAGAAATTCCAGGTGGTTATCGCAATTATAAAATTAATACAGCGTATTCACTAGGGGGACCTGAATTACTGCGTAAGACATTGAAAAAGAATCTTGATATTGATCCTGAATATTATGCAATCATTGATTTTGATGGATTTGAACAAATGGTTGATGAAATATCGCCAAAAGGTGTTCCAATCAATGTTGAAAAAGATATGTCTGAAAAAATCGGTGTTTCTTTGAAAAAAGGTCAACATAACTTAAACGGGAAAGAATTACTAGGTTATGCAAGGTATAGACATGACGAAGAAGGCGATTTTGGACGAGTTAGAAGGCAACAACAAGTAATGACAGGGCTTAAATCTGAATTATTAAGTGTAGATTCTGTAATGAAAGCACCTAAATTAGCTGGAATTGCTAGAGGATATGTGAATACTAATTTAGATGATCCAACAATATACAAAACGGGAGCTAGTTTTATAGCTAGAGGCGATAAAGATATAAAAACATTAACAGTACCAGTAAAAGGTTCATATACAAATGCAAATGATATCGAAAATGGCGCTGTCCTTAAGATCGATAAAGAAAAAAATAAAGAAGCAATTAAAAAATTTCTTAACGAGTAACTATTTTAAGGAAACAAAAAAAGCATTCAATGATCAGTTTGATCATTGAATGCTTTTTTATATTATATTTATTCGAAGATTATGAATCAGATTTACGTACGCCTGCAACACCATAATGCTCAGGTTTCATTTCTTCAATGATTACATGAATATTTTCTTTTGGTGCTTTAGCATTTTGATGAACAGCTTCAGTTACATCATTTACAAGACCCTTTAATTGTTCGTCTGATCTACCTTCAATTAACTTAATGTTTACGATTGGCATAATTAACGCTCCTTGTCATATTGTATATTTGCTGAAGGACCTGAATCTCCATTCCAGTCTGTTTGACCATCATCTTCAATGAATTCTATATTCACGTCTTCAACATGTGATAAGTCTAACAGTTTTAATATAATCCGTTTTCTTATTTCTGACAACTCTTTCAGTGTAAAGTTTTGATTTACCTCTAATAGACATTCTATATGAAGTGCCTCTCCTTCTTTTATGACTGCTAAACGTTTAATGTCAGCAATAGACTTATCATCTAAAATCACTCTAGAAGCATGGATTTCTGATTCGTGATCAGCAATACCTAATACGCCTTGAGCATTTTCTATAAAAATAATACCTACAATAATAAACATCATTACACCTATGATTACTGATGCGATACCTTCTAACATGCCTAATCCTGTTAAGCGAGCAATGATTATTGATATAACGGCAATAACACCACCACCAGTTGCAACTGTATCTTCCATAAATACTAACTTTGTTGCAGGCTTTGCTTTACCTATAAATAAGTAGCTTTTTGTAAATGGAGATAGCAGACCTTTACTGTTTTCGCCAGCTTCTTCTAATATTTCTTTACCAGCTTTTCTTAAAACAACGCCTTCAAGTACGATACCAATTGCTAAAACTCCGATGTTAATCCAAAAGAATAGTAACGGGCCATCTGTGCTGTTTGGATGAATAATGTGGTGAAAACCTTCTTTTATCGTTTCGTAGGAAAGAATACCAACAATGATTACAGCAATTAAACAAACCAGATTTATTAGTCTGCCATAACCTAATGGGAATTTTTGATTTGGACTTCTTTTAGAAAAAGCAGAACCTAAAAATACAAATAGTTGATTTGCTGCGTCACCAAATGAATGCATCATTTCTGCAAACATAGCAATGTTTCCTGTAAAAACAAAGGCAAGTAGCTTTAAACAACCAAGAATAAAATTAACTACTGCAGCAGATAGAGAAGACTTGCTTCCTTTTTTAAGTATATTCAGAAAATCTTTCATATATTACTCCTTTATTATTAGATTGTTATGATTATATCATTTAAATACCACATTTTAATTATATATAAGCATTTATTTTATAACAATCATAATTATATTATGTAAACTATTTGTATTGTTGAAATTTTTAAAACAATTAATTAGGGGAATGTGTTATACTATTTATATTGATATAGTAAATAGGTTATACTAATTTCGGACTAATTTAATGTAACATCCTATTAAAAAATACATATTACACTATGTGTACTTGTTGTCACTTTTTAAATGAATCTAATAGGTTTATAATAGAGATAATACATAGATTATTTCAAATAAAATTATTTTGTATATTTTTTATGGACATTAATATATAGTCAAATAGGTTAATATTGAAAGGGGCTCTGTAGTTAATTATGAATTCATTACATAAGAAAACAGATGTAATATTAATTGGTGGGGGTATCATGAGTGCTACTTTAGGTATGATGCTTAAAGAACTATCACCAAACTTAGAAGTTAAATTATTTGAAAAATTATCAAAACCTGCCGAAGAAAGTTCTAATGAATGGAACAACGCTGGGACAGGTCATTCAGCATTATGTGAATTGAACTATACAAAAGAAGAGGCGGATGGTTCTGTAAATATTGATAAAGCAATTCAAATAAATGAGCAGTTTCAATTATCAAAACAATTTTGGACTTATTTAGTTAATAAAGGAAGCTTACCTAATCCTGAAACTTTTATTCGTCCTGTGCCACATATGAGTTTTGTATACGGGGAAAAGAACGTTCAGTTTCTTAAAAAACGTTGTGATGCGTTATCAAGTAATCCGCTATTCCCAGGTATGACTTTCACGGATGATTTTGAAACATTGAAACATTGGATGCCTCTTATGATGGAAGGGCGTCCAACTGATGATAGAATTGCTGCAACTAAGATTGAATCAGGTACTGACGTTAACTTTGGTAATTTAACACGTTCTTTACTAGATGATTTAAATGAGAAGGGTGTAGAACTAAACTACAATCACTCTGTACAAAATATTCGTCGAAACGAAGATAATACATGGCAATTAAAGATTTACAATGGTGAAACTAAAAAAGTAGAATACCATAATACTAAATTCTTATTTATAGGTGCTGGTGGAGGAAGTTTACCTCTTCTTCAAAAAACAGGTATTAAAGAAGCTTCAAATATTGGTGGTTTCCCTGTAAGTGGCTTATTTATGGTTTGTAATAACGATGAAGTTATTGCGAAACACGAAGCAAAAGTTTATGGTAAAGCCAAAGTAGGTGCGCCACCTATGTCTGTACCACATTTAGATACAAGATATATAGAAGGTAAGAGAACGTTGTTATTTGGACCGTTCGCAGGATTTTCACCTAAATTCTTAAAAACAGGATCAAATTTAGATTTATTTGGTTCAGTTAAACCTAATAACGTTTTTACAATGTTATCTGCAGGTTTAAAAGAAATGGGACTTACAAAGTATTTAGTTGAACAGGTACTTTTATCTGATGAAAAGAGATTAGAAGATCTTAAAGAATTTATACCAACTGCTAAGTTAGAAGATTGGGATATCGTTATCGCAGGTCAACGTGTTCAAGTAATAAAAGACACTAAAGAAGGCGGTAAAGGGACATTGCAATTTGGTACAGAACTCGTAACAAGTGAAGATGGTTCAATTTCAGCTTTACTTGGAGCATCACCAGGTGCATCAACAGCTGTACATGTTATGATTCAGTTACTAGAAAAATGTTTCCCTGATAACTTTACAAAATGGGAAGAAAAAATTAAACAGATGATACCATCATTTGGTTTAAATTTATCTGAACATCCAGATTTATTTAATGAGATAAACACATCCACATCAAAAGCATTAGGATTATATAAATAATTAAGAAATAAAACATAGGTATGTTACTTATGTTTTATTTTTTTATTTGGAAATAAAAAAATATTCATATAATCTCTTTAAATTTTAGTTTAATCGGGTTAAACTAGCCTTAATGAAGTTTAAGGGGGATTTGAATTATGTTTGAAAAATTACTTACCTCTATAGGTATCGGTAATCTAACAATCGATACACGACTAGAAAAAACAACTTTTAATGAAGAAGAACCTATTAAAGGAAAAGTAATATTTAAAGGTGGAACATGTGATTTAAAAGTTGAATACATTATGTTGTCGTTAATTGAACGTGTTAATAATCAGAATGAGGACAGTGATTTTTCAGAATTTGATTATGAATTGCATAAGCACAAAGTAAATAAATCCTTTTTAATTAAAAAGAAAGATCATCAAGAATATGAATTTGAGTTCAAATTAGAGCAAATTGAATTTAAAGGTGAGCCTGAAGAAATCTTTTTAAAGACACACGTCCATATAGAACAATCAGTTGGCGCTGACGATGAAGAAAGACTAGAAATAGTTAGATAGAACGTGAAATAGGTATAGTACTTAAATAGGAGGTTGAGACAAATTAATTGTCTCAACCTCCTATTTTGTAATCAAATGAACTTTTATGGCTATCCTTATAAGCACTTTAACTGATAACTGCTTTTACTGTTACTCTTTAAAATATATACCTTGAAACAGAACGTATGTTCGTATATAATGAAAATATATTTAATACGACGATGGAAGGTGATTTTATGTATGATTACCGTTTATGTGAGAAGAGACATATTTTATGCATAGATCAGAATAGCTTTTTTGCGAACGTGTCATGTATAAGTAAAGGTATAAATCCTGATGAGAATAAATTGGCAGTTATTTCAGATACTAAAAGGAAAGGTGCGATTATTTTATCTGCTACTGAACCATTGAAAAAGTTAGGTATAGATACGGGTTCTAGGTTATTTGAAATTCCTCAAAGAAATGATATTTACATTATTAATCCCAATATGAATCACTATATCGACCAATCAATTGCTATATATAAAATTTTACTTAAATATGTAGAATTTGAAGATATTCAACATTACAATGTTGAAGAAATATTTATTGACATAACTAAAGTATTTAAATATTATTGTTCAACACCATATGACTTTGCAAGTATGTTGAAGAGAGAAATAGAACAACAAATGCATATGAAATATTCAATTGGAATAGGTCCAAATATGTTTCTGAGTAAATCTGCATTAGATATAGAAGCAAAAAATAATAAACAGTTAATTGCTGAATGGAATTATGAAGACATACCTTCAAAGTTGTGGCCAATACATCCATTAAATAAAATGTGGGGAATTAATCAACGGGTTGAGAAAGACTTAAATGAAATAGGAATATACACAGTTGGAGATTTAGCACACTATCCTTTAAAAAAATTAGAGAAATCATATGGAGAAATAAGTCAGGATTTGCATCTTAACAGTAATGGTATAGACTTAAACAAGGTTCAAGACATTCACAATATAATTAAACCAAAAATAAAATATAATTTAAAACTTTCGCAGAACTATCAATATTTTGAAATGAAAAGTATCATACTTGAAACAGTGGAAAGTTTAACCAAACAATTAAGATCAAGAAAATTATTAGTAAAGACTATTTCATTTTCTTTGAAAAGTGATCAAAGTGATGGAATCTCAAAAGAATATACTTTAAAAGATGGCACAAATATAGCTATGGATATATTTAGAGTTATATGGAGTTTTTCTGAACAACTATGTGATAAAGAAGAAAAATATAATGAATTAAATATCTCACTTAATAATTTTGTACCTGAAAGAGCTCGTGAACTTAATATGTTTATAGAAAAATTTGAAAGATTAAGAAAAGAAGAACTTGAATTATTAATTAATGAAATAAATTGGGACAGAAACTTAATTAACGATCAAATAATCTAATTCAACCTATAAACGAAAGTAGTTATATTTTCCCTTTGTGTATATAATGTAAATATTATTAACATTTGACAAACTTTAATCACATTTATATACTTATTTTGACTGACATTCAAATATGGGGAGTGGTGCATGGTGATTAAACAAGTTACACCTTATCTTTACTTTAACGGAACTTGCGAAGAAGCATTGGCATTTTATAGTGAAGCGCTAGATGGAAGTGTAAGAGAATCACAAACGTATGGTGACGCAGGTGTGGATGCGGCACAAGATTCTAATAGAATTATTCATGCACAATTAGAAGTGAATGGTCATTTATTTATGTTTTCAGATATACCGAATGATGATGAGTCATTGAGTCAAAACCATAACGTATACATTGTTATAGAATTTGAAACAGAAGATAAGATAAATGAAGTGTATAATATATTTAAAGAAGGTGGCCAGGTTCAAATGGAACTAGGTAAAACTTTTTGGGGACAAACATATGCTAAAGTTATAGATAAATTTGGTATAGGTTGGGATTTAAGTTATACACATCAAGAATAATATATAAGTATAGAGGCTGGGACAATTATTTGTCTCAGCCTCTATGTTTATATATTTTAGAGAATTAAAAAATGATAGAATAAACTGAGATAACCTATTATAAAGGTGGCGATATATGTGAAAGTGTTGATTGCACCAGATTCTTTTAAAGGGAGTTCAGATGCTTTAACTGTTGCTCATGCTATGCAAAATGGAATATTAAAAGTAGATTCTAAATCTGAAACTGTTATTCTACCAATGGCTGATGGTGGCGAGGGTACGATGATAAATTTGGTTCAGGCTACTAATGGTACTGTGGTGACAGCAAATAGTGTTGATCCTTTAGGTAGACAAATGGAATCTAAATACGGTATTTCTGGTGATGGTAAGACCGCAATTATTGAACTCGCAACGAGTTCTGGTATAGATCTTCTTAATGCTGAAGAGCTTAATCCGTTAAATACAACAACGTATGGTACTGGAATGCTTATTAAAGATGCTCTAGAACGAAATATTAAACATTTCATTATATGTTTAGGTGGTAGTGCTACAAATGATGCTGGTGTTGGTTTGTTACAAGCATTGGGATTCAAATTTTTGGATAAAAATGGACTTGATATAAATCTTGGTGGGAAATATATCAAAGATATTGTCACGATTGATGATTCTAACGTCATGACATTAATTAATGAAGCAAATTTTGAAATTGCATGTGATGTTACGAATCCACTTATAGGAACAAATGGTGCTAGTTACATATTCGGACCTCAAAAAGGTGCATCAGTTGAGGTTGTTAAAATTCTTGATAACGCTATAGAGCAATTTGCGAATATAATTGAGCAACAAAAACATCTTTCTATTCATCAGATTGAAGGGGCAGGTGCAGCAGGTGGTACAGCTGGCAGTATGCTTGCGTTTTTAAATGCAAATTTAAAAAGAGGAATTGAACTTGTTATAGACTTTGTAGAATTAAATGAAATGTTAAAACAAGAGAACTTTGATTTGATTATAACGGGTGAAGGCAAAATAGATGGACAGACAGCTGGTGGAAAAGTGATATCTGGTATGTGTCTAATGGCACATGAATATGGTATACCAATTATAGCTCTTGGTGGAAGTGTTGAAGGGAATTTATCTGAGCTATATAATCAAGGTCTAACAGCTGCATTTAGTATTACTAATGGTCCAATGAATTTAGAAGAAGCTATGCAGAATAGTAGTTGTTTAATAGAACAACAAACTGAACAAATATTTAGAACGATAAAAATTAATAATAAATAAGAAAAAGCAGTATGGTTGATTTCGTAACCATACTGCTTTTTTTAAGTTCTGTATTTATACTTTTGAATTCTATTTATTATAAGAACACCAATTATCATAAACACTATTGCTACTATAAGTGTGAACTTGAAGCCAACTATACTTGTAATAAGTAATGCGATAGCTGTAACTACACCATTAAATAGTGCAATTGGAACTTGTGTTTTGTTGTGATCTTTATGATCAGCTCCGGCTCCAGTAGAAGAAAGAATAGTTGTATCTGATATAGGAGAACTATGGTCACCAAATATGCCTCCAGAAATTACTGCTCCAATACATACTGTTAACGGCAAATCTAAGTGATAACCAAGTGGTATAGCTAATGGTAGCATTATTGCAAATGTTCCCCATGAAGTACCATTTGCAAATGACATACATGCACCGACAAGGAAGATGAGCGCAGGTACAATTGCAGGAGGGATTGTACCATCTATAATTTGCACGATATAGTTAGCTGTTCCTAATTTATCTAGGACACTTCCAAGCGACCATGCCAATACTAGTATGATTAAAATATCAGTCATGTTTTTCATACCTGATGTGTATATATTTAATGATTGATTAATTGTTTTCACTTTATATATTAACATCATAATAATGATTGAAATAGCAGAAAAGAAATAAGATAAACTTAACGCTATTCTAAAATCTTTACCTTCAACACTTTGGAATGGAAAACCTTTTGGCGCTAATAAAGAAAATAAAGAGATGATTAATATAAGAATGGGTAACCAAATAAGTATTGGTTTGCTTTTGTTTTCAACATCTTTATCTGTATCAACACTTTCTCTTAAAGGTTTGGCATTTTCCCAATAAATTTCACCTGTATTCATAATTCGATCTTCGGCTTTTTTCATTGGACCAAAATCTAATTTTAATAAAATGATTAAAGGGACAATTAATACAGCTAGTACAGGATAAATGAAATAAGGTATAGAAGTGATAAAAGCATCCCATGAAGTCATATCTATACTTAAACGCTTAAATTCTGTATCGATTAATCCCATTATATAAACACCCCAGCCTATAAATGGAATCATCACAGATACAGGAGAAGCTGTTGAATCAATAATCCATGCTAATTTTTCACGAGATATTTTAGCTTTATCAAATAAACTTTCATATATTGGGCCAACTATAAGTGGCGTTCCCATTTCAGAGAAGAAAATGATAATACCACTAAACCACGCTGCTAATTGGATTTTAATTCTACTTTTTGTTCCAGAAATAAAGTGATTCGCAAATGCTTTAGCACCACCTGAATTTTCAAGCAATGCAACAAACCCACCTATAAATACTAATAATATCAGTATGCCTGCATTATACTCATCAGCAACCGTAACGAATAAATAGTCACCTAACAACTTTTTCAAAGAAGAAATAGGATTGAAACTTGTTAATAATAATATCCCAGAAAAAAGGCCTAAGAACAGAGAGACAATTACGCTTCGTGTTAATAAGACCATTATGATGGCGATAATGGGTGGAATAATTGACCAAAAGCCAAAACTATCCATAATATACAACCTCCCTTAAAAGTTTTCTGAATGATGTAATAATTTAAATCATTACATATAATTTATAATTAGTAAATAAGAGATTAATAAACAATCATAAAATTGTATACCTATACATCTATCGTTGACAATGATAGTTATAAAAATGACTACTATATTTGTCATAATGACAATAATAGTGTATATTAGTAATCGTAGGTGGTGGTCAAATGAAGAACAGGGTGAAAGAGTTGAGAGCTAGAGAAGGATTTAATCAAACTGAGTTGGCAAAAAGAGCAGGTATATCGAGACAAACAGTTTCATTAATAGAACGTAATAACTTCATGCCATCAGTATTGACTGCGGTAAGAATAGCTAGAATACTCAAAGAAAATGTTGAAGATGTTTTCATATTCGAGGAGGATGAATTATGAAAAAGAATAAAATTATGTTAATAGGTAACCTTATTTTATATATGCTTATAGGTGGTTTAGTGGGAGGTTTATTAACAACCTTATTTGGGGCTAATCATCAGTTTTTAGAAATACAATTAACAAAAACACAAACAGATATTATAACTATTATTTTAGCAATATTTATCATTATTTTAGTAGTTATATTAATGAATGTTTATAAAAAAGCGAAAAACTATAGAAAGTTAGAAACAGATTCAGACAATGAGGATGATATAGAAGTACAATTAGAAAAAACATTAATTTTTCCACCAGTACTATTAGGATTAATAACTACACTTGGATTAATAATACTAAATCTTGTTTTAAATTTATCAGAAGATCCAAGCATTTTATCGTTAATTATAGCAGTATTATCGTTAATTTTAACTGCACCATTATCTTATATGCATTTATCGAATTTAAGAAAATTATACCCAGAACGTCATTATCCAAAAGCAGGAGATAAAAAATTAAATGAAAAAATGGTAGATATGATGGATAGTGGTGAGCAATATATCACTTTACTAGCTTTACAAAAAACATACACTTTAAATCAACAATTGATCATAGGATTTATTGCACTAGCATCAATATTTTCAATAAGTTCTAATAATAATCAATTTTTCAGCGTATCATTATTAATTATTTTATATCTAGTTAATACAATGTACTTCACTAAAAAAGTATCAGAAACTTTATAAAAAAAGACCTGGTCCTATATAGGATCAGGTCTTTTTTTTATAAGAATTGTAACTAAGGTCACCTAAATTCACACAAGTCGGAAGAAGTGTAAGCAAGGCTATCTAAATTCACACAAGTCGAGAGAAGTGTAAGCAAGGCTATCTATATTCACACAAGTCGAGAGAAGTGTAAGCAAGAGTATCTATATTCACACAAGTCGAGAGAAGTGTAAGCAAGCATATCTATATTCACACAAGTCGAAAGAAGTGTAAGCAAAGCTATCCATGTTCACACAAGTTGAAAGAAGTGTAAACAAGGCTATCCATATTCACACAAGTTGAAAGAAGTGTAAACAAGGGCAACCATATTCACACAAGTCGAGAGAAGTGTAACTATGGCTATCCATATTCACACAAGTCGAGAGAAGTGTAAGCAAGGCTATCCATGTTCACACAAGTCGAGAGAAGTGTAAGCAAGAGTATCTAAATTCACTTTTCATTTTTATATAGAACTTTTACAATGTGTAAGTGTCAAAGGTATTCAATGCTTCAATTGCTCGGTCTCTATCATTACTTGATTTAAAACTTAATCTTAAAGCACCCATTATATCCTCGCGCACTTCTAGTATTCTAATATTTGTTATTGAGATATGACTTTGTCCTAATATTCTTGTGACTTCGCTGATCATACCTGGTTTATCGGGGATATCTACATACAAATCAAATGTGGATGTTAGTGCACCTTGTTCTTTTATTGGTAATTGGTCTCTATATGTTTTCGCTGATTGATAAAAGTCGTGAATTAATGCTGGATTACCTTCTTGAATCAATTCTTTTGTTTGTTCCATTTGTTCTATCCAATTTTCCATTAAAGTTACGAGATGCTTTTTATTTTCTAAAGTGATGTCTCGCCACATATCAGCATTACTACTTGCTATACGTGTGATATCACGAAAACCACCTGCTGCTAATGTTTTTACATATTCAGAAACTTGTGTATTTTCTTCGTTCATATGAATTAAACTTGAAGCTATTACATGAGGGAAATGACTGACTACACCGGTTACATAATCGTGTTCTTTTGCCGACATTTTTATAAATTTTGCTTTAGTGGGTTCAAATAAATTTTTCACTTCACTATAAGCAGCTTCGTTTTCGTCTTCATCATAAATTAACACATAATAGGCATTTTCGAATAAATGTTTTTTAGAATTAATTACCCCAGATTTATGACTACCAGCCATTGGATGACCGCCAATTAAATGGATATCTTTCTTTAGTAATTTTGATTCTAATGAACTTAATCCTAATTTAGTGCTGCCTGTATCCGTAACAATTAAACCAGGTTTCGTATTAATTTCTAATAATCTTTTACCGTATTCAATTGATTGTTGTACCGGAGTAGCTAGAATGATTAAATCTGCTTCACTTGCACTTGAATCAAAATCGGTTGCTATTTCATCGATTATTTTCATTGATAATGCGATATCTGAATATTTTTCAAAATAATCGTAACCGGTTATATGTATATTAGGGTGATGAAATTTAATGTTTTGAATTAAACTTCCCCCGATTAAGCCTAGTCCTACTATAAATATGCGTTGCATAAAATCCCTCCAATACTTTAATAGTTTAAAGTAAGTTAGTGTATGAAATCAAGTGTTATTGCTTTATTTTTTTAAAAGTATAGAATGAAAATAAATGCAAAAGGAGTGGTACAATGACAATTAATGTAAATGAAACAGTGGAAACTATAAAAGAGCTTGTTCAAATTAATAGTCCATCTGGATTTGCTGATCCTGCAATTGAATATTGTAAAAAAATTGCCGAATCATTAAATTATGATACGAGTGTAACACATAAAGGTGGACTATTTATTGAAGTTCCGGGTAAAAATGCCGATCAACAACGACTTATTACTGCACATGTAGATACACTTGGTGCAATCGTTAAAGATATTAAAGAAGATGGTAGATTACAACTAGATCTAATTGGGGGATTTAGTTGGAATGCGATTGAAGGGGAATATTGTACAATAACTACTCAAAGTGGTAAAGAAATTACTGGGACAATTTGTTTACATGAAACAAGTGTTCATGTTTATAAAAATACTTCAAAAATTCCTAGAGATGCTGAGCATATGGAAGTGAGAATAGACGAGAAAACATTTAATGCTGAAGATACTAGAGCGTTAGGAATAGAAATTGGAGATGCAGTTAGTTTTGATCCGAGGTTTATACATACTGAATCAGGGTTTGTAAAATCTCGTCACTTAGATGATAAAGCCAGTGTTGCTATGATTTTACAATTTTTAAAATATCTTAAAGAAGAAAATGTTGAATTGCCTCATACTACTAAATTCTATATTTCTAATAATGAGGAAATTGGATATGGTGCAAATTCTAATATTTCTGAAAAGGTCGTTGAATTCATTGCTTTTGATATGGGAGCACTTGGTGATGGACAGGCATCCGATGAATATACTGTTTCAATTTGTGTAAAAGATGGTTCTGGACCATATCATGTTGGTCTAAGAAATCATTTTGTTGAATTATGTAAAGAAAATGATATTAACTATAAATTAGATATTTATCCTTATTATGCTTCAGATGCTTCTGCAGCATTAAGCGCTGGCGCAGATATTAGACACGGTTTATTTGGTGCAGGTATCGAATCATCACATGCATTAGAACGTACACATGAAGATTCAATTTTAGAAAGTGAAAAGCTTTTAAGAGCTTATTGTTTATCCAATATTAACAGTTAATTAAATTTTATAGGTTGACTTTTAAAATATAATCTCGTATAGTGATATTTAATTAATCCGAAGAAGTTATTCGGGATTTGAAAGATAAGTATCTCGTGATGATAGTAGCAAAAAGAAAGCTAATGTTTGATGTAAATTAGCACTATCCACAATGAGAGAATTGGGCTTTCAAATTTTAAATTGAATGATTTTTAAAGTGAACATAATTTTTAAATGTTAACTAAGGTGGCACCACGGTAACGCGTCCTTACAGATTGCGTATACTGTGGTGTCTTTTTGTATATAAATTTCAGTGATCATGAGTAAAATTTAAAGTATGTAGCAAATAGAAAGTTAGTGGTTGATGAGAACTAACACACTTTAAATTTGAAATGGGGGTCATGTAGAGAAAATTAAATAACTAATGAGTGAATAAGTTATAAACTTATTAATCAAGGTGGTACCGCGCATAAGCGTCCTGTTAATTTAGGATGTTTATGCGCGGTTTTTTTAATTAAGGAGGATAATAATGAATATAAAATTTAAAAAATTAAATGCTGATATTACCCCAGAAACGTTAGGGCAAATAAAAAACAAGAAAATGATTCTTGAAAGTGCTAGTACAGATCAAATGAAAGGTCGATTTTCAATTGTAGCCTTTGATGCAATTGGTAAAGTTAATTTATACGATACACACTTCCAAGTGCTATTAAATAATGAAGAACAAATTTACAAAGATACGCCATATGACTCGTTAGAAACTTTTATAAACGATATGAAACATGAAGAAATACCAGAAGAACTTAAACATTTACCTTTTATTTCAGGAATGATTGGATATTGTAGTTTCGATTTAGTGAGATATCAAAATAAATTATTACAACAATTAGAAGTGAAGTCAGATATTCCAGATGTATCATTTAATTTAGTTGAATCTGTTTATATTTTTGATCATTTTAAAGAAGAACTGTTCATTATTACTTCAAATTTATTCAGCAATAAAAATGAAGAAGAAATGGATAATGAACTTGAGCGTATGACAGATGAATTAAAAAATGTTTCACTTTTCCAAAATAAAATGAAACACCCATTAAGAGGTGAGTTAGAAACAAATATTACGGAAGAAGATTTTATTAAAGAAGTAGAATATTACAAATCATTAATTAGTAAAGGCGATATGTTTCAAGTAGTACCTTCAAGAATATATAAGTACAAACATTATTTTGATGATAACAATAGAGGAAATTTAAAACTTCAAATTTATAAAAATTTAAAAAGACAAAATCCAAGTCCTTATATGTACTACGTAGATGATGAAGATAGAACAATTATTGGTTCTTCTCCTGAAAGCTTTATAAAAAAACAAGGCGAAGTGATTACAACAAATCCAATAGCAGGTACGAATAAGCGAGGTCAAACGGAAGAAGATGACAAACAAAATGAAATTGCATTATTAACAGATGAAAAGGAATTGGCTGAACATCGTATGCTAGTTGATTTAGGCAGGAACGATTTAAATATCATTGCTCAAACAGGTTCAGTATTCATGCCGAAGCTGATGACTATTGAAAGATTTGAACATGTGATGCACATCGTTACGATTGTTGAAGGAAAAATCAAACCAGAAGTAACGCCGCTTCAAATGATAACAGCTTTATTACCTGCAGGAACTGTATCCGGTGCACCAAAAACAAGAGCAATCACTAGAATATATGAGAGTAGAAAACAAAAACGTGGTATTTATGCTGGTGGAGTTGGATACATTAATTGCAATCATGATTTAGACTTCGCATTGACGATAAGAACGATGGTTGTTGATAAAGAATATGTAAATGTTGAAGCTGGATGCGGTGTTGTTTATGATTCAGATCCAAAAAAAGAATTAAAAGAAACAATGATTAAAGCTAAAAGCTTATTGGAGGTAACACCATGATACTAGTAATCGATAATTATGATTCATTCACTTATAACTTAGTAGACTTGATTGAACAATTTGATGAAGTTGTTATTCACCACCCTGATGAAGCACCATTAGATTTGAAAATTGATGGTTTAGTAATATCTCCAGGTCCAGGACATCCTGATGATACGGATGAATTAAGAAAAGTAATCGATGCTTATAGTGATAAACCTATTTTAGGCATATGTTTAGGTGCACAAGCACTTACTACATACTACGGTGGCAAAGTAATAGTAGGTAAAGAAGTTAAACACGGAAAAGTTGATCAAATTAACTTATTAGAGCAATCAGTACTGTATAAAGAATGTAATCAAAATTTTAATATTATGAGATATCACTCTTTAATAAGTGAAGAATTGACATTTCCAAAATGTTTAAAAGTCACAGGACGAACAATTGACGCAATTCAATCATTTGAACATATAACAAGACCACATTTCGGTATACAATATCACCCAGAGTCTTTTGCTTCGGAATATGGTAATGAAATTATAAAAGCATTTGTAAATACTACAAAGGAAGGTGCAAACAATGGATACGCTCAAACAACTTATTCAATATCGTAATTTATCACAAAATGAAATGAAGGCTTTCGTAGAACTTATGATGAATGAACAGGCAGACGTTTCATTAAAAGTTGCACATTTAGTCGCTTTAAGTATGAAAGGTGAAACATCTGATGAACTTTCTAATTTAACTCAAAGTTTAATAGAAACAACATATCAACAAAGACCATATATAGAAGATAGTATTTGTGTATGTGGTACTGGAGGAGATCATTCAGGAAGCTTCAATATTTCAACTACCGCTTCATTTGTAGTTGCAGCAGCTGGGTTGAAAGTTTTGAAACACGGAAATAAAAGTATTACTTCTAAAACGGGAAGTATTGATATTTTATCCGCTTTAAATATTCATACAACACCAATTAGTGAAGCAACTGGTAGAGTGAACGAAACAAACTTAGCATTTTTAAGTGCTACAGAAACATACCCGATTATGAAAATTGTTCAACCAGTTAGAAAGTCAATACCAACTCCAACTACATTTAATTTACTAGGACCGATGATACATCCTTATAAATTAGACTATCAAGTAATGGGTGTTTATGATGATACTAAGCTTGATATCATAGCTGAAGCATTATATAAGTTAGGTCGTAAACGTGCGATAGTCGTACATGGAGCTGGCAGAATGGATGAAGCAACGCTTTCTGGTGACAATACTATTTATGAAATTTCACAAGAAAAAGGCATTGTACATTATAAAGTCAATGCGAATGATTATGGGCTTCAAACAGCAAACAATGAAGAATTAAAAGGTGGTACACCTGAAGACAATAAAGAAATTACATTAAACATTCTGACTGGTA
Source organism: Mammaliicoccus sp. H-M34 (assembly GCF_022386495.1). Lineage (NCBI taxonomy): Bacteria > Bacillati > Bacillota > Bacilli > Caryophanales > Staphylococcaceae > Mammaliicoccus > Mammaliicoccus sp. H-M34. The sequence goes on from NZ_JAJNIK010000002.1 coordinate 360,325, forward strand.
ATGATCAAGGTCCGAAAAGAGATGTTGTTGTATTAAATGCAGCACTTGCATTATATGTTGGCGGCAAAGTTAACTCTATACAGAATGGTGTAAGGTTAGCAGAAGAAATAATAGATGAAAAATTAGCATTGAATATTTTAGAATCTGTAGGAGGAAAAGTATATGACAATATTGGATGAAATCGTAGAATATAAAAAAGGTTTACTTAATGACAACTATTATGAACAGAAATTAGAAACATTAGAAAAAGTAGATGTTCAGCATAAAACTTCATTTTTAAGTCGTATAAATAATGATGATCGGTTAAATATCATAGCTGAATTAAAAGCAAAAAGTCCAACTGTATCAGACATTCCTAAACGAGATATGGCAACTCAAATTAAACTATATGAACAATATGGTGCATCTGCAATATCTATTTTAACTGATGAAAAATATTTTGATGGTAGTTATGAAAGACTACAAAGTTTAACTACAAAAACAACACTACCAATATTATGTAAAGATTTTATAATTGATAAAATTCAAATTGATTTAGCAAAACACGCTGGTGCTTCTATCGTATTATTGATTGTTAATATATTATCAAAAGCAGAGCTGAAAAATTTATTTGATTATGCAACAAGTAAAGGTTTAGAAGTTCTCGTCGAAGTCCATGACAAAGCAGAACTTGAAATAGCACATGAGATTAATGCTGAATTAATCGGTGTGAATAATAGAGACTTAAAACGATTTGTTACAGATGTTAAACATACGAATGAAATATTGACAACAATTAAACCTAATGTCAAATACATTTCAGAAAGTGGTATACGTACTATAGAAGATGTTGAAAGTATTATTGATAGTGGTATTGATGGTGCACTTATTGGAGAATCCTTAATGAAACACCCAAACTTAGATGAATTTCTACCAAGTTTAAGATTACAAAAGCAAGGTGATCAACATGTTTATTAAATGTTGTGGATTCCAAGAAAAGGGTTCTATTGAAACAGCAGTAAAAAATAATGTAAATGCTATTGGATTTATTACTTATCCAAAAAGTAAACGTTACGTAACTGTAGAAGAAATTGAAATGCTAAGCAGAGATATACCGGAGTTTATAGACATAGTTGCAGTGGTAGTGAATTTATCATTACAAGAAATTGAAAAGTTAGTGGTAAATACTTCTATTAATACGATCCAATTTCATGGTGAAGAGTCACTAGATTTTATTAAAACTGTAAAAGCAAAATATCCCCAAATTAAAATTTATAAAGCTTTACCAGCCAATGAGGAATTAGATAATAATATTAAAACATTTCAAAATGATGTCGATTTGTTGTTGATTGATACGCCATCTCAAAATTATGGAGGAACGGGTATTTCTTATGACTGGTCTTTATTAAATGAAATAAAAGATACACCTTATTTAATAGCAGGTGGTATCAATATAGAAAAAATTAAACAAATTGAATTATTGAATTTAAATAACGCTGGTTATGATATATCAAGTGGTATTGAAACAAATGGTAAAAAAGATTCAGACAAAATAAAAGCATTACTAACTTATGTAAAGGGATGATAGTTATGGATAGCAATATACAATTAGAAGCAGATGATTTAGGTTTCTTTGGTGAATTTGGAGGACAATATGTACCTGAAACGTTAATGCCTGCTGTACAAGAATTAAATGATACGTATCAAAAGTTAAAAAATGACCCAGAATTTCATAAAACATTGAATGCTTATTTAAAAGACTATGTTGGTAGAGAAACACCTTTAACTTATGCTAAACGTTATACTGAAGAACTCGGTGGCGCTAAAATATATTTAAAACGTGAAGATTTAAACCATACTGGAGCTCATAAAATAAATAATGCATTAGGGCAAGCTTTAATTGCTCAAAAAATGGGGAAACGTAAACTTGTTGCTGAAACAGGTGCAGGTCAACATGGTGTTGCAAGTGCAACAATTGCAGCATTATTTGATATGGAACTTATTGTATTTATGGGTGAAGAAGATATTGAAAGACAAGCATTAAACGTATTTAGAATGGAGTTATTAGGTGCTAAAGTTGTTCCTGTAACAGATGGTCAAGGTACACTTTCTGATGCTGTAAATAAAGCACTGCAATATTGGGTGTCAAATGTTGATGATACACATTACTTATTAGGTTCCGCACTTGGTCCACACCCATTTCCAACAATTGTAAGAGATTTACAAAGTGTAATAGGGAAAGAAATTAAAACGCAAATTTTAGAAAAAGAAAATCGACTACCGGATGCAGTTGTTGCATGTATTGGTGGTGGTTCAAATGCTATTGGTACATTTTATCCGTTTATTAATGATGAAACAGTTAAATTGTATGGTGTAGAAGCTGCTGGTGAAGGTGTAGACACTACTAAGCACGCACTTGCTATTAATAAAGGTAAACCAGGGGTATTACACGGTTCTAGAATGTACTTAATTCAAGATGATAATGGACAAATTGAACTTGCTCATTCTATTTCAGCAGGGCTAGATTATCCTGGAGTAGGGCCGGAACATAGTTATTATAATAATATTGGTCGTGTACAATATCCGAATGCAAGTGATAAAGAAGCGATGGACGCATTAATTAAATTCACACAATTAGAAGGAATTATACCTGCAATAGAGAGCGCACATGCTTTAAGTTATGTTGAAAAATTAGCACCAACTATGAATGAAGATGAAATTATCGTTGTAACTGTTTCTGGTCGAGGAGATAAAGATATGGAAACAATTAGAAAATATATGCAAGGTGAGGAGGGGAATCAGAATGAATAAATTATTTATCCCTTACATAATGGGTAATGAAAATTTTATAGATTCTGTTAAATTAATGGATGAAAATGGTGCAGACTATATTGAAATCGGCTTACCATTTTCTGATCCAGTTGCTGATGGACCTACAATTATGAAAGCAGGTCAAGAAGCTATTAAACAAGGAATGACGGTAAATAAAATTATTGATCAATTAATTCAACATAAAAATAATATACAAACACCGTATTTATTTATGACATACTACAATTTGATTGATTCATATGGCGTTGAACAATTTATTGAAAGAATAGCTGAAGCAAATGTATTTGGATTAATTATTCCGGATTTACCATTTGAATTAGGCGAACGGTTTAAAGAAAAGTTACAACATAAAAATATTAAATTAATTTCTTTAATTGCCATGACATCTAGTGATGAAAGAATTAAAAAAATTGCAGAACATGCAGAAGGATTTATTTATACAGTAACAATGAATGCAACAACTGGCGATGGTAGAGGATTCCATGAAGGATTAAAAGACAAAATTCAATTTATTCAACAACATGCCAACGTTCCAGTTGTTTGCGGCTTCGGTATCAAAACAGTAAATCATGTAAAAGAAATAAAATCATTTAGTGATGGTGTAGTTATTGGCAGTGAAATAGTTAAACGTTTAGAAAATGATTCTAAACAACAAACAGTAGATTATTTAAAATCTATTAGAACTGCATTAGATAAAGATTAAATAAACAAAACCCTTCTTGGAAGAAAAAGAAACTTACATCATGTATAATCGACAGTAACAAATGAAAAGGAGTGTTTCTAATGAGCAAAAAAGTACTCATAGTTGTTACGAATGAATCTCAATTTAAAGATGGTAAACCTACTGGGTTATGGCTAGAAGAAGCAGCAATTCCTTACAAAGTATTCATTAAAAATGGATTAGAAGTTGACATTGCATCTGTAAAAGGTGGTAGTGTACCAATTGATCCTAATTCAACACAAAATAATGAAACAAAAGAATATCATGATGTATTAGAAAAATTACAACAAACAAATAGCATAAAAGATATCGTTTTCGAAAATTATGAAGGTATATTCTTACCTGGTGGACATGGTACTGTGTTCGATTTTCCTAATAATAAAGATTTAGAAAACATGTTAGCTTATTACAAAAATAACGATAAAGTAATTGGAGCTGTTTGCCACGGTCCTAGTGCCTTTGTAGGTGCAAAACTACCTGATGGGAACTTTTTAGTTAATGACGTTAAATTAACAGCATTTACAGATAGCGAAGAAAAAGCAATGAATCTTGATCAAGATGTACCATTCTTACTTCAAACACAATTAGAGAAGCAAGGTGCAAGATTTGTTAAAGGCTCTGACTTTGATTCTCATACAGTTGCAGATGGTAAATTTGTTACTGGTCAAAATCCAAATTCAAGTCAAGAAGTAGCAGAAAAATTTGTCAATGTATTAAAATAATGAGAAATAAAAGGGAAAAACCTGCCATTTGGTAGGTTTTTCTTTATGAAATAATGATATAGTAATGAGTATTGTTTTAGAATAAAGAAAAAATATTGTATAATTGTAACAAATACATAAATAAGAGATTGGGAGTATTGTATACATGAAATTTACAAATTTAACAACTGGTGAATTTGAAGCTTTTACAAATAAAATGCCATATGCGCATTTCACACAAACGGTAGGTAACTATGAATTAAAAACATCAGAAGGCACTTCAACACATTTAGTGGGTGTTAAAGATGACGAGGGCGAAGTACAAGCAGCTTGTCTATTAACAAGTGTTCCAGTCATGAAAAAATTTAATTACTTCTACTCAAACAGAGGACCAGTAATGGATTACGATAATAAAGAACTTGTAGACTTCTTCTTCAAAGAAATTGTTCCTTATTTAAAAAATAATAAAGGTTTATTCTTTAGAATCGATCCTTATTTACCGTATCAATTAAGAGACCATGATGGTAATATCAAAAAATCATTTAATCGTGATGGTTTAATAGAACAATTCGAATCATTGGGCTATGAACATCAAGGATTCACAACAGGTTTCCACCCAATCCACCAAATTAGATGGCATTCAGTACTTGATTTAGAAGACATGGATGAAAAAACACTTATTAAGAATATGGACAGTTTAAGAAAGCGTAATACTAAGAAAGTTCAAAAAAATGGTGTTAAAGTACGCTTCTTATCAAAAGAGGAAATGCCTATTTTCCGTCAGTTTATGGAAGATACAACTGAGAAAAAAGATTTTAACGACCGTGGGGACGACTTTTATTACAATAGGTTAAAATACTTTGAAAACGTTAAAATACCTTTAGCATATATTGATTTTGAAACTTATATTCCACAACTAGAAAAAGATCATGAACAATATAATAAAGATATCTCTAAAGCAGAAAAAGAATTAGAGAAAAAGCCAGATAATCAAAAAACAATTAATAAAATCGACAACCTTAAACAACAAAGGGAAGCAAATGAAACTAAACTTGAAGAAGCACAACAACTAAGAAAAGAACACGGTGATACATTACCGATAGCTGCAGGTTTCTTCATTATAAATCCATTTGAAGTAGTATATTATGCAGGCGGTTCATCTAATGAATACCGTCATTTTGCGGGAAGTTATGCTATACAATGGGAAATGATTAAATACGCATTAGACAATAATATTAATCGTTACAATTTCTATGGTATTAGTGGTGATTTTTCTGAAGATGCACCAGATGTGGGAGTTATTAAATTTAAAAAAGGTTATAATGCAGATGTTTATGAATACATTGGAGATTTTGTTAAACCAATTAATAAACCAGCGTACAAAGCATATACAACGATAAAAAAAGTTTTAAAAAAATAATGATTTTCAGTAAGAGAGGAATTTAGATAATATGAAATTTACAGAATTAACGGTTACTGAATATGATGATTTCGTATCAGACAGTCAATATGAAAGTCACTATTTCCAAGTAAAAGAAAACATCAAGACTAGGGAAAATGATGGTTTTCAAGTTGTATTATTAGGTGTTAAAGATGAAAATAATCAAGTAGTTGCTGCAAGTTTATTCTCTAAAATACCTACAATGGGTAGCTATGTATATTATTCAAATCGTGGACCAGTAATGGATTATAGCAATCTAGATTTAGTAGAATATTATTTTAAAGCACTTGAAAAATATTTAAAACAACACCAATGTCTATACGTAAAAGTAGACCCTTATTGGATTTATAATATTTATGATAAAGATATTAAACAAATTAAAGAAGAGGGTGCAAACGATGAAATCATTAACCTTATTAAATCTTTAGGTTATGATCATCATGGTTTTACAACTAAATATGACCCATCAAGCCAAGTTAGATGGATGGGTGTATTAAATTTAAAAGATAAAACTTTAGCAGAAATTAAAAAAGGGTTCGATAGTCAACGTAAACGTAATGTTAATAAAGCACATAATTATGGTGTTAAAGTACGTTTCCTTGAAAGAGATGAACTTGATATATTCTTCAAACTATATAGAGAAACTGAAGAAAGAGCAGGATTTATTTCAAAAACAGATGAATATTTCTTAAACTTTATCGATACATATGGATCTAAAGCACTTGTACCTTTAGCATATGTGGATTTAAATGAATATATCAAAACAACACAAGAAAACTTAAACGAACTAGAAACAAAACGCGATCAAATGATGGCAAAAGAAAACAAATCAGAAAAGCAAATTAAGAAAATTGCTGAAACTGATAGACAAATCGATCACGCACAAAAAGAATTACTAGAAACAAGTGAACTTATCAAAACTGATGGAGAAGTGTTGAATTTAGCTGCAGGTGTATTCTTTGAGAATGCATATGAAATAAATTACTTCTCAGGTGGATCAAGCGAAAAATACAACCATTTTATGGGACCATATATGATGCATTGGCATATGATTAATTATTGTTTCGAAAATGGTTTTGATAGATATAACTTCTATGGACTATCAGGAGACTTTACTGAAAATAGTGAAGACTATGGTGTATACCGATTTAAACGTGGATTTAATGTGCAAATCGAAGAATTGATTGGTGACTTCTATAAACCAATTAATAAAAAGAAATACTTCTTATACAACACAATACAAAAAGTTAGATCAAAAATTAAAAGATAACAAAATGAGCCTGGGACAAATTTGTTCCAGGTTTTTTATTTATTATTTGGTTAAGATAACACAAAAGATTAGTAATTATATGGATGTTTACTGTGAAATATAAAAATTATTAAAAATAACTCGTTAATGATGTGAATAAAATAAATATAATATTATCATGCTAATACCACTTTTTTACTATTTTAAAATGTTGCAAACTTTTCCTTTTTTACCACATATTTACATGTATAATAAAATTGTAGATAATATTCACTATTAAATATTAAAGTAATCTATATTATCAACAAAAAATATCGTTCTACTAAAATTATAACAAGGAGGAGTGATGATTAAATGCTGAAATTCAAAGGAGTTCAAACTAAAAATTTGAATAATGAATGGACTATGGGATCAGATGTAATAGTTGGCGCTATTGCTGCCAAAGGCGGAGGATTATTACTACATAAGGAGGTTGAATCAAATTATGAAACTAAGTAGTTTAGCTTTGTTTAGTTCTTTTTTGGTCTTAATAGCAATTAGTTTAATAACCTATAATCAATCTTCAAATCCTAATATATATATTGTTGCTATTTTAAGTATAATTTTAGGTGTTATTTCTATAAGCTTATTTGCTAATGTTTTAAAATCAAAATCAAAAAAAGAGAGTGATAATTAAAAGATAACATTCAAATAAGTCGAGACTAGAAAGTTGAATGTTAATTGGAATTACTTGGGCGTGACTTGCAAAATATGATAATTGCCAAATTAGTTTACATAATATATATTATAGGAAGTTAAGTATATTGTCATTAGGGGACCCTTTTCTATTCGTTTACTAACATATTGATATGTTTATCGTTTTTATGTTCATCTATACTATTTAAATCTGGATCTTTTAATGATTTCCATTCTTCAAATCCAATCTCACGATTAAAATGATTTAATAGCAATATCATTATATTCCTGTGTGTAACGATTAAACTGTTATGTGAATGATTAATGGAATCATATACGCCTAAAATTCTTTTTTGAGCTTCTGAACTTAATTCGCCATTTTGATATTTACTTATATATATTTGATCAATATTAAGGTTTGCTAATACAGGTATTAATTGTTCAGCTTGAAATATACTATTTTAATTATGATTAGACAATATAAAACACAGCAACTCAAATCGTTATAATAACGTTTTAAGTTGCTGTGTTTCTCTTATAGATGATTTTCTACGTATATATTAATTGCTTCATGCATATATTGAGCTAATCCTTCACCAAATTGGTTTATATTTTTAGTGAAACGTTCGTCAGCTATATATAATTCACCTAAACCTTTAAATACTTCTAATGAATACTCATAATTGATATTATCGTTTAAGAAATCATACCAATCTTGAATAAGTTGTTGTGCTTCTTCTGATGATGGTGATTTCTCTTCATTATTAACGGAAGCTAATGATCTAAATATATTGTTCATTTCGTTTTCTTTTTCGAATCTTTCTTGCTTAGGCATATTTGATAATTTTTCGTTTGCTTTATCAACTGTCTTTCCGCCCCACTTTTCACGTGCTTCTTGTTCATATTCATTTTTATTGAAGTCGAATCCTTTAAATTTCTCTTCATTTGTCATATTTATTTCTCCTTTAAAATGTTTTGTTGTTTGATTAATAGTCTGTATCATCTGATCAATGTGATTCCTTTTATCCATTAACATTTTCTTATGCAATTGCAATGCTTCTTGTTTATTGAATGATGGATCATCTAGAATTTGTTTGATCTTTTTTAGAGGGAAATCAAGCTCTTTAAAAAATAAAATTTGCTGTAGTCTATCTAAATTAGCTTCAGAATATAATCTATAACCTGCTTCTGAAATTTTTGATGGGTTTAATAAGTTTATTTCATCGTAATGGTGAAGTGTGCGCACACTTATTCCTACAAGGTTTGCTAATTCTTTAACTGACATTTCCATTTACTTAACCTCCTCATATATTCACTATAAAGTCTTACGTAACGTAAGAGTCAACAACTAATATTATTTAAATTTTTGAAAATATGTTCGATTATTACATGTTATAGTATATATACGATAATTATGGTAGACAGGAGTTTTAAAATGAACAAAGAACCTCAATATGATTTAACTTTAGAAACACCACGTTTAATACTAATGGCAGGAGAACAAGTATTAGCGTATAAAAAAACAATCACTGATGAATTGCTCAATTCAGCTGATTCTTTAAAAAAATGGGTATCATTTTTTAATTATAACTTTGATAAATCTAAAGCAACAGAATTTATCGATAAAACAACTGATATGAGTTATAACAAACAGTTTTTAAGATATTTTATGTTTGATAAAAAAACGAATACTTTTGTTGGCTCATTAGTATTACAAGATATTGATTTGAGATTACCATCTTGTGAAATTGGATATTGGACTGTAGTTTCTGGACAAGGCAAAGGTTACATGACTGAAGCAATCCAATATATTACACGATATCTAATTGATACACACCAATTTGCTAGAATTGAAGCATATATTGATGTTAAAAATGCTAAAAGTATCGAGACAATAGAAAGATGTAGTTTCGAACGTGAAGGTACATTGAAGAATTCGGATTTAAGTGCCGATCAATCAAAATTAATTAACGAAGCATTATATGCAATTACAACACCTGTTTATTTTAAATAATGGAGCTTGTTTGTTATAGAAACTTACGATTTTGTACGTGCATTTGCCATGGCAGTCTTATGAGATTTCTCATTAGGCTGCTTTTTTGTAATCCAAAGTGCTTTTATGGCTACTTTTTAAAAGCACTATAACTAGAAATTGCTTATACTGGTACTCTTATCAGCAATTTCGCTGAAACCTGCTTATACTGGACCCCTTAAAAGCACTCCGGGTAATGCATACTCAAAAAAATGCCAACAAAGTCTAATACTTTGCTGACACTCTTATGGTAGAAATGAATTTTATAAAATTATAGGACATTTTTGACCCAAACTTATTTATCACTTCTTTTTAATTTGTTAAATTTGCGTCCATCCTCAAAGTCTTCTTTTTGACTAAGTTTCTCAGCTTTTCTTTTTCTATTTTTTCTCATTAAATACCATGTGAATAAGCATACAACTAAACTAATTATAGCCATAAAAGCAGCATATCCTAGTAATGGTTCATATGTAATGTCATAAAAATTAGGTAATACGAAAGCAATAATACCTAATACTATAAATGTCAATATTGCACTAATAAAGTGCTTTTTAAGAATTAATGAAGATAATAATGAAAAAACTATAACTACTACGAAAGAAATCCATAAATAATTTGGAAAATCGAATATGTTCAAGGTAAACGCCTCCTTTATCTCGCTGATTATAATTATACCCGATTATTATTATATTAATTATGTTTTTTAATATAATAATAATCTTTTTGTTAAATAAGTTAAACAAATGGTATGTATGTTTGAAAATTGTACTATAAAATGATTAATACTATAATAAGAATAAGCAACTTTTAGAACATTGCAAATTTTATATAAAGGGATGATTAATTAAATGGGACAAATGCTTAGAAATGAAGTTCCTGTTCAAGAAACATGGGATCTTACAAGTTTATTTGAAAATAATGATGCTTTTTATAGTTCATTAGAAGAATTAGTAAAGACAGTCACAACATTTAATGAAAAGTATGTTAATCAATTAAATGAAATTTCAACTATAGAATCAGCTTTAAATGAACAAGCTGACATTATCATCAGTATTATACATTTAAGTACATATGCAGAATTATTGTATTCTACTGATACATCAAATGAGAAAAGTCAAAAAGTAGCAGCTCAATTCTCAACTACATATGGTAAAATTGCTGGTCTTTTATCTTTCGTTGAATCAGAAATTTTACAGTTAGATGAAGAAGCATTTAAAGCTTTAATTAAGCAATCTGAATATCCTAAATATTTATCTTTATTGAAACGTCAAAAAGCACATACATTACATCCTGAAGTAGAAAAAACACTCGCTTCATTCTCGCCTACTTTTGGTGCGCCATATGAAATGTATGGAATTACTAAAATGCTAGATATTGAATTTGGTACTTTTGAAGCGAATGGAGAAAGTATTCCATTGGATTACGTTTCATTTGAAGGTGATTACGAAGTGGCTTCAAATACTGAAGTAAGACGAAATGCCTTTAAACAATTCAGTGATGCTTTACGTCGTTATGAAAATACAACTGCTGCTACATACAATGCACACGTTCAAAAGGAAAAAATAGAATCTGAATTACGTGGTTATGATTCAGTGATAGATTTCTTATTAGAACCTCAAGATGTTACGAGAGATATGTATGATAGACAAATTGATATTATTTCTGAAGAATTGGCACCTCATATGAGAAAATATGTCAAATTACTAAAACGTACAAATAATTTAGATAAACTAAAATTTGAAGATTTACGTATACCGCTAGATCCAACTTATGAACCAGATGTTTCTATAGAAGGTTCTAAAGAATATATTAAAGAAGCGTTGAGCGTTCTAGGCGAAGATTATATGAAAATGGTAAATGATAGTTATGATAAACGGTGGATTGATTTTCCTCAAAATAAAGGAAAACAAACAGGTGCTTATTGTGCAAGTCCATATGGCGTTAACCCATTTATTTTTATATCATGGACAAGTAAAATGACTGAAGTATTTGTATTAGCACATGAATTAGGACATGCAGGACATTTTAATTTAGCAAATGCTCATCAAAATGTATATCAAGCTGATTGTTCTATGTATTTTGTAGAAGCACCATCTACAATGAATGAAATGCTTATGGCAAATAGCTTATTGAAAAAATCAGACGATCCTAAATTTAAACGTTGGGTAATTAGTTCTATCATTTCAAGAACCTATTATCATAATATGGTTACGCATCTTTTAGAAGCTAAATACCAAAGAGAAGTATATAGACATGTGGATAAAGGTGAAGCTTTAACTGCACCACTTTTAAATGGAATTAAAAAACAAGTTATTTCAGACTTTTGGGGAGATGAAGTAGAAATAACTGAAGGCGCAGAATTAACTTGGATGCGTCAACCCCACTATTATATGGGATTATATCCTTATACATATTCTGCAGGACTTACAATTGGTACAGCAATGAGTCAGCGCATTGAAAAAGAAGGACAAACCGCAGTTGAAGATTGGTTAAACGTTTTAAAATCAGGAGGTTCAAAATCACCAGTTGAACTCGCTGAATTAGCTGGTATAGATGTTACAACTGATAAACCATTAAAAGAAACAATCGCATATATTGGTAATTTGATTGACCAGCTAGAACAGTTAACTGATGAAATAGAATAAATTATAATATATTTTCAAACTAAAAACCCGCCTTCACTTGTGAAGGCGGGTTAAATTTTATATTAATCTTCTTTTTTTACTTGAGACCAACCTTTTTGAGTGATTGTAATTTTACCTGTCTCTATTGTGATAAGTTTTTGTTTATATAATCTACCGATTGCACGTTTGAAGCTAGCTTTACTCATATTAAATACTTCTTTTATAGCTTCTGGATCTGACTTATCCCAGAATGGTAATTCTCCATCATATTCTACTAGTAAATCGAATATAACTTGACCGTCTTCATCTAATCGTTCGTGAGCTAATGGTAGAAATGAACCATTAAGTTCTCCATTTTCTTTTACTCCAATAATTCTAACGTCCATTTCTTCACCAAGTCTTGGCTCGTGTCGACGTTCTGATTCATGTACGAATATTTTATAGCCCTCTTCAGATAATAAGAATGTTCCAACTCTTAATAATCTATAAGGTCTAGCTTTAACATGCTGATGTAATGTTGATTCTTCAGCAGTTTTAAACATTGTATCAACGATTGTTTCAGTCGCTAATCTTGCGAACATCTGACTATTACTATCTATTCTAAGTGTACAGAAAATCATGTCACCATTTTGTGGCCACAACTCTTTTACTTTTGGTAGATCTTCCCAAGGTATTAATACTTCCCTAGGCAATCCTACATCCACTGCTGCACCTTCTCTATCTACTCTTAATACTTTTACCCAATCATAACGATCTTTTGTTATTGTTGGCATATTTTGAGTAGCAAATAGTTCTCCAGATCGACTTGGATATACGAAGAAACTATAATCTTCTCCAACTTCTAATTGATCATCTTCGTCAACTTCTGAAGCATTCATTTTAATTCGTTCACTACTTGGTCCAAGTAGATGGTATGTTGAACCTTCCAATCTATCCACTTTTAAAAAGTCAATACGACCTACAAGTGTATCTTTATCTTGTGCCATGTCATTCTCCATTCTTATGTTTTTCGTTTATTCATTATAACATGTATTTTTCTTCGTGTAACGACTGTTCAATCTCTTGCCCTTTTTTGTGTTATTTATGATATAATTCATCGGTAGAAGTATTAATGAAAAGGAGTCATTTAATGTTACAAGTCACTGATGTAAGTTTACGATTTGGTGATCGTAAACTATTTGAAGATGTAAATATTAAGTTTATACCAGGTAACTGTTACGGACTTATAGGTGCCAATGGAGCAGGAAAATCAACGTTCTTAAAAGTCTTATCAGGGGAATTAGATTCTCAATCTGGTCATGTTTCACTTGGTAAAGATGAACGTTTAGCAGTTTTAAAACAAGATCACTTTGCTCATGAAGATGAAAAAGTAATCGATGTTGTTTTAAAAGGTCATGAAAAATTATGGCAAGTTATGAATGAAAAGAACGAAATTTATATGAAACCAGATTTCTCTGATGAAGACGGTATGCGTGCAGCAGAGCTTGAAGGTGAATTTGCTGAAATGAATGGATGGAATGCTGAAGCGGATGCATCTGTTTTACTTTCAGGCTTAGGAATTAAAGATGAATTACATGACAAACAAATGTCTGAGTTAGAAAACAACCAAAAAGTTAAAGTGCTTCTTGCACAAAGTTTATTCGGTGATCCAGATGTTCTTTTACTAGATGAACCTACAAACGGTTTAGATATTAAAGCGATCGCTTGGTTAGAAGATTTCTTAATTAACTTTGAAAATACTGTAATTGTTGTATCACATGACAGACACTTTTTAAACAATGTATGTACTCATATTGCCGATTTAGATTTCGGTAAAATTAAATTGTTTGTTGGGAACTATGACTTCTGGTATCAATCAAGTCAACTTGCTTCTCAAATGGCTCAAGACCAAAACAAGAAAAAAGAAGAACGTATTAAAGAGTTACAAGACTTTATTGCTAGATTTAGTGCCAACGCATCTAAATCTAAACAAGCTACAAGTCGTAAAAAAATGCTTGATAAAATTGAACTTGATGATATTCAACCATCATCTAGACGTTACCCATTTGTTAATTTCAATATTGAAAGAGAAATTGGTAATGAGTTATTACAAGTTCAAGGTGTTTCTAAAACAATCGAAGGTAATAAAGTATTAAATAATGTATCTTTCACTATGAACCCTAATGATAAAGCAGTATTAATAGGAGAAAGTGAAATCGCTAAAACTACCCTACTACGTATATTAGCTGGTGAAATTGAGCCAGATGAAGGCACAGTTAAATGGGGCGTTACAACAAGTCAATCATATTTACCTAAAGATAATTCAGAATTCTTTGAAGGAATTAATATGAACTTAGTTGACTGGTTAAGACAATATGCACCACCAGAAGAACAAACAGAAACATTCTTAAGAGGATTCTTAGGACGTATGTTATTTAGTGGTGAAGAAGTTAAGAAAAAAGCAAGTGTACTTTCAGGTGGAGAAAAAGTTAGATGTATGTTAAGTAAAATGATGTTATCAAGCTCTAATGTATTATTACTTGATGAGCCTACTAACCACTTAGATTTAGAAAGTATTACAGCTGTAAATGACGGATTAAAGAACTTCAAAGGTTCTCTAATTTTCACATCTTACGACTTCGAATTTATTAACACAATTGCAAATAGAGTTATAGAACTTAAAGAAGACGGCGCAATTTCTAAAGAAATCACTTATGATGAATACTTGAGAGATCAAGGCGTTTATAACTAATATTTATATTGAGAAGCTTCAATTCGACTTTTGCCGAATTGAAGCTTCTTTTAATATAAAAACGAATTAAGTTGTATATCTATTAAAAACCATGTTTTTCCATTAATTGTTTAAATAGTTAGAACTTTTGAATTTATCTGTTTTCTCTCTTTACATCAATATTCTTTCTATGTATAATGAATGCATACCAATTGAATATGTTTTTGATGAGGCGCATCAATCATTAGTAACTCCCCTGTTAGACTGCAATCTTTAAGGAGTGAAAGGGTGCGATGCCGAAACGTAATGTTTTTGCAGAGATATTACGTTGGACATTTAGGTTAAGAGCTAAGTGTCTGTCATTATCTTAGGAATAATGGAGTGCATCACTTGTATATATATAATAAAACAAGTTCGGATGCCGAACTTGTTTTTTTGTTTATATTAAGGCGTTGACCTCTGATTTACAGGAGGAATTATTTTGGCTCAAAGTGTATTAAAGTTTGGCGGTACATCCGTCGGTGATTTTAACAAGATTAAAAATATCGCGTATATGTTGAAGTCTCGCATTGATAATGGAGAACAATTAGTAGTGGTAGTAAGTGCTATGGGCAAAACGACAGATTCTTTGCTCGAAAATATTGGCACACTTACCTCTCAACCTAAAGATGAGCATTTAGCAATGCTTCTAACAACCGGTGAACAACAGACCATTTCATATCTTTCAATGGTATTAAATGATATAGGCGTTCAAACGAAAGCAATGACAGGTTATCAAGCTGGAATTAAGACAGTCGGTCATCATTTAAAGAGTAAAATTGCTGAAATTGATGCTAATCGATTTGAATCAGCTTTTGAAACAAATGACATACTTGTAGTTGCAGGCTTTCAAGGTGTAAATGACCATCTTGAGATTACGACTCTAGGACGTGGAGGTTCAGATACTACCGCAGTAGCAATAGCTGCAAGTATAGATACGTCTTGTGAAATATATACTGATGTAGATGGTGTATATGGAACAGATCCTAGAATATATAAAGAAGCACACCTTCTCAATGAAGTTTCTTATGAAGAAATGATGGAAATGAGTGCATTAGGTGCAGGAGTTTTAGAATCAAGAAGTGTTGAAATTGCTAAAAATTATAACATACCTTTATATCTTGGAAGAACATTATCAAATGTGAAAGGAACATGGATTATGCCACAAGCAGAAATTTTAGAGAAGAAAGCAGTCACAGGAGTAGCATTAGATACACATATGATTCATGTTACTTTAACATATCCTATGCAGAATTTTGCTTTACTACAAAAATTATTTGATTCATTAGAAGAACAATCTATGAATGTTGATATGATTTCGCAAATCGAAAATCAACAAGGCTTACAACTTTCATTTACGATTAAAGATTCCGATGTCTATCAAATAGAGGAAATTATAGTTAGCATAACAGAGGATTACCCTCACCTATGTTATAAAATGAAAGATAATTACGCTAAACTTTCTGTAATTGGAACGGGCATGAGAGATATGTCAGGAATAGCATCTAAAGCTTTCCGTACTTTGATTACTAATGATATACATTTTTATCAAACAACCACGTCAGAAATAAGTATTTCTTATGTAGTTGATCGTGATTTAGGCAAAAATGCCGTTCGAATTTTAAGTGAAGCATTTAATATATAATTGATGATGGAGTGAAAAAAATGACAAAATTAGCAGTTGTTGGTGCAACAGGTTTAGTAGGAGAAAAAGTATTAGAAGTATTAGATAGAAAAAATATACCATTTGATGAGCTTGTATTATTTTCATCACCTAGATCAGCAGGTAAAGAAGTGGCATTTCAAGGTAGAACTTATGTTGTTGAAGCATTAACTGAAGAGAAAACAAATGGACAATTCGATTACGTTATTATGAGCGCTGGCGGAGGTACAAGTAAAACTTTTGCCCCACTATTTGAAGAACATGGTGCTATTGTAATAGATAATTCTAGTCAATGGAGAATGCATGAAGGGATAGATTTAATAGTTCCAGAAGTTAATACACCTAAGTTAAATCGAAAAATCATTGCAAACCCTAACTGTTCAACAATACAATCAGTCGTTCCATTAAAACCTTTATTAGATACTTTTGGTTTGAAAAGAGTTGCTTATACAACATATCAAGCAGTATCAGGTTCAGGACTTGCCGGACGCGAAGATTTGTCTAATGGTGAGAAAGGTGAAGCGCCTAAGAACTACCCTCACCCAATCTATAATAATGTATTACCACATATAGATGTATTTTTAGAAGATGGTTATACAAAAGAAGAACAAAAAATGATCGAAGAAACAAGAAAAATATTAAATCAACCGACACTTAATGTTACAGCAACATGTGTACGTGTACCTGTTCAAGATAGCCACAGTGTGCACATCAACGTTACTTTAGATAAAGAAGCAACAGTTGAAGGTATTAAAAATTTATTTAATGAAGATGACCGTGTAGTATTGGTAGATAATGTTGAAAAAAATGAATATCCATTAGCTATACACTCTACTGGTAAAGATGAAGTGTTTGTTGGAAGAATTCGTAAAGATGATTCTTTAGATAATACTTTCCATATTTGGTGTACTTCAGATAATTTACTAAAAGGTGCAAGTTTAAATGCCGTTCAAGTACTAGAACAAGTTATGCAATTAAATAAATAAAACAAGGAGTGTTAAGTATGTCACATATTTTTACAGGTGTAGGCGTTGCCCTTACAACACCATTTACAAATGAGGATGTAGACTACGAAGCATTTGAAAACCATATAGAATTTTTAATAGATAATGGCGTTAAAAGTATTATTATCAACGGTACAACAGCTGAGAATCCAACATTAACTGCCGAAGAAAGAAAAACGCTATTAGAATGGGGAATTAAAAAAGTGAATGGACGCGTTCCTGTCATTGCTGGCACAGGAACGAATAACACTCAAGCTTCTATTGATGAGTCAATTAGAGCGAAAGAATTAGGTGCAGATGCAATTATGTTAATCACACCTTATTATAATAAAACGAGTCAACGTGGTTTAATTGCACATTTCACTAAAATAGCTAATGAAGTTGAACTTCCAGTTGTATTATATAATGTGCCTTCAAGAACGAACATGACAATAGAAATTGATACTGTTCTTAAATTAAGTGAAAATCCATATATAGTTGCACTTAAAGATGCGACAGGAGATTTGGAATATGCTAAATCGTTAAAAGAACAGTTACCTAGTGACTTTGCTTTATATAGTGGTAATGATGACAATATGTTTGATTATTACCGCTTAGGTGGCGAAGGTTTGATTTCAGTAGTTGCTAATGTCATTCCCAATGAAACTCAACAACTTTATGATTATGTTTCAAATGATCAACTTGATAAAGCTACTTCTTTAAATGAGGATATTGTAACTTTATTAAATCATTTAAGTGTTGATGTCAATCCAATTCCAATTAAGTTATTAACTTCGGAATTGGGCTTTGGAAATTATGAAGTAAGATTGCCACTTGTGACGTTAGATGAAGAAGAAAGAAAAGTTTTAAGCGAAGCATTTAATACTTTCAAAGATGGTGTAAAACAATGAAAATATTATTAATTGGTTATGGCGCAATGAATGAGCGCGTCGCAAGATTAGCTACAGAAAGAGATAATGAGATTGTAGGCGTTGTTGTCAAGGATCCATCCAAACAATATCCCTACCCTGCTTTCAATTCTATATCTAAAGCTCCAGAAGCGGATGTTGCTATTGATTTTTCGAATCCAGAATTATTATTACCTTTATTAGAAGAAGATTTTAAATTACCTTTAGTTATTGCAACAACTGGTGACAAGGAAAAAATAATTGAACAACTAAAAGTAAAATCGGCAAATATGCCAGTATTCTTTAGTGCTAATATGAGTTATGGTGTTCATATACTTAAAGAAATTATTCAATATGCAGTACCGCTTTTAGAAGACTTCGATATTGAAATGATCGAAAAACATCATAACAAGAAAGTGGATGCACCAAGTGGAACACTTGTACAATTATATGATGCAATTAAAGAAAAAAGAGCGCAATCAGTGCCAGTTTATGATAGACATGAGTCTTCGTCTAAACGTGATGCAGCAGAAATTGGTATTAGCTCTCAACGCGGTGGTACAATTGTTGGAGAGCATCAAGTATTGTTTGCAGGTCATGATGAGACGATAGAAATTACCCACCGTGCTCAATCAAAAGATATCTTTGCAAATGGTGCTATTAATGTAGCTGAAGTACTAGTGAATAAAGAAAATGGATATTACACATACAATAACTTAAATGAGGAGAGAAATTAACATGGTTAAAGATTTTACAGCAGAAGAAATTATTCAATATATTAGTGAGGCGGAGAAAGTTACGCCATTAAAAGTTTATGTAAATGGTCAATTTGATAATGTTGAATTTCCAGAGTCATTTAAAGTATTCGGTTCAGAGTCATCAAAAACAATTTTTTGTGATGCTAAAGATTGGACTCGTTTCTATGAAGAAAACAAATCAGCATTCACTGATTTAGAAATTGAACATGATCGTCGTAACTCTGCAATTCCATTAAAAGATTTAACAAATACAAATGCACGTATAGAGCCAGGTGCTTTCATAAGAGAACATGCTGTTATTGAAGACGGCGCAGTGGTTATGATGGGAGCAACAATAAATATTGGTGCAGTTGTTGGAGAAGGAACAATGATAGATATGAATGCTACTTTAGGTGGACGTGCTACAACAGGTAAAAATGTTCATGTTGGTGCAGGTTCAGTATTAGCTGGTGTAATAGAACCACCAAGTGCATCACCTGTTATCATTGAAGATGATGTACTAATTGGTGCAAATGCTGTCATTCTTGAAGGTGTTAGAGTTGGTAAAGGTGCAATTGTAGCAGCTGGTGCGATTGTAACGAAAGATGTTCCTGAAGGTGCAGTTGTTGCTGGTACACCTGCTAAAGTAATTAAACAATCAGCAGATGTTCAAGATGGCAAAAAAGAAATTGTATCGGCATTACGTAATTTAAATCAATAATTATATACACAATATAAAATGAATGCGCCAATCAAATTGATTGGCGTTTTCTATACATACTATAAAGGGACTGAGTTTAATGTCTGAATTAGAATTTGTTAAAAATACAAGAAGATACTTGCATCAACATCCTGAATTAAGTATGCAAGAATATGAAACAACGGCATATATTGAATCATTTTTAAATGAACTAGATATTCCATATGAACGCCCTATTTCAACAGGAGTTATAGGATATTTAAAGGGTAATTCAAATCAAACGATTGCTTATAGAGCAGATATAGATGCATTACCAATTCAAGAAGTGAATGAAATTTCTTATAAAAGTATAGTAGATAATGTGATGCATGCTTGTGGACACGATGGTCATACAACAGCATTAATGCTTTTTACAAAACGTTGTAAAGCACTATATGACAAAGGACAATTACCTCATAATGTTGTATTTATATATCAACCTTCTGAAGAAACAGAAGCTGGTGCGAATCAATTGATTCAATCTAAAGTATTCGATAAATACAATATAGATAAAATATACGGCATACATATCATGCCTTTTGAAGATGTTGGAACTGTAGCGTTTAAAAATGACGAAATCACAGCTAGTGCAACTGAATATAGATTTTATTTAAATGGTCTATCTAGTCATGTGGCAAGTAAAGAAGAAGGCAAAGCAGCTTCAGAAGCAATGATGCATATATTGTCGCAAGTTTCACAAATACAGCAATTTCATTTAAATGGTTTAAACCGTAATATCGTACATATTGGACAATTTAATGTGGGAGAAGCAATTAATACTGTTCCACAAAATGGTTATTTAGAAGGTACGATTAGAACATATGATACAAATGATCTTCAAATTGTTAAAGATCAAATGCATAAAATAGCAGAAAGCGTAGAATTATTATTTAGTGTAACTTGTTCTGTTAAATTTGCTGAAGGTTATCCACCTACTACAAATGATGTTACGCTTTATAAAAATGTAAAAGAAGCTCTAACTAAACTAAACTTAACACAACATGAATTAGAAAAACCATATTTGTTTGGTGAAGACTTTAGCTTTTATCGTAATATAGCACCAAGTTATTTTGTGTTTTTTGGTACACGAAACATACAAAAAGATTATATATATGGACTTCATACAAATAAATTAAATTTTGATGAAGAAGTATTAATAAGTGTCGCTGATTATTATACTGCATTATTAACTCAAGGAGAGATCGATTAATGGTAGCGCGTATAACATTTGAAGAACAAAATTTTATAAACAATGTGAAGCATGTCATTCAAGATAATGACGTTATGGCAGTCGTTAAGAACGATGCTTATCATTTCGGTCTAGAATTTGCTGTAGAGTCATTTATGAAAGCAGGTATTCGTACTTTTAGTACTACTTCTTTATATGAAGCAGTAAGAATACGTAAATTAGATCCACATGTAAATATCTTTTTGATGAATCCGTCCATAGAATTTGAAGTATTGAAGCAATATGATATAGCGATGACATTGCCCTCTTTAAAATTTTATAATGAACATTTAGAATCTTTATCAGGCATTAAATTACATTTAGAATTTGAAAATTTATTACATCGTTCTGGATTAAAAGATCAATATGAAATGATACAAGTATTAGAACACAATGCAAGTCTCTCTAAAGATAATCAATCACTTATCGAAGGCATTTGGACGCATTTTGGTTATGCTGATGAATTTGATGGTAATGAATACGAAACTGAAAGAGACGCTTGGAAAAAATGTTTAATGCATATTCTTAACGAAGGTTATACATTTAAATTTATTCATTCACAAAATAGTGCAAGCTATGTTCGTGAAGATAGTATACTAGATCAACATACACATGCTCGATTAGGGATCATTTTATATGGATCAAGACCGTATAGTACCTTACCTACTACAGTAACTAAACAAAATTTTTCTGTAACAGCAAATGTAATACAAGTTCGCCCTATTAAAAAAGGAGAAACATGTGGATATAGCTTTCAATTTACTGCTGAAAAGGATTGTAACATTGCTGTAGTGGATATTGGATATGGGGATGGAATACTGAAGACAAGAGCTAAACATGATGCACTCATAAATCAAAAGCGCTATCCAATACGCGGCTTAATGATGAGTCATATGTTTGTTGAAGTAGATGAATCTGTACAAAGTGGCGATACAGTAACGATGTATAGTGATAAAATAAGAATAGATGAATTTACGTTTAAAGGTGTCGGTGCTAATTCTGAACAAATTAGTGCTTTGAATCATCATTCATTAATAAAGGAGATTATATCATGACAGTAAAATATAATGAACAAGGTGTTCTAACAATGGGTAATGTTTCATTAAAGACAATAGCTGCAAGCTTTGGTACCCCTACTATCGTATACGATGAAGAACAAATTAGAAATCAATGTAGAAGATTTCATGAAGCTTTTAAAGAAAGCGAATTGTCTTATAATATTTCTTATGCATCTAAAGCTTTTAGCAGTATACAGTTATTTAAATTAATGGATGAAGAACAAATGGGATTAGATGTTGTTTCTGAAGGTGAATTATATACAGCATTAGCGAGTGGCTTCAATCCGAGTAAAATACACTTCCATGGTAACAATAAAACAAATGAAGAAATAGAGTATGCTATTGAAAGTGGTGTTGAATACTTTGTAATAGATTCTTTAGATGAAATCGACCGTATTAATCGTGTTGCCTCTAAGCCAATTAAAGCTGTTTTAAGAGTTAATCCAGGCGTTGAAGCACATACACACGAATTTATTCAAACTGGCCAAGAAGATAGTAAATTTGGCTTGTCAATTAAACATGGTACTGCAATAGAAGGTGTACGTGCTTTACAAGCATCTGAAAAAATAGATTTTAAAGGGATACATTTTCATATTGGATCACAAATATTTGAAGCAGATGGAACAATTAATACTATACAAATCGTGTTTGAATGGTTAAAGGCGAATGATATACAAATTGATATCTTGAATTTAGGTGGTGGCTTTAGTATTCAATATACAGAAGCGGATAAAAGTTATCCTATAGAAGAAGGTATTAAACTTATAACTGACGCTATCAAAGAAAATAGTAAGAAATATGAAATGGCTATACCAGAAATATCTATAGAACCAGGTCGTTCAATAGTTGGTGAAGCGGGAATTACGCTATATCAAGTTGGTACAATTAAAGAAATACCGAATGTGAATACTTATGTTTCAATTGATGGTGGCATGAGTGATCATATAAGAACAGCTTTGTATGATGCACAGTATGAAGCATTGCTTGTAAACAGAAATGATGAGGATACGCACGAAGTAACAATTGCTGGTAAATTGTGTGAATCTGGAGATTTAATCGGAAGAGACATGAAATTACCTAAATCGACGAAAATTGGTGATTATATAGCAGTACTTTCTACTGGAGCATATCACTACTCTATGAGTTCTAATTATAACCAAATGTTAAAACCATCTGTGCTATTTGTTAAAGATGGTAAAGCAAGAGAAGTAATAAAAAGACAAACGTTAAAACAATTAATTTTGAATGACGTGAAATAAACTAAAATAGCTTGGATCATATATCTTAACTCAAAATAAATAAGCATATCACGTAACTGATTTTTAAAGTTTACAGTGATATGCTTATTTTTTAATAGAATATTACGATTTTGTATGTGCATGCTTGCCTAGGGGTATGGCTCGAGCCTGTAGTCTCTCACGCATACTATTCCCTCAGGCGTCAGCACTTTACAAAATCGTAGCAATATCTATTTTTATAAAATCTTACGATTTTGTACGTGCATGCTTGCCTAGGGGTATGGCTCGAGCCTGTAGTCTCTCACACATACTATTCCCTCAGGCGTCAGCACTTACAAAATCGTTAGCAGTATTTATTTTTTAAATCTTATGATTTTGTACGTGCAGCTTGCCTAGGGGTATGGTTCGAGCCTGTAGTCTCTCACACATACTATACCCTCAGGCGTCAGCACTTTACAAAATCATTACCAATAAACATTTTTATTAAATCTTGCGATTTTGTACGTGCATGCTTGCCTAGGGGTATGGCTCGAGCCTGTAGTCTCTCACGCATACGATTCCCTCAGGCGTCCGCACTCTACAAAATCGTTATAAATCTCCGTTTTTATACAAAAAAATAAAGCACTTTCGTATAATTTAATTAATTACAATAAAAATCAAATTAACGAGGTGCTTTATATATAAAAGTTATAACATGTCTCAAATAATACTGCTATTAAATATTATCTTAAAGCAGAAAGAAACCCTAACATTGTTAGGGTTTCTTTCTAGTCTTTCAAATTCATATATATTATAGTTTTACAACGTTTGCAGCTTGTGGGCCACGGTCGCCTTCAACTACTTCGAATTCTACTGCTTGACCTTCTTCTAAAGATTTGTAACCTTCTTGGTTAATTGCTGAGAAATGTACGAATACGTCATTTTCTCCTTCAATTTCGATGAAGCCAAATCCTTTTTCTGCGTTAAACCATTTTACTGTACCTTGTTTCATAATGTGAAACCTCCAAGACTAAAATTCAATATGCGATATTCGCATATTACAAAAAACACAATTAATATAAATATGTCATTTGCAATATGGAATAACGATATTGCTATTACTTATTATACGTCACTAAATATTCAAATGCAATACCATTTGAGATATTTTCAGATTTTATTAATTTGGTAAAGGTGTATAAATAGAATTGTCATTTAATACAAGTATACTATAAAAAATTTGTAAGTCTTCTTCACAGTCTTCACAATATGACAAATCGCAATTATTATAAAATGCATGTATATTATGCTTGCCTACGAGTTCATTAGTAAATTTAATTTGGTATTTTTCAAGTAAGTTTTTATATTGCGTAATCATTTCATCATAATCAACACATTCTATTTCTTTAATAATATTATCTTTCCAATCATCAAACAGCCACCATCCCTCATAATCTGCTCGGATTGTTACGATTTTATACATCTAAAAAACTCCCCTATTTAGAAAATTGCCCTAAAATAAATTTAAATCTTATTACCAATTAAATCAAGAAAATAGCTTGTGTGCATGTTTCTAATTATTAGTTTTTTTATACATAACCCTTTATAATAGATATATGAGGTGATAAAAATGAACGGAAAACATATTAAAGTATTTGGACGTGTACAAGGTGTTGGTTTTAGATTTTTTACAGCACAGCTTGCTAAAAAGTATAAAATTGTTGGTAGCGTTGAAAATGTTAGCGACTATGTAGAGATATATGCTAGTGGCAATGATGATAACTTAGAACAATTTATAAATGGTGTTATTCAGGGAGTAGCACCAGCTTCAGTTGTTGAAAATTATACAATTGATGATACGACATTAGATGAAAAAACAAAGCACTTCAAAACGTTATAAATTAGGAAGATGACAATGAAATATAATTTATCATATGTATTAGGTGCACTACTGGCTGTACCTATATCATTTATCGCATTTTTATTTAGTATTTTTCAATTGGATTTAAATTTTATTATTGATATGACAGTATTTGCTGGTTCATATGTATTAAGCTTTTTACCTATTCAATGGTATAGCTCAAGAAAATATTTAAAAGAGATGGGCTTAACGCGTCGTGAATTTCATTTTATAAGAAAACAATTAAACGATGCTCAACCAAAACTGAAGCGTCTTTATAAGAACTATATGCGTGTAAGATCATATAGCGAATTTAAGAATTTAAATGAAGTCGCTAAATTGGCGCGTACAATTTATAATGCAGTCAAACAATCACCTGAAAAATTTTACACAGTTGAGAGTTTCTTCTATTCTCATTTAGACAATACGGTGAATTTAATTGAAAATTATACAATGCTACAACGCATGCCTAATAAATCTAAAGAAGAAAAAGCTAAATTGAAACAAACGAAACTAACTATTGATGAAAACAAAAGAACTTTAGTAGCAGATTTGAAACAGCTAAACGAATCTAGCTATCATCAATTAGATATTGAAATGGAACTTGCTGATATAGCTAAAGATAGAAATAATTATACGCAAGCTATTCCTGAATCGACAAAAGAAAAAGTGAATTTAAGAAAAAAGGCAAAAAAATACGAATATGAAATGGAGCGTAACGATGACTGAAACAAATAAAAACTTATTTGACGACCTTATTGATGATCCATTTAAAGATTCATCAAATGAATTAACACCACAAAAAGCAGAAGTTTCAGAGCAACAAGGACAATCTGATGTGACATCAACATATGAAAAATCGTTTTCTGATGAAGATCAGCGTAAAATTGACGAAATTGCTAAACAAATTAAACCATTAGATAATGATGGCTTACTATTGTATGGACAGCAAGCTCAAAATAAATTATCACAGTTCTCTCATCAAATGTTGACTCAAGTGCAATCTAAAGATGTCGGTCCCATTGGTTCTTCATTAAGAAATTTAATGAACAAATTAAAAGAGGTAAATCCTGATGAATTACAGAAACAAAATAAATCTAGACTAAAAAGAATATTTAGAAGAGCTGAACGTTCTGTAAATGAAATGTTCAGTAAATATCAATCGGTTGGTGCTCAAGTTGACCGTATATCAGTTGAATTACAAAAATCTCAAAATATGCTAATGAAAGATGTTGGATTACTGGATCAACTATATGAAGAAAACAAAGCCTATTTCGATGCATTAAACATTTATATTGCAGCAGCTGAGAAAAAACGAGATGAATTAAAACGAAACGAACTAGTAGCACTAGAGAATAAAGTTAAATCATCTAATAATCAAATGGATGTACAAGAATTAGCAGATTTACAGCAATATATAAATCGTCTTGAAAAAAGAATCTATGATCTACAACTATCACGACAAATTACGTTGCAATCAGCCCCACAAATTCGAATGATACAAAATATTAACCAAACATTGGCAGAAAAAATTCAAAGTTCTATTTTGACAAGTATTCCATTGTGGAAAAATCAAATGGCTATCGCTTTAACATTGTTAAGACAACAAGGTGCCTCTGAAGCACAAAAGAAAGTTACAGATACAACAAACGAATTACTCTTAAAAAATTCTGAAATGCTAAAACAAAATGCAATCAGAACGGCTGAAGAAAATGAACGTGGTATTGTAGATATTGAAACTTTGAAGACAACGCAAACGAATATAGTAGATACAATTCAAGAAACACTTCGTATACAAGAAGATGGTACAAGAAAACGTCAACAAGCAGAGCAAGAATTACAAACACTTGAAGAAGATTTAAAGACAAAACTTTTACAACTCAAAGATGAACAACATCAATTGAGAAATTCGTTTAAATCATAAAAAGGAACTTCATTAACGAAGTTCCTTTTTTCTATAGATTACATAAATTGACTTAAGAAATACCCCATCATTGTGCCAATATAATTTCCAATGACATAACCTAGTGTACCTATAATTAATATTGGACCAACGAGACTATGCCAACCTTTTGAAATTGCTAAGGCAGCTGCTGTAGTAGGTCCTCCTGCATTAGCATTACTAGCTAGAATCATTTCTTCAATATTAAACTTAAACAATTTTCCGAATGAAAGTGTAATTGCTAAGTTGAATATTAAAATAATTGCTACGAATATAAATAATAATGGTGCAGTTTTTATGATAATTGGAATTGAAGCTGGCACCCCTATTACCACAAAGAAAATATAAATTAAAAATGTACCAAGCTCATCTGAAGCATTTAAATTTTCAAAGAATTTACTAAAGACTGCTACTGCAATAAGTGTCAATGTTGTTAATAGTAAAAATTGATCTCCTATAATACTTACTAAAATCTCTAAAAAAGGATTACTTTTAGGTACAATTGCATTGATAAGTTCTGAGATTTTAAAACTTATAGCAACTAAAACGAATGCAATTGCTAAAGAATAAGCAATATCTTTTAAACTAATTTCATTTCTTTTCCAGTATGTTTCTGCATTATTTCCCTCTGTATCTTTATTATCAGTGCTCAATCTATTGAAATATTTTTTAACAAATTTTAGATTAGGTAAAGTAATGAGTACTATAAAATAAAACGCCATTACACTATTATCTGCTACGACTGTGGCGGAAACGAGCTCACCAGGCGTTTCAAATTTAGTGCTAAGTGCTGCGAAATTTACGCCGCCTCCTATGTAGCTACCTGTCATCATAGCACCTATTTTATCTAATTCAGGTATAAATTGATGCAATAATAAAAATGCGATTGTAACACCTACTACTGTTCCTACTGAACTGATTAAGAAAATAAATAACAAACGTCTACTTTCTTTCCATATTTTAAAGATGTTTGATCTAAATAACAGTAATGGTATTGCCAAAGGTATAACATAGTTCCAAACTTGATCGTAAACTGGAGATGCTATTGGGATGATATTGAGATTAGATAATAACATAGCACCAATTAAAGCTATAATGGCACCAGTAATTTTAGATGCAAAGGCATATCTTTGTTCTAAGAAAATACTGAGTGCAGCAATACTAACTAATATAGCCCATAAAAGCCAAGTTTCATCCTTATTGATGATTGCGTTTAAATACATTAAATCAGCCCCTTTATTTTTACTTAAAATATTATGAATAGAGGCTGAGACAATTAATTTGTCCCAGCCTCGTATAATTTAGCTATATTGTATTGGTGCTTGATTTTTCACTTTACCTATGATGAATCCAATAATAAATCCTACAATTGCAAATGGTATCCATTCCATTTGATATTGAGCTAAAGGTAATTTACTAATAAATCCAATTGTTGCCCACTCCATCTGATTAAATACTGATATAAATGAAATGATTGTAACGAATGCTACAGCCAATTGTTGTGCAATTGGTGGTGTTTTAACATATTTAGCTAATAAAATTAATAACACTGCAGTAATTGCAATTGGGTATAGTACAAGTAATACTGGTAAAGAACCTTTAATTACAGTTGTTAAACCTTGATTTGAAAGGATAAAACTAATTAAAGTAAAGATTGCAACAAACCATTTGTAAGAAATTTTAGGTAATAATTCATTGAAGAATTCACTTACAGAAACAATCAAGCCTGTAGCTGTTGTTAAACAAGCTAATGCTACGATTATACCGATTAAATATTTACCAAATTCACCAAATGCTAAATTTGCTGCTGATGTTAGTAAGTAAGTTCCGATATTTTGACCGTTATCATTCAGTTCTTTAATCGTTTCAGCTGAAACATTCATATGATTTCCTATCCAGCCTAATGAAATATAAATGAAACCTAAAGCTATTGCAGCAATAACTCCTGCAAAAATAGTTTGTTTAAATAATCCAGTTTCTTTTGTTACACCTTTACTCTTAATTGCAGTAATAACAATCATAGAGAAAGCAATGGCAGCAATTGCATCCATTGTTAAGTAACCTTCTACAAAACCTTTACCAAAGCTAGTACCACTACTACTATATACAGCAGGATCTCCTGATACAGTAGATTCACCACTTAAAGTAATGAAAGCTTTAACAATCAAAGCTGTGATTGATATTAGCAGTAAAGGAGTTAAAATTGACCCAACTTTATCTACCATTTTACTTGAGTTAAAACTTAAGTAAAATACAATAATAAAGTAAATGAGTGTGAAAATAAATAAAGACATTGAACTCGTTGTTTCAAATATCGGAGTTATTCCCATCTCAAATGATGTTGCTGCCGTACGTGGTATAGCAAATAGCGGTCCAATTGTTAAAGAAATAGCAACTAATAACACAACTGCAAATACAGGATGTATCTTCCCTAATGATACTCTGTACCCTTTCTCTTCAATTGATCCTGTGATTACACCAATTAAAGGCAAACCTATTCCCGTTATAACAAACCCAAATATTGCTGGCCAAAAGAAATTGCCGCTCGATAATCCTAGTGCAGGTGGAAAAATTAAATTCCCTGCCCCAAAGAAAATCGCAAATAACATAAATCCTACTACAAAAATATTCTTATTCATATATTTTACTCCTTTTACGTCTTACAATAATCTATATTTTATCATTGGAGAAAGTTTTCGTCCATATGAAATTTCTGAAAATTAAAAAAAGAATGTAAATATTTTCAAATTCATTTATATAGATTGTAATAATAATTTTTTCAGTAACGGAGCCAGTTGGTATGGTAAATTCTCAACACCTTCTACAAATAGGCTTTGCTTACCATAAATATTATGAACAGTCCGTTTAATACTTTCATCAATTACATCTTGATTAAGAAAAACATTGAATACGTAAATGCCCTGTTTGTCTGCTTCAATGACTGCTTCATGTGTATCAATAATACCATCTTCTGCATAATCAAAGGCTGATGGTTCTCCATCAGAGAACACGATCAAGAATTTTTGTGCCTCAGATCTTTGTAGTAAATGTTGTGTAGCAACTCTTAACGCTACGCCATCACGATTATCATCTTGAGGTTCAAGTGTCATAATTCTAGCGTCATTTTGTTTTAGTGTAGATTCGTTATATAAAATTAATTCTTCTATCGTATTAGGTTGATTTTGCTTATCAGAATCAAACGCATCTTCACTGAAACCAAGTATTTCATGTTTTATATCAAGATTTTTAAGCGTTTCATGAAATAACACAACACCCTTTTTAGTTTCTTCCATTTTGTCATGCATACTTGCTGAAGCATCGACTAATAACGTAAATGTAGCATCTAGTTTTCTACTAAAAGCATCTTTTTTAAAGAATAATTTATACTGATCATCAATAAACCAGTTTAATAAGTTCTTTTGTAGTCTGCCTTTAGTCATGTTTTCTCTTAAATCACTATATTGATGATTCATAGATTTTTGAATTATGCTCGTTAAGTCTTTAATTTCAAACTGTACACTATCTACTGCTTCTTTATAAGCAACAACATCAGATGGTGTGATTTCAGGTTTATTAAAGGATAATGAGACATTTTGGTTTACACCTTTTAAATTATAATGATTGTTTAGTCCCTGTGCTCCGCCTTCTTCATCGTCAATCGTATCATTTGATCCTTTGCCTTTTTTCTCCATCATATCTGTCATATCATCAGATGCATCGCCTTCACGCTCGTTATCAGAAAGTACATCGCTATTTTCACCTTCATGTAATTCCATTTCTAAATATGAATCACTATCAGCTTTACTATCTGCCGTTTTTGTTTCAGCTTCTTCTGTCGTAATTTCGTCTTGGTCATGCTCTTTTTCGTTACTTTGATCAGTTTGAGCAGCATCTTGTCTACTTAAATCTTCAAGTGACCACTCTTCTTCATAACTTTTGTATATTCGTTCTGGAATATGATAGTACTGATTTAACATATCTTCTTTTAATAAATAATCAACAAGTACCATAATGCTAACAGCTAAATCATAACTATCTTCAGACGTATTTAAATTAAAAATTTGAGTTAATCTATTAAAAACTTGCACAAGAGCATCATCAAAATTTTCGTGAATAGCAATATTATTTATAAAATTTTCGTTCAAAATAGCATGTTCTATAGCTAAAAATAGTAAATCAGTATAAGTTGTTTTTGTTTGATATACATGGATTTGACTATTATTTTGTTTAACTTTTACTGCTAATCTATGTTTAAATATATTTTTTGTTACAGGTCTTTTTTGCATGATAATATTAGACAATCTATATTCTTCAATGAGCATAAACAACTGCTTAAAAAAGTTCATATGATCGAATGATTCATCTAATACTTCCTTATAAATTGAAGGATCAATGTGTTTAAAGCCAATCGTATCTAGCATGATATCAGATTTTAGTCCTGCTCTTGTTACATGTTCAGGACGATGTAACCAAGTGAAACTGACATTACATGTATTTTGTATTGGATCGTAATGCTGAAACTTTTGAAACGATACTTTAACATTAGGATCTTCAAGTAATAATTTTGCTAGATCTGTTAACATCATAATTTGCTGTGCATCGATTTGTTCATCATTAAATAATATAAAACGATCACTCATGATATTCTCCTTACTCGAAAATTAATTCAATGGCATTTTGTATAGCTTGTTGTTCTCTTTCATCGTCTATTTTATCGATAATTGCGCGTTTTATTGCACGTCTAACTGGTATAACTGTAGTTAAATCTGCAAGGTCGATTAGTGCTCTTATACTTGCTGATTCTTCAGAAATTTGACCTTGACTAGACATAATGCGTAAATCTTTATTAAATTGAATAATGGAATCAATTATTTCATCATCCTTTAATTTACTCTGTTCTTTTATAATCATTTTTAAGGTTTCGCCATCAATATAATCTATATCTAAGACAACGAATCTATTTTTTAATGCTTCGTTCATCGGTAGCGTACCAATATAGCCAACATTGATTGCTGCGACTACAGAAAATCCTTCTTTAGCTTGGACAACTTCACCAGTAAATGGGTTTGTTAAAGCTCTTCTAAAGTCTAATACACCATTCAAAATTGGTAATGTTTCAGGTTTTGCCATGTTTATTTCATCAATATATAAAATGTCACCATTTTTCATAGCTTTAATAACTGGGCCATCTATAAAGACAATTTCTTGATGACCGTGTTCATTTGTTTCTATAGTTTTAAAACCTAACAAACTTTCAGCGTCTAAATCTACTGAACAGTTTACAGAATGCATAGGTTTATTTAAATCTCTTGCAAGAGTTTCAGCTAATTTTGTCTTTCCTGATCCAGTTGGTCCTTTTAGAAGGATATTTTTATTAAGTTGAATCATTGATAATGCATCATTGTATATTGTTTCATCGTTATTTAAATATTTATTAAAATTTGTCATAATGTTCTCCTTTAATCTACTATAAGTAAACCTAAAAAGAGAAAAGTTCTATAATTACTATAGAGCTTTTCTCTAGTTTAATATTTTAAAAATTATACTTCTTTAAAGTATGTTTTATAATAACCACCAACATGACCAGAATTATCAATAATTTGATAATACTCTTCTGTTTCATTTACTACGTCGTATGTTTTTCCTGTAGTTAACATATCAGAAACTTTGAACTTTTCTGCATCAGTATGTGTAACTTCTACTCTCTTTATAACGTGATTATCTTTCCAAGTTTCATGTAACATATTTTAAACGCTCCTTTAATTCACTGTATCAAATGTAATTGTAATAATAATACCTGTTAAATCTCGTACAAATAATGAAATTAAACCTGCTTCATGTTGAATGATGTGATGTTCAATTTCGATTTCTTTAACGTGATTCACTATTTTTTCAAAATGATCTATATCATCTATAGAGACTGCAACTCTTTCAATAGGTGGATTTAAAGATTCAATAGCATTTGGATAATCTATTAAATGTAGTTCCCCACCATTTCCACCTGCACCTACTTTAAAGACTAAAGCTGACTCATCATCTATTGTCTTGTATTCTGCAAATAATTGCAAATCAAAAATATTTTTTAAAAGTGAGCCAGTAGCTTGTGTTTCAGGTGATTTAATCATAACTGGACCAATCCCTTGAATTTGATGAATTGGACTTATAGGACCATCATCGTATGCAGTACCAAGTGGTACACCCGCATTTAGTTCGTCTGAGATAATATGGAAAGCATGTCCATTATTATCATAAAACTTAAATAAGTGTTTACCATTGAGTTGTTGAACAGATTCATATTTAACTTCATGTTTATCAAACTGTTGCTTATATTCGTACAAAGCTAAATCAGTCGGCACTCGTAAAGCAATACTATGAAAATGAGTATCTATTTTTTCTTGGTCACCTTGGTATTGTTTAAAAATAAGTCTTGTACCTGGCGCAAGATTTGCATCTCCAACATGTAAAATATTTGTTTCATTGTTGATTAAAGTATTAAGCCCTAAAATATTTTTATAGAATGATTCTGTTTCGTTTAAATTATAAGTCGATAAAGTCACACTTCTAAGTCCATTCATGAATATCTCTCTCCCATTTATGAAGTCTAGTAAATTATACCAAATATATTGAAACAATGACAAATCAATCAAATTATAATTACGATACAATTTGTAAATTCTGATTGAGCCGAGTAATTAATTACTTACCAATCTTATACATCGGACGACACTTTAGAATAGTACTTATACTTTTTAATTGATAAAATCGCAAGATTTAATAAAAATGTTTATTGGTAATGATTTTGTGAAGTGCGGACGCCTGAGGGAATAGTATGCGTGAGAGACTACAGGCTCGAACCATACCCTCTGGCAAATGCACGTACAAAATCACAATATTTTATAAAAAATAAGCATATCACTGTAAACTTTAAAAATCAGTTAAGTGATATGCTTATTTGTTTTGAGCTAGGGTTTATGCCCCAACCTTATTTATAATTAGCTTTCTAATAATAAATCTTCTGGATTTTCGATTAAGTCTTTGATTGTTTTTAGGAAACCAACTGCTTGTTTACCATCGATAATTCTATGGTCATAACTTAAAGCGATATACATCATTGGTCTATTTTCCATGCGTTCTTTATCGATAGCAACTGGTCTTGTTACGATTGAATGCATGCCAAGAATTGCAGCTTGAGTACCATTGATGATTGGTGTAGACATTAATGAACCAAATACTCCACCATTTGTAATAGTAAATGATCCGCCCATCATATCATCTAATCCTAATTTTTTGTCTTTAGCTTTAACTGCTAAGTCTACAATGTCTTGCTCGATTTCTGCGAAGTTTTTCTTGTCACAATTTTTTACGATTGGAACAACTAATCCTTCTTCAGTAGAAACAGCAACACCAATATCATAGAATTGTTTTAAGATTAAATCAGTACCATCAATTTCAGCATTTACATCTGGATATTTTTTCAATGCAGCTACTGATGCTTTAGTGAAGAATGACATAAAGCCTAAACGAGTACCATTATGATCTTCTTGGAATTTTTCTTTTTTACGTTTACGTAATTCCATAACGTTAGTCATATCTACTTCATTAAATGTTGTTAACATAGCTGTATTATTAGATACTTCTAATAACTTTTTAGCAATTGTTTGACGTCTGCGTGATAATTTTTCACGTACAACAGGTTTAGAAGGATTGTCATTTGATTTAGCTTGTGCAGGTTGACTTTTCTCAGCTTGTTTAGGTTGAGCAGGTTTTGATGCGTTTTCAACATCTTCTGGTCTAATTACATCTCCAGCTTGTGTTTTAACTTTACTTAAATCAATACCTTTTTCACGTGCTAATTTACGTGCTGAAGGAGTTGCTTGAACTCTATCATTTGATGACACAGTTTCTTCTTCTTTAACTTCTTGTTTGTTAGATGGTGCTACTGTTTTAGCAGCATCTTCTTTAGGTGGTTCTTCCTGTTTTTCAGTTTCTTTAGAATCATTAGATGCAGGTTGTGCTTCTCCATCTGAAACGACTGCAATTACAGATCCAACTTCAACAGTTTCGCCTTCTTCAGCTTTTATTTCAGAAAGTACTCCTGCAACTTCTGAAATGACTTCTACGTTTACTTTGTCAGTTTCAAGTTCAACAATGTTTTCACCTTTTTCAACTTGGTCACCAACTGATTTAAGCCACTCTGCAATTGTTCCTTCTGTAATTGATTCTGCTAATTCTGGTACTTTTACCTCTGACATTATTCTTTTCCCCCTAATTATGTTTTAAAGCTTCTTCGATTACTTTGCTTTGTAGAATTTTATAAATTTCGCCATCGCCTTCTGCAGTTGAAGAACGAACTTTACGTCCATGATATTCAAGTTCTACTTTACGATTTTCTAGAATACTTTGTAGTTTTAAGCTTACAAATGACCAAGCGCCTTGGTTCTTCGCTTCTTCTTGAACCCATCTAACAGTTTCTAGATTTCTAAATTCTGATAGAACATTTGTTATCTCTTCTTTCGGGAAAGGATAAAGTTGTTCTAAAGCAATTAAACAAAGTTCATCGTTAGGATTTTTTTGCAATTCTGTTTTTAAGTCAATAAACATTTTACCTGATGAGATTATAACTTTTTTAACTTTAGTTTTTTTGTAAGGTTCTACTAAAATAGGCTCAAATTGTCCTTTAGTAAATTCTTCAATTGGTCTCGAAACAATTTTATTACGTAACAAGCTCTTAGGTGACATTAAAACTAATGGTCTCATTTTGTCAGTATTTAAATATTTA
Organism: Mammaliicoccus sp. H-M34; assembly: GCF_022386495.1. Taxonomy (NCBI): domain Bacteria; kingdom Bacillati; phylum Bacillota; class Bacilli; order Caryophanales; family Staphylococcaceae; genus Mammaliicoccus; species Mammaliicoccus sp. H-M34. The sequence goes on from NZ_JAJNIK010000002.1 coordinate 396,482, forward strand.
GCGTGTCTTCTTAATAAATGATAATAGTTTGAAGCACTCGTTAAGTTAGCAATTGTCATGTTGTTCTCACCAGCTAGTTGTAAGAATCTTTCTAATCTTGCTGATGAGTGCTCAGGTCCTTGTCCTTCATTACTATGTGGCAAGAATAGAGCTAAACCACTCTTCTCACCCCACTTAGCATTACTATTAGCCATAAAGTTATCGAAAATCATTTGTGCCATATTTGCAAAGTCTCCGTATTGAGCTTCCCAAATATTAAATGATTGTGGATGATCTACGTTATAACCATATTCGAAACCTACGACTGCTGCTTCTGATAATGGAGAGTTGTGGATATCAAATGATGCTTGACCGTTTGGCACGTGATGAAGTGGTATAAATAATTTACCGTCATTTTCATCATGTAACACAGCATGTCTTTGAGCAAATGTACCACGTTCAGAGTCTTGACCCGTTAAACGAATTGGTGTTCCATTTTGTAAAATTGTTGCAAACGCTAATTGTTCAGCATGTGCCCAATCTACTAGTCCATCTTTTTCGAAAGGTTCACGACGTCTATCTAATACTTTATTTAATTTTTTGAACACTGTGAAATCTTCTGGATAATCAAACATAGCTTCATTGATAGCTTTTAATTCTTCAAAAGTAGCATTTTGAAGTTTATAGTCTTGACCTTCACTGATTTTGTCAGGTAAAGTCATTTCCGGATTATCCATTTGTGCATCTTTATCTATTTTATCGTGTGCAGTTCTTAGTCTCTTAGAAACATCATCAAATATTTGATTCATTTCATCTTCAGAAATGATACCATCTTCGACAAGTTTTCTTCCGTATAACAACTCAATAGAAGGATGTTCTTTAATTGCTTTATACATCATTGGATTTGTGATGGATGGCTCATCCATTTCATTATGGCCATATCTTCTGTATCCAACTAAGTCGATTACAAAATCTTTGTTGAATTTTTCTCTGAAGTCCATAGCCATTTCAATAGCTTTAACAGTTGCTTCAACATCATCAGCATTTACATGGATAATCGGTAAATCATAACCTTTAGCCACATCAGTAGAATAAGTAGTTGAACGACCATCTGTTGCTTCAGTCGTAAAACCAATTCTATTATTAGTGATAATGTGCAATGAACCACCTGTTGTATATCCATCTAAATTACTTAAGTTCATTGATTCGAAATTAATACCTTGACCAGGGAAAGCAGCATCACCATGTATTAATACAGCTAGTGATTTATTTACATCTTGACTAGGTCTACCAGCATCGATTGTAGTATCTTGGTTTGCTCTAGCTTTACCAAGTACAACTGGAGAAACGATTTCAAGATGACTTGGGTTGTTTGCTAACGTAATAGATTGTTCTATTCCGTACTTGCTTGTTGTTTTAGTACCACCAAGGTGATACTTAACATCCCCAGTCCAACCAGCAGTAATTTCTAATGAACCATCTTTAGGTAAGAAGATTAAAGGATTTTTATGCATAAATTCAGAAATCATCATTTCATATGGTTTCTCTAACACATGTGTTAATACATTTAATCTACCTCTATGAGCCATACCAATTTGGATATTTGGTATGTTTGCAGCATTTGTACGTTTTAAAACACGTTGTAACATAGGTACTAATGTGTCCACGCCTTCAATAGAAAAGCGTTTTGCACCTACGAAATTTTTATGGATATATTTTTCAAAGCCTTCTACTTCGGCTAAGCTTTTTAATAATTCAAGTTTTTCTTCTTTAGTAATTTCAATAGTTTTAGTTGATTCTATATATCTTTTTAGCCATACACGTTCTTCATTATTATTGATATGTGTATATTCAAAAGCTATAGGACCTTGGTAACATGAAGTCATATATTCAATTGCTTCATATGCATTATTAAATTCACCATCAAAATGATCTGATACGATTACAGATGGAAGTTTTTCAAGCGTTTCTTTTGATAGTCCAAAGTCTTGATGTGTTAATTTAGGTACGTTTTTTCTTTCTGGACGGTATACTGGATAAATATCGGCAGTTAAATGTCCATACTGTCTGATATTATCAATTAAACGCATTACACGTTTCACACTTGAGTTGTCCACCCCAGTACTTGATTTTAGGCCAGCGCCTGTGTTGTTACTAGTTAATTCATCGAATAACACTTGCAAGTCTTCTGGTACTGACTCTGGATCATTAACGTAATTATCATACATTTCTAACATTAACCCTAAGTTAGTTCCAAATCTTACAGGTGCTTCGACATGATTATCATTCTTCATGTTCCACCCTCCAAGAAAATTATAAACCGTTTACATTTCCATTTTAGCACTTAACAGTATTGAGTTAAAGGCTAATTTGACATTAAACACACTTATTTATTTATAAAAGATTCTTTAAATACAACTGAGATTTTAGTGTATTCATTTACGACACTATCTACTTTCACAGTACCATCATAAAAATTGACTAATTTCTTAGCAATTGATAGTCCTAAGCCATTCCCACCTTCTTTTCGTGAACGTGATTTATCAACTCGATAAAACCGATCAAATATAAAATCTAGGTCCTTTTTAGGTATACCCATTCCGTGGTCAATTATATCAATTGTGATATTTCTATTTTTAAGATTTGTGTTAATCTCGATGTTTTTATTTTTTGTGTCATATTTCATAGCGTTATCTATAAATATCAATAACATCTGCTCAAAATGAAATCGATTAATATTCATCCTAATTGCATTGAAATTTGACTCAAAGTTAAATGTATAGTCTGGATGTAATGTTTTTAATGATTTAATTCTTGAGCGAATTTCATAATTTATATCTACAATATCTATTTCATCACCCGTACTAGAACGGGCATCTTTTGATAATAAAAGTAATTCTTCTACTAGTTTTGTAATACGCGTCATTTCTTCAATTGAAATATCTAAAGACTCTTCTAATACTTCAGGATTATTCTTACCCCATCTTTGAATAAGATTTAAATGTCCTTGAATAATTTGAAGTGGTGTTCTCAATTCATGAGATGCATCTTCAACAAATTGCTTTTGCTGATTAAAAGAAACTTCAAGTTGTTCCATCATATTGTTAAAAGTATGAATCATATCATCAGTTTCTTCGTAGTTAGTTGGAACTTCTAGTTTTTCTTGGAAGCCATCACGACGTATTTGCTTCATTTTATCGGATAAAATCGTGATTGGTTTAGTGATTTGTGTCGAGAATATATAACTAATAATCGCAATTAACAATAAAGCAATAAATCCAAATATTGTAGCCAAAATAATCATGAATTTAATAATAGCATTGTAATTATCGAGTGGATGAATTATAGCTTCATAGCCACTGAAATAGCTTGTGTTTACTGGCGTATAAATGACAATATAAGATCTATTATCTTTGCTCGTTTCATAAAGTTTATGGTGGCTTACTTTTTCGAATTTCGGTGTATAGTCTAAATTGTTATTATGTGTTTCTTCGAAAATAGGTTTGCCAAATTTATCGTAAAGTACTATTTTTTGATTATCAGTAATTGTAGCGTTTATATCATTTGAAGTTATTTGACCTAATGTTTTAGTCTTCAATAAATTAACTGTGTCATATGCACTTCTTGTAGCTACACTAGTTTCTTGATCTTTTAAATATAAGCTTATGAAATAAATAATGAACATACTAAATAAAGCGAATATTATAAAGGTTATTGTCGTGGTGAGCATCATCCATTTTGTTTTTAATGATTGCTGTTTCATGATCTAATCACATATCCCACTCCTCTAACCGTTTCGATGATGTTTTCTTTTTTGTACGGTTTAAGTTTATTTCGTAAATAACGAATATACACATCCACGACATTCGTTTCAACTTCAGATTCATAACCCCAAACGTGATTTAATATTTGTTCTCTCTGTAGAACGAAATTTTGATTTTGAGCAAGTAATAATAATAATTCGTATTCAGTTTTTGTTAAATCCACATTTTCACCTTGAATTGAAACTGAAAATGCATTTTTATCAATTGTTAAATCATTTACTGTTATTGTGTGACTCACATTTTCTGTAGTTACATTTCTTCTAATAATCACACGAATTCTTGCTAATAATTCTTCTATATCAAAAGGTTTAACAATATAGTCATCCGCTCCATAATCAAGCCCGATAACTTTATCGTAAGTGTCACCTTTTGCCGTAATCATAATAATAGGTGTTTCTTTTTCACGACGAACACGTCTGCATACTTCTAATCCATTCATTTTTGGCAACATGAGATCAAGAAGAATACAATTATAATCTTCAGATAAAGCTTGCTTAAGACCACTTTCTCCATCATTACATATTTCTACTTCATAATCTTCATGCTTAAGTTCTAATTCGATAAATCTAGCTAAATTTTGTTCATCTTCTATGATGAGTATTTTTTTCATAACTGCACCTCGTAATAATTTATAAAAATTTTTCTATTTAATTGACAATCATTCTCAATTGAGTATAATAGTAATTGAAAATGATTATCAATCAACTAAAAGAGTTCCCCCTCTATTTAGAAGGTAACATTTTCATGTTTAATAAGTTCATTATATATGAGCAGAACTATTTTATCATTTAAAATAGTATAAATTTCAAATAACTAATTGACATTCATTCTCATTTAGTTATAATAGTAATTGAAAATGATTATCAATCAACTAAAAGAGTTCCCCCTCTAAGTATGGATTGAACATTTTCTATAACCCCCTTTTATGCCCATAAAAGTAAAACACCCAAGTGATTCTGTCCAAATCACTTGGGTGTTTTTTTCTTATGTGGTTCAATTTTCAAGCCTAATTTATAACTTAGCTCTTAACATGCTTTGAGTTAATAGAATACAAATAACGCCACCAATTATACCTGCAATGATGTCAGTTGGATAATGTACGCCTAAATATACACGAGATGAAGAAATCATTGCTATACATACGAGGCACAATCCGATTAAATATGGTTTCATTGTTTTGTTGGATATTCTATATAGAACATAAATCAATGATCCAAAAAAGGCGGTAGATCCCATGGCATGTCCGCTTGGAAAGCTAAATCCAGAAATATCTATAAGTCTCAATAAAGTTGGTCTTTCTCTATCGAATATATTTTTAAGAAGTGGATTTAAAGTACCTGATAATATCATTGTAATTGCAAAAAATAATGTCTCTATGTTATATTTTTTTAATTTCAAGTAGCAAATTACTATCAATGATAGAGCTATCATTGCCCAAACTTCTCCTAATTTTGTAAAACCAAGCATAATAGAAGTTGTGATAAAACTTTCTGTTGAATATATAAAATTATAAACTTCATTATCAATCCACTTACCTAGTCTTGATTCATGAAAGAAAGCAATAACACCAAAAATCAAACTGAAAATAAGTATTAATAATGTACGATTAGCTTGGCTCATTCGATATCCCCCTTACTTTAAGTCTTCTTCTATTTTATTAAATAATGTTTCTTTAGTATAACTTTCTTTGAAATGAGACATTTTGTCAATAATGTCATCTCTTTCGTTTTCTAATTTGTCTAATTGCCTTACTAAATTTGATTGATTAACATCTTTTTCTTGTAATACATTAGCATAGCCTTTTTTCTCGAAAATTTTAGCATTATCAATTTGGTCACCTCGAGATTGATCTAATCCAAGGGGTATTAATAATATTGGTAATTTTAAAGTTGCGAATTCATAAATTGCATTTGCTCCTGCTCTACTAATAACAGTATCTGTAATAGCATAAAAGTGCATCAGTTCATTGGAAACAAATTCATATTGAACATAATTTTCATTTTTGATTGTTTCATCAAGATGACCTTTACCTGTTAAATGTATAATTTGATATTTTTTAGTTAAATATTCAAGATTTTCTCTAATTGCTTTATTAAGTGCTTTTGAACCTAAACTACCACCCATAATTAAGAGAACGGGAAGTTTCGAATCAAATCCAGTTAATTTATAGCCTTCTTCTGTAGAGCCGTCTCTTAAATCTTCTCTAATAATGGCACCGATATAATCAGATTTATCAGTAGGGACGTATTTTAATGTTTCTTCAAATGTTGTATACATTCTTGTTGCAAATTTCATAGCAATTTTATTAGCCAAGCCTGGTGTAACATCAGATTCATGAATAATTGTTGGTATTTTCAATGATTTTGCAGCCATAATAACTGGTACACTTACGAAACCACCTTTTGAAAAAACGAGATCAGGTTTTTCTTTCTTTAAAACCTTTCGAGCATCTAATACACCTTTCATAACTTTAAAGATATCTTTTAAATTTTCGAAAGATAAATATCTTCGAAGTTTACCGCTTGATATAGCGATATATTTAGTGTCTTTTGCAGAATTCGTAATCATTTCTCTTTCAATACCATTTTTGGAACCTATATAGATCGTTTCAATGTTACGTTTTTTTGCTTCAGGTATAAGTGCTAAGTTTACAGCTACATGTCCAATCGTACCGCCACCGGTAAAAGCTATTTTCTTCATTATTTATTTCTCCTCATTTTCTATCAATTTATAATAAGCATAAAATGGTGCATTTTTATCAAATGGAAATTCATCTGTTTCATACTCACCCATTTTTTTAAAATCAAATTTATGAAACAATTTTTGTGCTCTTTTATTTAGTGAAAAAGTGTCTGTTAACACGATTGATAGCTCATTTTGTGAAGCATAATCAAGAGCGAATTGCATCATTATTTGTGCAATTCCTTTATACTCTGGATTCGTTGCCATCCTGTGTATAACAAGTGCATTTTCAGTACTTACTGGCCAATCAAATTGTTGATACCATTCTGCTTGTACTTGATTAATGCAAATGTAACCTACTATTTCATCATTCACTTCATGTAAATAAAGATGCCCTTTATCAATATCGTCATAGAAATCTTTTTCTATAGGATATCGATGATCCCATTGTGGATTTTGATCAGCTAACATAATAGATTTAGCCATCTCTGTAAGTTTATTTATGTGAAGTATATCTGCTCGTGTTGCTTTTCTCATTTTTACTTACCTCCATCTACTTATGAATGTATTGAATAGCTTCATCTAATTGTTTATCTTCACTACGTATTTTTTTACGTAATAATTCTATGAATTTCTTAGTAGTGTCGTCTGTAAAGATACCATTTGATTCTAATTTATGATCATTTTGGAATGCTTTTACGTTACTCTCTAGTTCATTATCGAATTTTCCATTTTCATTGCTAATATTATACCCTAATGCTTCCAAACCAATCTTAATTGATTTAATCTCTTTTGAATTATCATTTTTTTGATAAGTTTTACTTGGATCGATGATTTCTATCTCTTCATATTTTGGTGCAGAGATTTTTTTATCAGGTTTAATCCCTTTTTTATGGATATATGATTTATTAGGTGTTAACCATCTCATGTTCGTATATTTAAGTATACTTGAATCGTTAAATTCTTTATGGACTTGTCCAATCCCTTTACCAAAAGTTGTAGTGCCTAGGACGTCTGCAATTTTGTAATCTTGTAAAGCTCCTGCGAATATTTCTGCAGCGCTTGCGGATCCTTTATTAACTAATACAGAGTAATCCATATCGTCAATTCCTGACATTTTTTTATTTTCAGTTTCCACTGCTTGAGGTTTGTCACCTTTAGTTTCTAAATAAATAACTGGTTTACCTTTATCTACAAATAAATTAACACTTGTAACAACTTCATCTAATAACCCACCTGGATTATTTCTTAAATCTAGTACAACGTGTTTTACGTTATCTTTTTTAGCTTGTTTTAGGGCTGATTTTAATTCTTTAGTTGTTTTATTTTGGAACTTAGAAATGGCAATTACGCCAGTATCTTTCTTCTTAGTATAGTCAACACTAGTAACATGAATTTTATCTCGCTTAATATCTACATCAAAAGGTTCTTTTCCTTCTCTTTTAATAGTTAATGTGACAGTTGAGCCTTTTTTACCACGTACTTTTTCAACAATTTCATTTAATGATTTATTTTTGATAGATTTATGATCAACTTTTGTAACGATATCAAGTGGTTGTATACCTGCTTTTTCTGCAGGTGAACCTTTCATTGGACTTGTAATTCTTACAAAACCTTTATGTACTTCCATTTCTGCTCCTATACCAACAAAATCACCTGAGATTTCTTCGTTGTAAGATGTCGTTTCTTTAGCAGATATGTATTCACTATAAGGATCATCAAGCGATTTAATCATACCGTCGATGGCACCTTGTGTTAATTTATCATCATCAACGTCTTTATAATAGTCTTCATCGATTTGTTCATATGCTTCTTCAATTTTATTAAGACTTTTTTGCTTGTCATTACCAAAATTTAATCCGAATTTATAAGAGGCGAATGTCACTACAGATGTTAATAGTACAGTAACAAATAATATAATTAGTAATTTATATAGTGGCATTGTAATTTCTTGCTTTTGCTTATTTTTAAATGGTTTCATTTACTCACAACTTTCTTGTCAAATATAATTTATTTTAACAGTTAATTCATACAAAGAAAAACACTTTGGTGCACTCGACACCAAAGTGTTAAACATTTAAAATTTCAACCATTCTTCATATGAATCAAATAAATCATCGAAAACACTCATTGGCTGAGTAAACATAGCTTCTGTTTCTAAATAGTCAGAAAGTGTATGATAATCATTTGTAAACTTTGGGAATGATAAATCTTGGAAAATTAAATCAGCTAATTTTCCGATTTCACTATTTTCATTACGTTTCGTTAGAGCATATTGATAGAATGAATATTGTTTCATTTATTTCATTTTCACATCAATAGCTTTAGTTTCACCTTTAACTAAACTTTCTAATGATTCAATGTTAATATTTTCTGCATCATCAGTATTTGTAATGATAACAGGACTAATAACAGATTTAACTTTAGCTTCGATCGTTTCGATGTCAAATTTCAACAATTCATCACCTTTACTTACTACGTCGCCAGTGTTTACAAGTGCTTCGAAACCTTCTCCACCTAATTGTACAGTTTCTAGACCAACGTGTATGAGAACTTCTAAACCATTAGAAGCTTTAATACCTACTGCATGATTTGAAGGTTTAAATACATTAACAATTTCGCCGTCGAAAGGTGCTACTACAACACCTTCTGAAGGTTTAATACCAAAACCTTCACCCATCATTTTTTGAGCAAAAACAGGATCTGGAATGTCTTCAATAGCTACATATTCTCCAGTGATTGGTGCATATACTTCAACATTTGTATCTTTAGATTTGTTACCGCCAAATAATTTTTTAAACATAAGTATCTTCTCCTCTAGTTATTAAAATGATTTACTAATTCTCCATACCCTAATTCTTCTAACTTATCGTATGGTATAAATTGTACAGCAGCTGAATTAATACAATATCTTAAACCACCTGTTTCTTTTGGACCATCATTAAAGACATGCCCTAAATGGCTATCAGAATCTTCAGAGCGTACTTCAGTTCTTATCATACCATGAGTTTTATCTACAAGTTCTATAACTTCTTGATCATCTAATGCTTTTGAGAAACTTGGCCAACCGCAATCAGATTCAAATTTCTCTTCTGACGTAAATAAAGGTTTACCTGATAATTTATCAATATAAATACCTTTATCAAAGTGGTTCCAATATTCATTTTGAAAAGGTGGTTCAGTTCCATTTTGTTGTGTAACTAAAAATTCCATTTCATTTAATTCATCTTTATTTTTTTTTAGCATTTTAACGCCCCCAATATTTTTCTATAAATGCTTTACGTCCAGAACCTTGTTGATATCCTTGGTAATGTGCAGGATTTTTTAAATAATAATCTTGATGGTGCTCTTCCGCCGGATAAAAATTCTTATAAGGTTTAACTGGTGTAATGACGGGTTTATCAAAAATTTGTTGCTCATTTAATTGTTTGATTTTATTTATTGCAGTTTCTTTTTGATCTTCATCATGATAGAAAATAACTGGTTCGTAGCTTTCTCCTCTATCGAAAAACTGACCTCTATTATCAGTTGGATCAAATGTTTTAAAGTATATATTAAGAATAGATTCAAAATCTGTGTCTTCTTCATCATATTCAATTTGAACTGCTTCTACATGTCCAGTTTGATTAGTACAAACTTCTTCATAAGTAGGATTCTCAGTGTGTCCCCCACTATAACCAGAAGTAACTTCTATAATGCCAGGAAATTCATTGAATGGTTTCACTAAACACCAAAAACATCCCCCAGCTAATGTTGCATATGCCATAGTTGTACCTCCTTTGATGATTAATTACTTTAGCTTAATATCAAAATACCATTTTTTTGCTGAAATATCTAATGTTTGAATTTGTATAGATTCAACGTTATCAATATCTAATTGATCTAAAGAGAGATAGACAGACTCATCTTTAGGATTTACTTGAATATATGGTGGAAGGTCGCTATGTTTTTTTATTTGTGATAGTACAAATGGGTTTGAAATGTTCAGTTTACCTATATCAATAGCTTTTATTTCAAATTTTATAGTTTCATTATTTAACTTTACTGGTTTTGTTTTAAGGGTGATATCAATATCTTTTCCCAATATTTTAGTACTTGTATCAAATGACAAAGATTTTGTTGTGATTTTCGATTGAATATTATACTTTTTAATTGAAGCATTCATTAATGATTCTAGTTCAGAATTACTAAAAGAAATCGTGAAATCTTTGTCGATTTTTTCAGGATTATTATTTGGATGGTTACTATCATCTGATATAGATACGAATATATATACCGTGGCTGTAAGTATTAATATAATAAGAATAACAAAAGCAAAAAACCATGCCCGATGATTCATCCAATTTTTATTTTCCATAAAAGAACACGCCTATAGCGCCTTCACCTGTATGTGTTGAAACGACAGGTGTTGTTACTGCAGTATCAAACTTTTGAATATTTTTCTTTTCTTTAATTGATTTCATAAGTTTATTCACTAGTTGTTCTGCATTTGCATCTGCAATACCTATTTTAATGATTTCTTTCTTTTCTAAAAATACATCAAGTTCTTTCATAAGGTATTTAATGACAGCATTTTGAGTTCTAGCATTATGCATCATTTCTATTTTTCCGTTAATCACTTCACCAATTGGTTTAATATTCATAAGTGAACCAATAAGCCCTTTAGCTTTCCCAATTCTGCCACCTTTAATTAGGTTGTCAATATTACCTATAACAACAAATAATCTTAAATTATTTTTAATAACTTCAAGTTGTTCAACAATTTCTTCAATATTTTTTCCTTCATTAATCATTTTAACTACTTCTTCAATTTGGAAACCATAAGCTAAAGAAATGAATTTACTATCAATAACTGTAACTTTGCTATCAGTCATTTGTGCTGCTTGTTGTGCTGCACTGAATGTTCCAGATAACTCTGAAGTCATATGAATACTAATAATGTCCGAACCATCTTTACCTAATTCATCATATGTCTCTACTATTTTACCAATTGCAGGTTGACTCGTTTTCGGTAGTTTTTTAGCTTCTCTCATTTTTTCAAGGAATTCTGTTGAACTCATTTCAGTTTGATCTTCATAAGTAACGCCATCGATAAGTATATTTAATGGCACAACTGTTATATTGTTTTCCTTAAGATAATCTGCTGATAAGTCAGTTGTTGAATCAACAACGATTTTAATTTTTGACATAATGATTCTCCTTTAATGATTGAACAGTATTACTAATTTCCCCTTGGACATATTGGCTGACTTCTTGCATTGTTTTGTCTTCAAAGATTGAAGGATCAATCGGGTCTAAAATACGCACGTAAACATCTCCGGGAACGATTTTCTTTGAGTCTTGTGCTTCCATTATATTAGATGTTCCATATATTGCGATTGGCACGATTTTAACTTTTGCAGATTTCGCCAATTTAAATGATCCTGCTTTAAATTCTTGCATTTCTCCACCTTTACTTCGACTTCCTTCTGGAAAAATTAGCAGTGAATGTTGTTCTTTTAATTTATTTATACCATCTTTAATCATTTGTAAACTTGCTCTTCTATTTGAGCGATCTAAATATATACAATTCATCTCTTCCATCCATGGTTTTAAAAATGGAATATTTTCTACTTCTTTTTTTGAAATAAAACCAAATGGTTGTGGTAAATGATTAATTAATACTGGAATATCAAAGTTTCCTTCGTGATTTGAAATATATAACACGGGTTCGTCTAGTGAATTTGTGTTACCAGTAATATGAGTTTGAACGCCTGCTGATTCCAAAATTCTTGTTGCCCATTTTCTGGCATATAAATAAACCATTTCATCTTGAGTTTGTATATCATCAACTAGCACTTTTTTCTTCTTAACTTTATTTAACTGTGAAGTAACTAGCGCTGCATATCCAATGATATAGCCAAATGTTTTAGCTGTTCTTAACATACTATTATTTCCTTTCCAAATGCATATATGTGTGAGGTAATGTGTTTTTTTCATCTAGTGTACCTGCTTCAGATGATATAACTGTCCAATCTTTAAATTCGTATGGTGGGAAAAAGGCATCACCTTGGAATTTATCTTCAATAACAGTTATATACATATCGTCGACGCGATCCATCATTTGCTCGTATAGACCTTGTCCTCCAAATATAAATATATGTCCATCTAAATGATCAATTTCATCTAAAGAATGAATGACATCTACGCCTTCATGTTCAAAAGATCGATTTGAAGTTAATACGACATTTCTTCTATTTGGTAGTGGTCTACCCAATGATTCAAATGTTTTTCTTCCCATCACAATAGTATTACCCGTTGTTAATGCCTTTACTCTTTTTAAATCATTTGGTAAATGCCAAGGCATTTTATTATCTAAACCTATTACTCTGTTTTGATCATGACATACTATAATTGATTTCATTGTATTTACTCCTTCTTAAACTGCAATTGGTGCTTTAATACTTGGATGTGATTGATAATCTACAATTTCTAAATCTTCATATTCAATATCGAATAATGACTTATCAGTATCAATTTTAAGTTTAGGTGCAGAATATGAATCTCTAGAAAGTTGTTCTTCAATTGCTTCGATATGATTTTTATAGATGTGAGCATCTCCAAAAGTATGAACAAACTCCCCTACTTCTAGGTTACATTCTTTAGCAATTAAATGTGTTAATAAACTATAACTAGCGATATTGAATGGTACTCCTAAAAAGATATCCGCACTTCTTTGATATAACTGACAGCTTAATTTTCCATCTTTAACATAAAATTGGAATAACGTGTGACATGGTGGTAAAGCCATTGTATCAATTTCAGTTGGATTCCATGCAGAAATAATATGTCTACGAGAATTTGGATTTTGCTTAATATTTTCAATTAATGTCTTAAGTTGATCAAAGCGTTGACCATCTTGATCTTTCCAATCTCTCCATTGTTTACCGTAAACGTTACCTAAGTCACCATATTTTTGCATAAAATCATCGTCGTTAAGTATTTTATTTTTAAAAATAGCTAATTGTTCTTTATATTGATCGTTAAACTTGTCATCAACTAAAGCACGACGACCAAAATCATTCATATCAGGGCCATTATATTCTTCACTTTCAATCCATTTTTTAAAAGCCCATTCATTCCAAATGTTATTTTTATATTGTAATAAGTATCTTATATTAGTATCACCTTTAATAAACCATAAAAGTTCGGTAGCGATTAATTTAAAAGATACCTTCTTAGTTGTTAATAGAGGGAATCCTTCAGACAAGTCAAATCTCATTTGGTGGCCAAATATAGAAATAGTACCCGTACCAGTTCTATCGTCTTTACTTTTACCTTCGTTTAATACTTTGTTACATAAATCATGATACGCTTTATCAAAGTTATTCATTTGAGCACCTCTTTTTCTTTATTCTTCCTTATCTATATTAACGAAAAACATTATATTTTACTACTGATATAATAGAAAATGATATCGATAAAAGATAGAATCTTTCACTAAAATTATGTATAATAGAATTAAATTAACGAAGAGATCACAATTCAAAGGAGGCTATTTCAATGAATGAAATATTCGCTGTTATAGGGTTTTTCTTATTATTAAGCTATATGATTAGTATGTGCATTACTGAATAGTACTTAAAAGGGGCAAAAGAACTTGGGACTTAAATCCCTTTCTTAACTAAAATCACCCAATCCGTTAGACTTATTTTCGGATTGGGTGATTTTTTATTTTGATTTTGTACTTAGTCCATAATGTGTTTTAGAACTTTTTCGTAAACATTGTGTGACTTTTAATTTTTTAAAGATATGACTTTTATAATGTGCCTTTACTATTAAATATTTATAATCTTCAATAGGTTTTATATTTTGAATTACATCTGTCATTCGAGACAATTCACCCATTCTATCGTTTTCGACTAACGTTTGTTCAAACATGTGATCTAAATAAAGTACATCTACTAATTTAGTATTTTGCTTAACCCAATTGTTGTAATCATCATTTATAAAATGAATGCGTTCAAATTCTTCTGGTTCTAGATAATTTTTCATGCCTTCTGAAATAACGAAATATATAAGAGGATTTTGCTCTATTGCATATATATTTGCTTGCTTAAAAGTCTTCAATGTCATATAACTATCTCTTCCAAACCCCATTGTTCCATCTATGAAATTAAAAGTTGATAAATTACTTGTTATATCATTCAGCATTTCTATAAGTATAGGTTGTTTATTTTGTTTCAACATGTGTAATTTAACTTTTACAGTATCTAAATGAAAATAAATTGGAGTTTCAGGTGAAAAATATAATTTTGGCCCATTACTTTCAAATACAATGACCGGTGTAGTATCATTTTGAAATAATTGCTTAATTGTTAGTTTATTTCGTTTGATAGTTTTAACTTCATTCACAAATTCTAATTTAGATAATATAGCAAATGCATCTTCTACTTGATTGTAGAGAGATGCATTAACTTTAACTGCAGTTGTTAATCTTACGTTAGTCACAGTATTCATCAAAAGCGTCTTTAATATCCATGCAAATCTCTTGGATATCTCTTCCTTCAATATGTTCACGTGGCATAAAGTATTTAAGCTCTTTACCTTTAAATAAAGCCATAGATGGACTTGATGGAACTTGGGCAATATATGCTCTCATCGTTTCTGTTGCTTCTTTATCTTGACCAGCAAATACAGTAGCTGTTCTAGCAGGTTTCTTATCGTTTTGCTGAGCTACTGTGACAGCTGCTGGACGAGCTAAACCTGCCGCACAACCACATACTGAGTTAACTACAATAAACGTTGTTTCATTTTGATCTACATTATCCATAAAATCTTTAACTGCATCAGGTGTTTCTAAACTTTCGAAACCTTGTTCAGTTAATTCTGTTCTCATCGGTTGAGCTAATTCTTTCATATATTGTTCGTATGCATTCATAATATTATTCCTCTCTCTTTCTATTCGCCATTTGTTTCCACACAGATCCTAAAGCAGCTTCACCATTTTCAATTCTTTCAATTGCCATTTGAACTTGTAGTTTAACGTCAAATGCTGGATCATCTTGTCTGTTTTTTAAAGCTTCTAAAGCTGTTTCATCGCCTTCATCAAAAATAAACATAGCTGCACGCCATCTTACAATTTTTTGAGGATCTTCAAGTGCTTCAATCATAACGGGTAAAGCTTCTTTATAACCTAAGTCACTTAAACAATCTCCAGCAGTTCTTCTTACAGAAACAACCTTATCTTTCATACCTTTATATAGATAAGGTAATGTTTCTTTTTGCTCTATCATTCCTAATAAGACGATCGCCATTCTTCGTACTTGAGGTTTCTCATCATGTAATGCTACTTCCAATAATGGATAATCCTCTTCAGTAGGAGTTGGAAAATCGTTTAACATTCTTAATTTTACTTTCCAATCTTGCTCTTGTTCAAAAGTTTCTTTATCAACATGAACAAATTGTTTTTCAGGAATTGTAATATCACTTGTTAAAGCTTCTTCAACTAGCTCATCTAAAATTGCTTTAGGATATAATGCTAGTAATTCTTCTTGAACTGTTTCAAGAACTTCTTCAACTTCACCATAACGAACGCCTAAATCTTCCCATTTTCTCAAAAATACAACATTATCAGTGTCTTTAGTAGCTTTCAACATACTATCGATATAAATCTCTGGTAATTGTTTTCTCTTTTCTTCTTCTTGAGTTGTTAATTTAATTTGGTAAGGAATACCTTTAAACTTTAAGACTTCTGCTTTTACTTCACCAAAATGTTCATTTACTTGATTGTTATTTGAGTCTGAATCCTGATCTGATCCAGATATAGCAGTTGTTACATCTTTTAGTAAAGTATCCCAATTTTCTTTAGGACGTTTATCCACGGCAATAAAATCCATTACATGGAATACAGATTTAATCCCTTCTAAATTTAATATACGGTTAATGAATTCAGGATTATGATCATTAACTTCTGTATATGTGTTTGAAGTTCTGTCTTCCTTTTTAAATGATAAAACGATTTTCATAGTGTTAGGACTTGGTGTTGGTTCAACTCTAACAATTTCCATAATATCCTCCTTATTGCAATTTGTTGCCTAGTTGTTTAATTCGTATACCTACAGAACATTCAGATATACAATATTGATGTGCTTGGTGTTTTCCTTGAGTTTCTCTATAATGCGTTTTAAGTAAACACCCTTTGCAGTATGTTTCCATTAATTGATCTATTTGTTTGATTGCTACTTTTTCTTCTTGAGCTAAAATAAGTGTCACTCCCTTACTAGACCGTTATTATACCATTCATAATACGAATTGTTTACGATAAAGCTTATTGATTTTTATAACTTTGAGCCGTATAATAAATAAGTTCGATTATCGCGGTTTCTAAACACCCGCAATATCAAAATTTAGGAGGAACAAAGTTATGTATAATGAATTAATAGGAATCGGTACATTCTTCATCACATTTATATTGATGTTAGTCCTATACCGTTTCTTTGGAAAAACTGGCCTGTTTGTTTGGGTTGCTATAGGTACTATTATAGCAAATATACAGGTTATTAAAACAGTAGAACTATTTTCAGTTAGTGCAACACTTGGAAATGTAATGTTCGCATCAATTTATCTTGCAACAGACATATTAAATGATATATATGGTAGAAAACAAGCTAAAAAAGCAGTTTGGCTTGGATTTTCATCAGTTATCGTCATGGTTATTTTACTTCAATGTTCGCTAACATTCATACCAGCTCAAGATGATGTTTCACAAAAAGCGCTGGAAACAATTTTTAATATTGTACCTAGAATTGCATTAGGTTCAATAATCGCTTATGTTATTGGACAACATTTAGATGTACTTTTATTTAATTTAATTAAGAATAAGTTCTCATCAGATAAAACATTCTATATAAGAGCATATGGTAGTACTATTGTCAGTTCTATAATTGATACAGCGATATTTGTGTTAATTGCATTTTATGGCAACCTACCAAATAATGTAGTATTTGAAATCTTTATCACAACATATTTCTTAAAACTACTTACAACAATATCAAATGTACCATTCGGTTACATTGCAAAGTCATTGTATAGAAAAGGCAAAATTAATGAATAAAACAGATAAGTATTATAACTTTTAATACTGAAAAAATCTCCCAATCCTTAAAATTATTTTAGGAATGGGAGATTTTTTTAACACATTATATATTATTAATTTTCTTCTTTTTTATCTTTACGACGACCAAATAATAATAATGCGCCAACACTTGCAAATAAAGTACCGAATAAAGTTGTGTTTTCAATTGGTTGTTCACCAGTATTAGGTAGAACTTCTGTTTTTGAAACATTTTCATTATTCATTTCTTTATTTTTAGTGATTTTATTTTGTTCATTGCTTATTGAAGTGTCTTTTAAGGCACTTTCTAGTTTATTATTAGACAATTTGTTTTGATTATGAGGTTCTATAAGTTCATGAGATTTAATTGTTTGAATAGAATCTTTATTTTCTGTCTTTCTAGAATTTGACATGTCATGTCCATTTTCTTTTGAATTAACAATTATTTTAACATTTATTATTTCTGTAGAACCATCTGGATAAGTAACTTTAACAGGAATAGTTTGCTTAGTACCTGAAATTACATTTCCTGGAGGTGTAACTGATAACGCACCAGTTTTAGAATTTATTTTTATATCCCACTTACTTGGTACTGTTGCTCCAGGTATTTCGAATTTAGTGTTTTTAGGCAGTTTTCCATCACCAATTTGTGGAATGGTAATACTTTTATCAGGTGAAATATTTATCGGATTATCACCATAACCAGGCTTGTTTTTATCTGCATCTTTAACTTTGTTATTAATCATATCAGTAGGATTTGATTGTAACTTAAGTTTAGAATCATCTGAAGCAATCGGTGATTCTGCTTTACCCGTTACTTTCGCTGTATATTTGTTTTCAGGTAATGGTGCTGTTGGTATAATTTCAGCAATACCTTGATCATTAGCGATGCCTTCTCCAACCTTGTTACCATCTTTATCGAAAATTTCTACTTTATAGCCTGGTTTAGATATTACTATAATTGGATCTTTTGTACTATCTTTACCAGTTAAGTCTGTTTGAGTATCAGGTTTAGTTGATTGTGTTGTATCTCTAGACTTAGTTGGTTTTGAAGTATCAGAAGAGTTCGGCGTTTCCGCATTATCTGTCGCTTTCGCTGTGATATTACCTTCAGGTAATGGTTTTGTCGGTGTAATTACAGCAATACCTTGATCATTAGCAACACCTTCACCAATTTTATTGCCGTCTTTATCGAATAATTCTACTTTAGTTCCTGGATCAGCTTTTACAATAATTGGATCTTTTGTGCCAGCTTTACCAGTTAAATCTGTTTGAATCACTGGTTTAGTTGGCGGTGTTGTATCTTTCGATTTGACAGGTTCAGAAGCGTCAGACGTATTCGGTATTTCTGCATTATCCGTCGCTTTCGCTATGATATTACCTTCAGGTAATGGTTTTGTCGGTTTGATTTCAGCAACGCCTTGATCATTAGCGACACCCTCTCCAATCTTATTGCCATCTTTATCGAATAACTCGACAGTTGAACCTGGATCAGCTTTTACAACAATTGGATCTTTCGTACCACCTTTATCAGTTAAGTCTGTTTGAATGACAGGCTTAGTTGGCGGTGTTGTATCTTTCGATTTGACTGGTTCAGATGCGTCAGACGTATTCGGCGTTTCTGCATTATCCGTCGCTTTCGCTATGATATTACCTTCAGGTAATGGTTTTGTCGGTGTAATTTCAGCGATACCTTGATCATTTGCGACACCCTCACCAATTTTATTGCCATCTTTATCGAATAATTCTACTTTAGAACCTGGATCAGCTTTTACAACAATTGGATCTTTTGTACCACCTTTATCAGTTAAGTCTGTTTGAATGACAGGCTTAGTTGGTGGTGTTGTATCTTTCGATTTGACTGGTTCAGATGCGTCAGACGTATTCGGCGTTTCTGCATTATCCGTCGCTTTCGCTATGATATTACCTT